>CAYHAO010000018.1:0-28425 GCA_964354665.1 uncultured Methanomassiliicoccaceae archaeon | reverse complement strand
CTTCCCCGACCGAGTTGATAGCGCTGACCTTGTAGTAGTATGTCTGGCCGTTGGTGAGGCCGGTGTCGGTGTAGGTCTGGGCGTTGCCGAGGGTTGTGAGGGGGGTTTCCCCACCCAACGTGATGCCCTTAAATATCCTATAGGCAATAATTGGAGATCCTCCATTGCTCGAGGGGGTGGACCAGGCGAGGACGACCTCGTTATTACCTGGAACGGCTGCAAGACTCTGAGGAGAGGAAGGGATGGTGGATGGGGTAGCGCTCACTTCGCTAGAGAAGGCGCCCTCTCCCTTGGAGTTAACAGCGTTGACCTTATAGTAATATGTCTGGCCATTAGTCAACCCAGTATTAGTTACTGTCAGCGCGTTATCGAGGGTCGTCAAGAGGGTCTCTCCCCCCGAAGTGGTGCCGCAGTAGACATTGTAGAAGGTGATGGAGGAGCCGCCGTTGCTCGCTGGAGCGGACCAGGTCAGGGTGACCTGGGCATTGCCTGCGATAGCTATGAGGTTCTGCGGGGCAGAGGGCACGCTGACGGGTGTGGCCGAGGCCTCGTTGGACTGAGGGCCCTCTCCGACCGAGTTGATAGCGCTGACCTTGTAGTAATAGGTCTGGCCGTTGGTGAGGCCGGTGTCGGTGTAGGTGAGGACGTCGCCGAGGGTGGTCAGGAGGTTCTCGCTGCCGGAGCTGGTTCCCCGGTAGACCTTGTAGCCGGTGATGATAGAGCCGCCGTTACTGGAAGGTGCCGTCCAAAGGAGGACTGCCTGGGAATTGCCCGGCGTGGCTGCTACTAGGATCGGAGCCGCTGGCACCGTGGATGGCGTGGCCGAGTCGACCACGATGTCAATCCCGACGGTATCAGGATTATAGTCGATCTTGGAGACGTCAGCGGTGATATGGCATGAGGTCTGGAACGTCACAATTGGTGCAGTATATGTGAAGGTGTAGTCCCCCGAGCCCATATAGGTCAGCCAGGAGAAGGCCCCGCCGTTGTCGGATGATAATGAAATCGCCACATCCTCCATCGGATCATTACCGTCGGTAACATGGACTGTGACCTCAGAGAGCTCACTCGACTGCAATGAAGTTGGATTGGCCGAGATCGAGGCCGTCAACTTAGGCGGTAAGTTGGTAAGACCACCCAGGTTACCCACGCCGGTGCTTTCGATCAGCTTCACATCGGGGTCTACCAGGTAGCCATAGCCATCCTTAAAACCAGGCTTCTGACCGTTGTTGTTGGCGATGCAATCTTGGATTATGACGTTTGTTTTTGAAACGGTGGCCTTAGAGTTTGCCGAATATGCCCGAAATCCGTTCTCCCAGTTGTTGGACGATTCGGATCGTAAAACCGTGATGTTCCTTACATTTGTATTAACTAGGTCAAAACCTGCCACCCAATCATCGGGGCGATCATATAGGCCCAATCCAACTGCTTTACAGGAATCGAAAAAAACATCACTTATCAAGGCATTCCCCAACAGCCTAAATCCATAGGCTGAACTGTTCGTCACAGTATTCTTAATGAACTTTACATTGGATACCTCGTAGGTATCGGCGATCACCGAGAAAACGGTCTGAGTGGCAACGCTGGATGCAAACACGTTTTCGATGTTGATATTGGAGAGTTTGCCCTTATTCGAAGCTATGACGATATGGCATTTACCTTCCATTTTAAGGGACTTGATGACTACATTTGAACCATATACATCCAATTCGCCATTTTCGAGTACTGTCCTGTCTCCCTCTCCAATGAGGGTCACTCCTGATTTGATGAAGATGCCGCTGTTAAGAACATATCTTTCAGCAAGAATGAGGATAGCCTTGCCCGGTGATGCATGATCGATGGCCCACTGAATGGCCTTGCTTGAATTAATGGAAGAGAATGCAGCGCGACCGTTGTTGCTCATCACAATTGTTTTCCCAGCTATGACCTTGACCCTGCCGTTCTCTTCCACGACAACGCTATTAGGGTCTTTTTTCACGGTGTAGGAGATTGCTGAGTTGCCGGCCTCTACCGATATATTGAGGACCAATGCAATTGTGGATGATGTTACAATTATTGCTACGCAAACAATGGCCAATATTAGCTTGAGCCTCTTTGCATAAATGCGTTTAGATACTTTTGGCATCTCAATTGGTTCATTCGGTAATTTTGCATTTAAATCGCTCAACCTAAATATCAATCGTGATTATCTCTTTGGATAATGTTAAGAGCAAGAACCTTGAATTCGTTTCGAGATTTTTTTTACATGCCAGCAATCCTTTTTTAGATAAAGAACCCATCAATTTCTTTCAAGCCTTTTATTGCAGGGACGGGCTTGAACAAGGCAGAATCTATGCCTTTTTTTCAGAGGCATTCTAGGTGGCCCGCATTGCCTCTCTAGCGAGAGTATTCTCTTGAGAATGCAGCAAGGAATAAAAGGAACGCAATGAAACTATAAATGTCGGATATGGCAGGGGCTATTTAGCTACAATAAAAGAACGACCTATCGAGATTCGTTTTGCGTATTAAGAATGCACGAGTAGGAATAATAGAAGAGCCGGGGAAAGGAGTTGCACCTTCGTACGTGGACTTGCGATCCACTCCATTTTTGCTCTGGCACCCCGGCAATTGTTAAAGTCTGGTAACAAAGGTAAGGTATAGATTGGTGAACGAGGACCTGTATAATAAAACGTTCTGAGTGAATAGATAAACCAAGATTGAAAAGGATAAAATGGAGAGCATTAAGAGAGAGATACGTCACGCTGTGGGGTGACTGAGGATTGGACATCCAACCCTATCTCAGCACGGCACCACAAGCTCAGATATCGGGCATTTCCTCACAACTTCCTCGGCCGTGAAGCCGAGGGCCCCGACACCTGTCCCGGCCCGGACCTCACTGAGCCTGGCCCTCACCAGGCGACGGTCCTGGTCTGCTCCCGGAGGAACTGTTGCAGGTAGTAGAAGCTCCCCGTCCCCTTGCCGGTAGAGCCAGAGGCCTTCCAGCCGCTGAAGGCCTGCGCCCCCACCATGGCGCCGGTGCACGCCCCCCTCCTGCGGTTGGCGTACACGACCCCCGACTGTATCTTCCTGAAGAAGAGCTCGGCCTCCGCATCCTCCTCGGTGAATATCCCGGCGGTGAGGCCGAAGACCGAGGAGTTGGCCTTGTCGATCGCCTCCTCCAGTGTATCGAAAGGCTGAGTGCAGAGGACGGGCAGGAATAGCTCCTTGGTCACGAGCTCGTGCTCGGGCGGCAGCCCGGAGATGACCATCGGCTGCACGTAGTTGCCGCGGGCCAGCTTCCCTTCCATGACCCTTTTCCCCCCGCACAGCAGCTTCCCGTCCCTCGCCCCCTTGGTTGCGGCGTCCTGGTAATCCTTGACCTTGCTTTCTTCGATTACGGGCCCGAAGGAGCTATCCCTCTCTATGGGGTCGTTGACCTTGAGCAGCTTGACGCCCTCCACCAGCATCGATTCGAACTTGGACAGGAGGCTGCGGTGGACGTACACCCGGGAGCAGGCGGAGCACTTCTGCCCCCCGTAGCCGTAGGCGGAGCCGATGACCCCTTTGACCGCATACTCCAGGTCGGCGTTCTTCGTGACTATGACCGGGTTCTTGGAGCCCATCTCCGCTATGACCGGGATGGGGTGGGATCGGAGCGAGGAGCGCAGGATCTCGAAGCCCACGTCCTTGGAGCCGGTGAAGACGATGCCCTCCACGTTAGGATGGGAGGTCATGGCGGCGCCGACCTCCTTGCCGCTGCCGGCGATGAAGTTGCCCACGCCGGGCGGCAGGCCGGCCTGCTCCAGCAGCTGGAACGACCGGTACAGCGCGAAGGGCGCGGTCGAGGAGGGCTTGATCAGCACGGTGTTGCCGGTGATCATGGCACCGCAGGCCATGCCGATGCTTATGGCCACCGGGAAGTTGAAGGGGCAGATGACGGACCAGACGCCGTAGGGCCTGAGCATCGAGTACGACCTCTCGTCCTCGTAGGCGACCGACAGCATGTTCTCGAAGCCGTCGTTCAGGCGCATCTGGCCGGCGTAGAACTTCAGGAAGTCGATGGCCTCGTCGATGTCGGCCAACGCCTCGTACCGGTTCTTGCCGTTGTCCAAGGAGAGGGCCGCCGCCAGCTCGAACTTGTTCCTCTGATGGAGCTCGGCCGCCCGCTCGAACACCTGCACCCGCTCGACGTAGTCCGTCTCGGACCAGACGTCGAAGGCGGTGGCCGCGGCCTTCATGGCGGCGTTCACGTCCTCGCTCGTCCCTTGCTGGAACTCCCCCAGGACGATCTCCCGGTCGTTCGGGCTGGCCTTGGGGGCGCTCTTCCGGCCATGCGTGCGGCGCCCGCCGATGATGTTCTCATGGAGGGCTGGCTTCTTAACCTCGTCCAAGACCTTCTCCACGGCCTTCTCGTACCGGGAATGGAAATCTGCTTCCCTCTTAGATTTGACGGCGTTGATCCAAGTGAGCTCGTTCCTGAATGTCACAACAATCCCCTTGCCATAAGACTCGATTGTGCATTAGATAAATCTGTCGTGGCACGGGTTGACACGAACGGAGAACGTCCCTGGCTTTGAAGCTCCACCCAGCTCTTGAAAGGGCATCGGGGCCGGGCAGGGGGCACTTTCAATCCTAGGCCTGAGAGCATGGCATAGGCATTTATCCAGGTTACACGTTCGACGCAACCGGACATATAGGTGGGAGAGAGTGAACGAGTACGGAAAGGCCGACGTGGGATCCCGGAGGAAAGGGCTGGCGGTCACCTTCCTCTCCTCCCTGCTGCTCGGCTCCTCCTACGTGGTCATAAAGGCGGGCCTGACCGACCTCGACCCCTTCCTCTACTCCGCGCTGGCGATAAGCATAGGTGCCCTGGTGGTGCTGGCCTACACGCTCATAAGAGGGACGTTCACCTGGACCATATTCAAGAGGTGGGAGGCATGGGCCGCGCCCTTGGTGACCTTCGTCCTCCTCGCCTGCCTTTATACTGGACTCGAGCTCACCACGGCCTCCACCGGCGCCTTGATAATCGGCGCGAACGTGCTCATCGTCGCCCCGCTGTCGGTGCTCATCTTCCATGACCGATTGGGCAAGGTGCGCATGGTGGGCCTGGGACTGGGGATGCTCGGGCTGGTGGTGCTGACCACCAACCTGGAATTCTCATCTCTCGATGGAGGGCAAATCCTCGGGGACGTGCTCTTGCTGGTGGCAACGACCTGCATCGCCCTCACCTACATACTATCCAAGTTCGCCCTGCGCCACATGACCTTCGACCAATGGGTGCTGACGATCCACCTCTTCACCCCCCTGCCCTTGTTCGCCATGTACCTGCTGTTCGGTGACGGCTCGGGGGTGGACCCGACCATGGTGCCCTTGATCATTTATGCAGGCGCTCTCTGCACCGCGGTCCCGACCCTGATGTGGGTCTGGGGGCTCCCCTACATCGGCATGGTGGCCTCCAGCACCGTCATCCTCTCGGAGGCGGCCTTCGCCGTCTTCTTGGCCGTGGTGATCCTGGACGAGCCGCTGACCTGGGCGATGCTCCTGGGCGCGGCAATGGTGTTCCTGGCCATCTACCTGGTGGTGAAGGGGGCGGAGGTCAAGTCCTCGCCAGAAGGAACCAGATGATCTTTGGTCAACTTACTAAAACAAACCTCTAGAAACCAGGAAATTAAAGGAAGCAGGCGACAACGGGCATTTACATCCAGGCCCTGTCGCCAGTTTAGTCATTTAGATGAAAGGCATTTTATTTCTTCTTCTTGTCATCCTTCTTCTTCTTGTCGGTGCCACACTTCCCACAGGACATGTTCTTACACCTCCTTGCGGAGCTTATTGAGTTGATGCAATTGAGGAACTCAGTATTTGATTCTTTGCCTTTTTTTCAGATTATGAACGTAAGTCTGGATGGCGCATAAATCGAGGTGAAAGGTGTTACGAGCAATGTCATCTCACGGCATGAGATGCGTCGCAGAAGGGCATGATCTGGGACCTCCCGCAGCGGCAGAGGGTGATCCGATTCCTCCTTTGATAGAGGAAGCCGTCCGCTCCCTCCACCTGGATACCGCCCCGGACCCATAGCGGCCCCTCCTCCTCCCTGGCCGGGTCGATTATCACCCCGACGGAGGGCTCCAGCTCCGGCTCGATGTCCTTGCCCGAGGCCGCGTCCCTCACCACCAGCCTCCCTGCGGGGCAGTTGGAGGCGATCTCGATGGCCAACTTCCTGGCATCGGGGTCGTCCGATTCGGCGGTGAGCCTCCACACCCCCTTGCCCCGGTGGCAGAACCTGGCCCTCGAGCAATAGGGTCGGATGTCCACAAGATCCAACGCCGGGCCTTCGAACAGCTCGGTCCCCTTCTCCGCGAACCTGCCCCTCCCCTTCTCGGTGCCGACGAACTTGATCTTTACATGCGTGCCGTCGCAGAAGGGCTTCCTCTTGGATTGGCCGCATCGGCAGAGGGCATAGGACCTTTGCAAGGGGTACCTCTTGCCCTCCTTCCAGGAGCAGGGGACGCCGTCGTCATCAACCACCATCTGCTCCATCAAGGGGACGTTGCCGCTGACCATATACGGCCCGTCCTTGCTCACCTTGATCCTCGGTTCATCCTCGGCCTTCTTGACGCCCTCGCTCATGCTCACGACCACGATGTAGCAAGGAAGAAGCGCGTGCCTATGTAAATCTGTGGTACGGAGCCCAGATTAGCGATTAACCACCTTTCACTTACATCTGGTCAAATCGACCGAATGATTTGATAAACTGAAACCCCAGACATTCAGGTCTTAGATCGGGCAGTAGTCAGTGGTGACCAAAAGGAGATCGAACCGAACCTCACTGCAACCTCAAAAAAAGAAGAAGAATGGTACTAACCAGGTCATGGTTCAGGCGTTCAGATTCATCTCTATCAGAATTGATAATTATAAATATGATTAGAAAAATATAAATAACATCCTATCCAATGATTAACAAGGAGGTAGGCCAAATCTGAATGAATTGATATTTATTTTTGGAAATGAAGGGGGTTTCCTTCACAAACCTCCCTCCTTTTTTTTGATGCTATCGTATAGGGCCACTATGTCCCTAGCTATCTCATGTTATCCAGGCTCGCGCCAAAGCATCCCGCCATGATGTCGCTATGCGCTCGGGATCTCGGATTAAATGGCTCTTAAGTCCTCTTAAATCCATCTCGTGCTTATAGGCTTGATGGGCTCCAGACTAGCGCCACCAGTTTATGGAGATGTCGGCCTTCTTGGGCGTTATCGGTTTCCGACTCCAGCTTCTCTGTCAGGGACTAGTTCACTTTCATATTTTTTCCGAATTCTGTTGAGCATCGAGGTCGTTGAGGGCATTTTCTATTCAGTGCCCCATCACTGAACCATCTAGGCTGAGCTCAGAGCCCGAACCTTACGGCATCCCAGTATTTCTTGGACCCCCACAATCTTACCTAAGGCTTAACTTGCCTCAATATCTAGGATTCCCATTAGGTCATCGAGTTAATCGTATCTGTGCGCGATGGCATCATCCTCACTTACCTTTACTCTTCTTCTGGGACTTCTTCTCATCCCTGCTACCTTTAGGCTCATTAATTTTTTGACCACCGCCAAAGCCCTGCCTGCCCTTCTTTTTTGTTGTCATCTTAACATCCACCTATCGTTACGTATGATCGCTTATTTTGGGTTATGGTCTAGTCAAATTGATAAGAAAGATCAAAGGACACCCGAATGAAAAACGAAGCCTGGCTAGTAATAATTCTATTTTCCGAATCTCACGGCATCCTCACGGACTATTCTAAAAGTGCCGGGGTTGGAGGACAAAACATACTGAATGGGTTCCAATACCTCTCCCCCCTTTGGAAGAGGGACATTATATTCCACGCCCCCCCGGCAATAATCCTCAGCCAACCCATCGTTACTTATTGTTTATTTAGATTAAGACGATATTAATCATTATCATTTTAGATAATGTTGATTCGACACTCATGCTGATGAAGTTTGTATTTCAAAATGGATAATATATAGTATAAAAAAATATTATTAATTCGAGTGGCTTTCTATATTCTATTTGGAGGGGGGGGCGATTCCCTATGGGTCTATCGCAGGTATTGGCAACCTACAGTCTGGACCATATCATAAGGTGCGAGCTTGGGCATTTTGGATTTGCATTGCTGTTGGGGGGGGATCGGTCTTCTTGGCATCCTTCCTGACCTTGCCCATCCTGTCGATGGGATGGCCAGGCAGACGCATCTTCTGGCTATCCTTGTTGCCTGCATTCCCCTTTGCCTCTATGACGCATTATGTAGCCGACATGCTAAATCTAGGCGTTTGAGATAGGGGCTTCTCACTTTCGCCCCTCACCATGGTTCACCCTCTTAAGGCTGGATCAACAGAGCTCTAAGCTAAGAAGGCTGGGTACATGACTAGACTGACTGAAGAATGCATTTCATGAATTGATATTTGGAGCACTCATCGTAAATATTGGGATTTTGATCTTTCTTATGCCGGGGGCAGGAGGACCAAACGAATGGATGGGTCGTATCCTCTCTCCCCTATAATAGAGTGATATTATGCTCCGGCGCCCCCGGCAGTACTCGTATTCTCTTAATTATCCATTCTTGAATCCCGAACCTTACCGCATTCCGATGGGTTCTCAACCTCTGCCTAATAGTAAGTGTTAGCGCTAAATATTGGCATTTCAACAAGCCCTGAGAAATGAAAATAATTCGGATTAACAATGTTATTTGACTGTTATTATTTATTTTGATAAACATCTACAAATCTTTCTGCAGCCAACTCCCATGTAAATCGCTCCTCCACTGTCCTTTTGGCCTGTCTCCCAAGCTCTTGCCCATATTCTGGCTTCCGTAGGAGAGAGTCAATCTTCTGCGCAATTGCATCTACCTCTGGAGCAACGAGGAGACCGTTACGTCCATCCGTGATTGCCTCGGGTATCCCACCTACGGACGTCGCAACGATGGGTTTTCCCATCGCCATGGCTTCTAGAAGAGCCAATCCCATTCCTTCACCCATCGTGATGTGTGTATACAAATTGCATAACCTTAGCGGGACATAGGGATTTTCCAAATTGCCTGTAAAGATTACCCTATCTTCCATTCCAATCTCTCGCGTGAATGCTTTAACCTCCTCAGAGCACTTGCCCTCCCGCGTTGCAATGAGTAGTATTTTCGGATATTTCATGCATAGTAATCCAATAGTCTGGATAAGAAGTTTCAAACCATTGGCCTTTAAGATATGGGCGGTCATGCCCTGAGCTAGGAGAACAATCGCATCATCATCAATACCATATTGCCTGCGAAATGCTACCACCTCATCCTCTGAGACATCACTCGCCCTCACCCCTCCATAGGTGATTGCCGTTCTCGCAAGCGAGAGATTATGGACATCAACAGTCTGCTCCTGCAACCCCTTCGAGATGAAGGTCACACAATCGCAGTTATTAAGGAGGATTTGGAAGATGACCCTGACCGGGAGTGACCATTTCCTTTCAGGCGCGGAGTGGAATGTAAAGACCAGCGTGCACCCTCGTAGTTTCTTGAAGATTACCCCGGGAAGAAGACAGTACCACGCTCCATGAGAATGTATCACCTCAGGGCGCATCTTCTTGAGATGCCGATAGCAAGCGTAGGAGAAGCCAATCTTATTCCTCCCCCCGTAGAACTGCTCGGGATCGTTACCTTCTCGGAAAAGTACATTGATATCGATACCCTTGTTTTTTAGGGCCTCGGCGAGGTTCACAACATAGTTCTTGATACCACCACCGTTGCTGTCCTTCCAGTAATTTGTTATTAGTGCAACTTTCATCTATTGTCCGCCTTCAATATGCGTAGTAATGAGATAACTATTATTCGATTAATATGGACGAAGGAGGAAATTAAACGAAGCCTTTCGGACCTTTGCGACGGATCATATAAAGTAACTGGGGAGAAGGGATTTATAACATGAGATTGGAATCGTTCACATGAGACGACGCAGAGCCAGACAATTAAGCGGCAAGAGGAGCTAATATGAGTATCACAGTAGATGTAGTGATTCCTACGTGGAACAGCGCTCGGACGCTCGGTCGAACCCTGGAGTCAATTGAAACTGAGATTCACCCCTCAAGGACGATTATCATTGACAGAGACTCCGAGGACGGAACAATAGAGATCGCAAAATCCCACGGATGCGTCATATTGCGAGACTTGGTATCATTAGGCTCGGCGCGTATGAAGGGAATCCGCGAGAGTAATACCGAATGGATCGTCTTCATCGATGATGATATTATAGTAACGACTAATTTTCTTGCAAGAATGGAACGATTCATCGACGACGATACGGGAGCGATCTGGTCGCCGTGCTTGAGCGTCGTCGAACCCCATCGCTCCGCTTTCTTGGCCAGTTATGAGCGCATATTCAAGAAAAAAGATTCCTATTCTCTACATCCAATGGACCGAGGATACACGAATGCCACCCTTGTCCGTCGCAACCTAATATTGGATCTGGACATCTCAGACATGAATGCCTGGGAAGACTGGGTTATAACCCAACGAGTGTTAGGCTCTGGAAAGAAGTGGTTGGTAGTAAGAGTGTACTCCGACCATAATCACCAGGCAGCCGACTTATGGGAGAATGACTCCTGGAATTCAGCGGGCATCCTGAACCTCGGTCGGACCGGCCGTATAAAGCCCTACCAAGCGGTCGCCTACTATATAGGATTGCTATGTCGCCACATCTTTCTTGCATTCGAAGGGACAATTGAAAAGCGCGACATCTCATGGTTCCGGTACCACGCTGGCAGTTTTTTTGCGGTTCTCTGGGGAATCAGGTATTTCGTGGGAACAAAAGCCAGTCGATGACTTAATCGGCAGTCAATTCTAGTTTGGCGTAAAAGAAAGAGTAAATGGCCTTAGCTCATCCTTACAGCCCGAACCTCACGGTATCCCCATACGTCCTAGACCTCTGAAAAGGGAAATGGAAGGGGTTTGTACGTCTCCAATCAATGTCTGATCAGACATTATCACTTGATCAGTTTCCTAGCCTCCTCGGCGGGAATGGCCACTAGGGTCTCAATTGCCATGCACTCCCCTCGTCTGATCGATGCCCTCAGGACCGCCTTTTCGTCAGGCGCTTCCATTATCAAAATGGCATCATAGCGCCCTAGCGTGTAATAATAGCCAATGCATTTCACGCCTTCCTTCGCCGTTTCATGCTTAATGCACTTGATGTTCTGTTCGATGCTTTTCTTCGTGGGTTTTGTCTTGAACTTGATAAGAGAGACGAATTTCACGCTTTCACCTCCTCGGGGATAACCCGATGTCTCTTTCGAGCTTATTGCTCATAATGATTTCCAAAGAACCTGATGCAAATTGCATTGCCCACCACTATAATCTAGCTTAACCCTCAAGAGAGACCTATGGGGCTTGGACCTTTGCGAGCGCTCTTCGCATCCAACTCCTTTTTCCTCTCCTCTAACTGCCTTCTATCTGTCATCCAACTGACCAGCCAGACGCTATGATGACAGATCTATTCAGAATGAAGAGAGAAAGCGTTTGCTTATCTCTCATATCCTCGAAAGCAATCATCTGCCCGATTTCGTGCATTTTCGACAGTTAGCTAGTCATTCGGGTGAGTTCTAATCCCCCCTAGTCCACAATCCACATCATATCTCTTCGAAGAACGACCCTATGCCCTGCTCCAAGCTCACCTTGGCCTCGAAGCCGAGCGCCCGCTTGGCGCTCGACATGTCCGAGACGCTGTGACGAATATCGCCGACCCGGGGCGCGATGTGCTTGATCCCTACCTTCTTTCCGCTCGCCTTGACCACCGTCCGCGCCAGCTCGTTGACGCTCGTTCCCTTCCCTGAGCCGCAGTTCAGGGTCAGGTTCGACGCCTTCGACTTCGCTGCCAGAAGCACCATCCTGGCCACGTCGCTAGCGTGGATGAAGTCCCTGGTCTGCTCGCCGTCCCCCTCGATCAAAAGGGGCTCGCCGCGCTTGGCCCACTCCACGAACTTGGTTATCACGCCGGAGTATGGAGACATCGGATCCGCCCGGGGGGAGTAGAAGTTGAAGGGCCTTACCACCACGTAGGGAAGAGATTTGGTCTCGGCGAAGACGCGGCAATACTGCTCCGCCGACATCTTGCTGGCGCCATAGGGGGACTTGGGATTCAAAGGGTGGGACTCCAAGATCGGCACCTGGATCGGGTCGCCATAGACCGCCGCCGATGAGATGTAGACGAACTTCCCCACCCCGCATTCCGCCGCGGCCTGCAACATGGTTATCGTGCCTTGCACGTTGGTGCTAAGGTCGTTGATGGGGTCGTTGATGGAGTTGACCACGCTGACCTGCGCCGCGCAATGCAGGACCGTCTCGCAGCCCTTCAGCCTCTTCCTCATGGCCGCCAGGTCGCGGATGTCCTCGTGCACGATGTTAGGTCGGTGCTTCGGGAAGGGCGACTCCCTGGTGTCGATGCCGACCGCGTTGTTCGACTTCATTGTGAGGTCCACGAGATAGGAACCCAACTGCCCTGAGGCACCAGTTATCGCTAGCTTCATCGGATTCGTAACCAACCTACCAATCATAAGACGTTTTCTGAAGCAGTTGAGCAAATGACGCGGTGAGGTTGCGTGTAATGGCTGGTTAGAAGTCGTCAACGAGTGGTTGTCCTGGATAAGGAGGCATGCAAGCCAGCAGCCTCCTTAGGAGCTATATTAGTGAATAAATGGTTGCACGCAGACCATATTGCGATTCTGAAGTACTTTTACACCGAGCGTGCCTTCAGTGAAAAGCACTCCATTAGCCTCAAAGCTTTGGAGCGGGACCTGGGTCGCAGGATCGTAGACCTCGAAAAAAAATTGGATGAAATGGTAGGATGGGGATTCCTGGGATGCAAGAAGAAGAAAACTAAGCATTATTATGCGTCGACTGGAGATGCAATCAGGGCTTTGCAAGAGCACGGATTTGAAATCTGGCGAGGTGGAAGAGGGCGCCTGCCTTGATTGCTAAAAATATTGGGCAGTGCTGCTAATTCTATTGCAATAGTAAATAAACCAGAGAGTGGAATAATCCATGCGAGTGTGAAATATGAACGAAAGGAAACCTTTCGAAGGCGTTCTTGGAAACACCAAGGAGCTCAGGGCGCTTCAAAAGTTATTGTCAATGCCAGATTTCGATTTTAACGTGAGCGAGCTCTCAAGGGTAGCTGGAATGTCCCGCAACTCAGCGATGGTGACAATAGCAAAGTTCCAACAATGGGGAATTTTGGTCAAGAAGATGAGAAGAGGGAACATGGATTTCTATACCATAGACCTGAACGATCCACTGGTCATCACACTTAAATGCCTGAACGACTCGTTGAACCAGAAGATGTTCCCTGAGGTCGTGGACGCTCTCGATAACTTCGAGGAGGGAGAGGGTACAAAGGCTAATGCCCCTGCATCGGGTTGCCCCTCAAAATCCATTAGACGACGAGGTGCTTAGTCTTCAGGATCACTTGGCGATGATGAGGCGTCGAAACGTTAGACCCTCACAGGGCATTGGACTTGGCTGGTGAGTCGGCCGGATTGAAGCGAGGGGACTTGCACTTCCAGCACTCCTTCCACTTGTTCACGTTCATGGCCCCGCAGTCCGCGCACCGCCAGGTCCCCGACTGCTCGAAGGGGGCGCAGAGGGCGCATTCGATATTCTTCTCGTCCTTCGGCCTCTCGACCATATCTCTCCCTTCCAGAGGCAACCATTGATGCGGGATGGCTATTTTACTTGCGACCGGCTCATCGCTCTACTCCTTCCCTTGCCAAGATGCCCCTGTCGAAGTAGTGCTCTTGAGGTTGCGCATCTCCGTCACCAGGTCCGCCTCTTTGATGAGCAAAGCTGGAGCGTAACGTCCGGTGAGGATGACCTCGACGCCTTTGGCACGAGCCCTCACGGCCTCCAGGACCTGTTCCTCCTGGACCAATCCCCACCTCACGGCCACGTTGACATCGTCCAGGATGACCATGTCCCAATCCCCGGAGGACATCTCCTCCTTGGCCATGCGCAAGCCCTCTTGGGCCCTCTCGATGTCCTCGGGCCTGGGTCCGTCCCGGTCGATCAGGCGGTCCAGGCCCATGGGCCTTATCTCGAAGCCAGGCAGCTCCCGGTGAGCCCACTGCTCGGCGTAGGCATCCGGGGTCTTCATGAACTGGATCATCAATACCTTGAGGCCCCTGCCTGTGGCCCTCATGGCCAGACCGAGGGCGGCGGTGGTCTTGCCCTTGCCGTCGCCAGTGTACACGTGCAACAGTCCCAGACCTTCCTTGGCCATCGTGCATTCGATGACGCTCCTCGTTAATAATTGCTCGTGGCAACGGTCCGATTCAGTATTATCTAATTAGATAATAGTAAAGAAAATTGTCAATCTAGCCGCGAGAGAGCACCGCCCTAGGGCGGTTATATTCATATATCGCAGGGTACGAATGTATTCATTATGCCTGCGTATGAAGCCCGCATTCGGCTAGTGCACGACTGTTTCTACAGCCGTCTAACCCAGCGGTTCCCCGAGGCCGCTATCGCCATGTGGTGCAACCTGAACACACATGTCTTCGAGGTAAGCTCCCCCGATTCCGATCTTACATCCCAGGTCGAGGGTGAGCTCCTGCGCGAGGAGGTCGGCGGATCGTCCATTAGGGAAGGGAAGGTGGTCCGCATCGTGGCTCAGAAGTGCGACTGCGGGCCCGGTGCCTCCTCTGCCATATCCAAGGCAGGTGGTTGGATCGAGGAACCGGTCATCTACAAGGGCGGGTGGGAGCACTATCGCGTGATCGCGCATGAGAAGACGAGCATCGCTGATGCGGTGAATAGCCTGGAGGCCAAGGGTGCCAAGGTCGAGCTGCTCTCCCTCAAGCCCCTGCGCCTTAAGGGGGTGGCGGAGGACCTGGTGCTGGCGTCCTCCAGCGTCCTGGCGGGCATGACCGACCGCCAGGTCAAGGCCTTGGCGGAAGCATGTAACCAAGGCTACTTCGAGGAGCCCTCCAAGACGGACCTCGACTATCTATCTAAGAAGGCGGGGCTCTCCCGGTCGACCTACGCCGAGCACCTGAGGAAGGCGGAGGGGAAGCTGCTCATGAACCTGTCCGCGATAATCCAGCTGGCAGCGGACCAGAGCTAGGCCTCGGCAGCACCCGGTCGGTTCTCAGCCCTTGAGCTTCTTGACCAGCCAGGCTATGTTCTTGCCCAGGTTCTGCATGGTGGCCACGCCCTCGACGTCGTCCTTGGCGTCGCCGGGCTTTTGGGCGCTCACCACGTTCCAATAGGTGGAGCTGGCCAAGACCATCTCCCCGATGAGGAAGAAGCGATTTATCTCGTCGAAGGTGTTGAGCGAGCCTGCCCGACGGTTGACCGCCACGGCCGCCCCGACCTTCCTCCTGAACATGTTGCCGTTCGCCCTGGACACGTACCCCGCCCGGTCGATGAAGGCTTTGGTCTGAGCGCTCAGCCCTCCGAAGTAGGTAGGGCTGCCGATGATGATCGCGTCCGCCTTCTTCATCTTCTGGATCCAACCGTTGAGGTCGTCGTCGATTATGCACCGCTCGTCCTTGTTCTTGCCGCAGGAGCCGCAGGCGTTGCAGCCGTGGAGGTTGGCGCTGCCCATTTGGATGAGCTCTACCTTGATGCCTTCCTTCTCGATCTCCTCCAGCACCATCTCCAAAGCCGCGTTGGTGTTGCCTTTCTTCCTCGGGCTGCCGTTGAATGCGATGACCTTCATGCTAGCACTTCCTAGATTTATGAGGTGAATGGAGGAATGACTCATAGAGTTTGCTTTCGATCGAGGCCAGGACGATGAAGTGTCTAGGATTCGCTCCGGTTTGCGACAAGCTGGTTCAAATTACACCCCTCGCACTACCAAACGGGGGTTATAGTTAATTCTTTGAAATGTCAGGTTTATATAGCTTTCGGTCGTAGGCCAGCTTAGGGTCAATAATTTAATAAACTATATCCATATTTTATTAGGTAGTTTCAAAGGCGGGGTCGTCGTCCGTGGTCGTCGGTGATGCCGTGAGGTTCGGGCTGTATCTATTCTCCTAAAAATGAAGAAAGAGGTTTTATTAAAGAATTCTTAGAGGGTTGCCATCATGTGGATTAACTTATACGAATCAGGGCCTGGTGGGAAGAACTGTACAAGAGGAATAGCCTCGACATCATGCATTTCCGGAACCGTCTTGTTCCAATACTTGACGAGTTCGTCCGGATGCTCAGTCTCATAAACGCACCAAGCGCCTGTCTGTCGAGCGTCAGCATAGCTGAAAAGCATCATTGTGCCCTTCGGCAGGCCTGGCATTGATTCGATCACCTTTCTCCCTACGGTCTTGAAATCTTCTTTCTTCCATCTATGGGTCAGCAGGTATAATGCCAATTAGACACCTCCAAAGGGGAATTTCTTAATGTGCTGATACATCCTTTTTACTACGGTCTTCGATATAATATCTACGGCAAACGCCGATTTTATGCCCATTATGAAATTATTAGGGATGCCGTAAGGTTCGGGCCGATTATTGACTTCTTTAGTATTATCTAATTAGATAATATTTATTAAAAATGAGTAGGCCAGATACTCCTTAATACACCTTCCTCTATATCATTTATTGACATCTGACTAGGTGGCGAACGCCATGAAAATCTTGTCATTAACAGGTTCGCTCAGTTCCCTCGCTTTTTTTACAAACAGGATAACATTATCCTTTTTATGCGCAAGAAATAAATACCTTACAGCGAGATAGCAACAACGACCTTGGGAATGAGTAAGATTAAGGCATTGAGGCGTGGGGACCATGAGCAAGATACTCTTCATAAGCGGGTCGCATGGGCTTGGTCATGTGAACCGGGACATAGAGATGGCCAAGGAGTTAAGGAAGATCAAGCCGGATACACAAATAGAGTGGCTGGCGGACCATCCGGCCAGTGACGTGCTCAGGGAAGTGGGCGAGAAGGTGCTGCCAGAGGCCGAGAAATTGGATTATGGCAACGCCCACGTGGACGCTTCGGGCAAAGGGTACAAGCTCAACATAGGAGTGCATGGTTTCGACCTCAGGAAGGGACAGCCAGAGAACGCGAAGAAGCTCTTGGGATCTATCGCCAAGGGGTCCTATGATCTTGTGGTGGGCGATGAGACCTACGACCTCTTCACCGCCCTCCATGATGACATTTCGAAGAAGACCTTCAAGCTTGTAGGTATTGGGGACTTCATCGGCATGGACCCCATGTCATGGAACCTCAAGGATAGGCTGGCCTGCAGAGTATTCAATAAGATATGGTCAGAATCGATGATGATGTACCTGGACAAAACCTTCGCTGAAAATTATATCATGGTGGGCCTCCCAGAGGACATCGCAGACGTACCTTTCAGCAAGTCAGGGATGACGAGACGCGAGCTCGCCAAGAAGATGATGGACTTCGTTGGCTACATTATCCACTTCGACCCGAAGGACTACCTGGACCAGAAACGCTGGAAGGATAAACTAGGTTATGGGCCGGGACCTCTAGTTATTTGCACCATAGGTGGCACGGCCGCCGGGCGGGACCTCCTGGAGCTCTGCGGGAAGAGCTATCCTATCCTCATGCGGGACCTGCCCGACCTTAGGATGGTCCTGGTGTGTGGCCCGCGTCTCCCCACGAACGCAATTAAAGCGCCCGAGGGCGTGGAGGTCAAGGGATACATTCCCAGGCTCTACGAGCACATGGCCGCGGCGGACGTGGTGGTCACGGCTGGCGGAGGCACGACCACCTTGGAGCTGACGGCGCTGAAGCGACCGTTCCTCTACTTCCCCTTCGAACATCACTGCGAGCAGATGAACGATGTCACCAATCGGGTGCAAAGGCAGAAGGCGGGGGTTATGATGCGCTTCCCTCAGACCAGCCCGGAGATCCTTGCACAGAGGATCAAGGAGAACATCGGTAAGAAAGTGGACTATTCCGAAGTACCATTGGACGGGGCGAGGAAGTCCGCGGAGATCATGGCTCGGTATCTGAATTAAGGGGGGCGCCCTTCCAAAGTCCGCGAGGGCACACGTAAACGCACATTCCGCAGACCGAGGGCTCTCCCTTCGCCTCCATCTGGTCGAAGTACTGCTCGCACCTTCGCGCTTCGAACCTCGCCTCCCTCGGCTCAGAGGCATCGAAGTTGCGACCGGTGAAGGCGCTCACAGGGGAAGCCTCGACGGATTTCCGGCAGGTTCCGCATCGCTGCTTCACAGCAATACCGGTCGGGCTCAAAGGCGCGTTAGTCAGTAAGCTCGCCCACCTCACCCTCGGGCCATGGTCCGGGGTGATGAGCATGCAGCTCTTTCCGATCCATCCCAGCCCGGCGAGGTGCGCGGCCATCTTGTGGGAGAAGATAGCGCATATCCTCTCGCCCAGCGAGTGGTGGGGCGTGGACTATCACCTGTATGACCTTTCACCTGAGGAGCGTGATTGGTTCTTCAGGGCATACATTGGCGAGATGTGGATGATCACCATTCGCGCCTTCAACGACCTATACGGTAAGGAGGGGACGTTGCGAGCGTTGGCGCCGCGCATGAGGGCCGATGGCATGTCGCTGGGAGCACATTTGAGCATGGAACACCCTGGTCTTGAGCCTAAGGACGCAGTCCTGATGGTCATGAGGTGTTTGAGGCAGAAGGTCTCTGATTGGGATGATGGCGGCGGCTTCGAAGTTAATAAGTGGACGTTTTCCAGCCAGCCTGATGTCTGCGCTCTACTCGAGGCCTTCCTCGATGGTCTGTGCGACGCCCTTCGAGCGGGGTCCGGCTACTATATCATGCAGAAGATGACGGACGATGCGTCGAGTTGCCGATCGAAGGTCCGCTGAACGATGGCGCTTTTTTCCAGAATTTCCGCACATAGAGCCAAGTATTTTTTCAATTTATACAATAAGGATAACATTATCCTAATAATACGATATTCTTAAATACCTTCCACGCCAAATCACCATTTGGCCCTGAATGGAGCGGGGCCAGGCGAGGAGCGGACTCGTAAAGGGGGAAGTTGGATGAGCAAGGTTCTGTTCATAAGCGGGTCGATTGGCCTCGGACACGTTTCCAGGGACGTGACGGTCGCCAAGGAGCTCAGGAAGCTGAGACCGGACGTGGACATAGTCTGGTTGACCGAGGCGCCCGCCAACCTGGTCCTGGAGCAGGAGGGGGAGGTCCTGCTCCCAGACTGGAAGAGACTGAAAAGCAATAATGACATCGCCGAGAGCTTGAAAGGGAATTATTCCGTTGACCTTACGGACCTGACCGCGGAGTGGATGAAGGTCTTCCCTGACCGGATGAAGGTCTACTACGACGTCATCAAGAAGGAGGGGATCGACCTGGTGGTGGGGGATGAGACCTATGACATCTGTGTGGAGTGGTACTTCCATCGCAAGGACTATGAGCTCTTCCCCTTCGTCATGATGGTGGACTTCGTCGGCTTCCATCACATGAACCACAGGCTGAAGAACATGCTCGGGACCTACATGGGCAACAAGATGTGGTGCAACTTCATCCGGGATAAGAATCCAACCTGGAAGGATTACATTTTCCTGGGCCAGCTCGAGGATGTGCCCGACCGCTCCTTCGGCCTCTTGCTCCCCAACCGGAGGAAGGTCTGCGAGGAGCACGTCGACTTCGTCGGCTATCCGCTGCATTTCGATCCCGCGGACTATCAGGATAAAGAGAAGGTCCGGGAGAGGCTTGGATACCAAAAGGAGCTATTGGTGCTGTGCACTGTGGGGGGCACCAGCATAGCCAAGCCTCTCCTCGACCTCTGCTCCGGCGCCTATTCCATCCTGAAAAGGGCCATAACCGAGCTGCGGATGGTCCTGGTGACCGGGCCTCGCATCGACCCGACCAGCATTAAGAGCAAAAATGGGCTGGATGTCAGAGGCTACGTCCCTCGCCTCTACGAGCACATGGCCGCGGCGGACGTGGTGATAACCGCTGGGGGCGGCACCACCACCCTCGAGCTAGCGGCGCTCAACAAGCCCTTCATCTACTTCCCTCTGAAAGATCACATGGAGCAGCAGCATGACGTGGCGGAGAGGAACGAGCGCTTGAAGGTCGGGACTAAGATGGACTTCGCCTCCACCACGCCAGATTCCCTGGCAAGGACGATCCTGGACCACCTCTACAGGCAGGTGAGCTACCCTGAACTGCCATTGGATGGAGCGAGGAAGGCGGCGGAGCTGATAAACCTGCAGCTGAAATGACGATGACGATGGAGGACAGGGGCCTTCTCGTTCTTCGTCTTCAGCCGTGAAGGAGTCCCCCTTTCCAACGAATGACAAGAGCTATGGGCCCATGTCCTCCAAGAACTTCCATCACATGGTACGCAACGGGACCTTGAGACCGAAGTCATCTCCCAGCTTGGCCAACTTCGCCTTGACCAACGCAACCAGGGCATCGTCGACCAGGATGACGAAGTCCTTGCCCATGGACACCTCCCGAGCGCAGTGCTCGAGCGCATTGAAGCCGTAGTCGACCTTCATGCCATTGTCGTGCGCCCATTTCCTGGCCATGGTGCCGTAGACCCCGATGGCCTGAGCGCTCGTCCCGCCATTGGGCGCGGGCGGCAGCTGGGGGTGCTGGTAGGGCTGCACGATCACCTTCACCAGGTGCACCGTGCCCACCTTCTTCGTCGCATCGGGGAACACCTTGAGCAGCATCTCCTCGGTGGTATGGGGGAAGGGCGCCTCGGCGTCCCCGCGGATGTTCCTCAGCCTCACGTTCATGTCGAAGAGCATGGGCCGGGTCAGGTCGAGGGAGTGCACTCGATGCTGGTCCTGGAAGAACCCCTCCGGCAGTCCGGAATACACCAATCGACCGCGGTGCAGCACCCTCAGCTCGTCCGCCCATTCGTAGGACGTCTCGACGTCATGGGTGGACATGATCACTGTGAGCCCTTTTTGGTTCAGCTCGTCCGCCAGCTCCAGCAGCTCGTGCACCATCCTCGAGTCCAGGCCGGCGGTGGGCTCGTCCATCATCAGCACCTGGGGCTTCATGGCCAACGCTCCAGCCAGGGCCACCCGCTTCCTCTGCCCGAAGGAGAGCTGCTGCGTCGGCCTTTCCCGGATGTGCTCCAGGTCCACCAGGAACAAAGCCTCGTCCACCCGCCTTTCCACCTCCTCCTTTTCCAGGCCCAGGTTCATCGGGCCGAAGGCCACGTCCTCCTCCACCGTGGTGGAGAATATCTGGTCGTCCGGGTTCTGCAGGACGACCGACACCTGCTCCCTCAACCTGGTCAAGGCCTTGGAGCTGTAATCGACCCGGTTGCCGGCGTAATGGACCTCCCCCTTCTTCGGACGGAGCACGCCGTTGAACTGCAGGAAGAGGGTGCTCTTCCCCGAGCCGTTGGAGCCGAGGATGACCGTCTTCTTCCCCTGGGGGATGGTCATGCTGATGTCGTCGAGGGCCAGGGTGCGATTGGAGTACTCGTAGGAAAGGTTGCGCGTCTCCAATATCGGGGGCTCCATGCCATCACACCCCCAGCGCCAGGCCGTTCACGACCAGGAAATTGAGGGCGAGCAGGCTGCCGACCACGAACACGGGGAGCAGGGCCCAGGCGACGGTCATCTTCGCGGGCGGGCGGAAGGAGGGGAAATCACCGTGGAAGTTGCGGCAGGAGAGGGCGTTCTGGGAGCGGTCCGCGACATCCAAGGAACGGATGAAGAGGCCAACGGCGAGCTTGCCCGAGGTGCGGAACTTGTTCCTCGTCCCCCGGAACCCGATCCGGCACTGCGCCGCGGTGTACATCACGTCCAGCTGCTCCAAGAGGAGGAAGGAGTAGCGATAGACCAGTACCACCAGCTCCGCAAGGTAGGCGGGGACGCGGAGCGAGCGCAGGGCCTGGGCGAAATGGGGGATGGGGGTGGATGTGGCGAAGAAGAGCATCACCACCACGCCGGCCAGGGCCCTGACGAAGATCAGCGCGGCCAGCTCCACCCCTTGGGGGTAGAGGCTCAGCTGCATGAAGCCGAGGTCCAAGGTGAACAAGGGCTCCCCGGAGCCCTGGGTGACGAAGGCGAGGATGACCGTGCTTATCAGGAGTATGAACATGGCATCCAGGAGGGCGAGCCTGATGGCCCGGGGGAACTTGAAACGGGTGGAATAGAACAACAGGATGGCCCCGATTCCGAGCACGAGGAGCGGGACGAATATGGTGGAGGAGGCGAGCGAGGCGATGAGCAGGGCGATGGCTAATGCCAGCTTGCCCAGCGGTGGCCATCCATAAGCAGGGGAGCAATAGGCCATATCCCCGATGGACACGTCGCACCCTTTCTGCGGCCGCGCCCGCCTTTTCGGCTCGGACTTCCTCGTCTTCCTCAGGACGTAGAAAAGTAGCACCAGGCCGATCGCCGCCTGGAAGGCCAGGAGGGCGTAGACCTGCGTTTCGGTCGGTGACCAGAGGGTATCGGTCCAGCGCGTGAAGCCCCCGCTGATGTCCTCGATGGCCTGGCTTCCTTGGTCATCGGTTCCGACGAAACCCGAGCCCGGGTTGAGGACGTAGGCCATGGCGACCACTCCGACCACGAAGACTGCGCCCAACACGTAGAGGACCTTGTAATTGGTGCTGCCCTTGATGTGGCGCACCTTCCCCTTCAACGTGTCCGGCCTGGTCCTGGCCAAGAAGTCGAAGAAGATCACCATGAGCACGGCCTCCGCCAATGCCAGGGGAACCTGGGTTATGGCGAAGATGACGAAGAAGGCGTAGAACGAGGCGAACACGCTCCCGTTCGAGGGGAATGCAAGTGCCAGCTGGAAGGATGTGACCGCGTAGGTAACGAAATCGGCCAGGAAGGCCGCGGTGAAGACCGAGGCCGCCATGGAGACCCTGACCTTCTGCAAGGAACGGAAGGCCAGGTAGGCGACGAATGGCCCCGCTATGCCCATGGAGAAGACGTTCGCTCCCAAGGTGGTGAAACCGCCATGGGCGATCAGGAGGGCTTGGAAGATGAGGACGATGAAGGAAAGGAGCGCCGTGATCCCGGGACCATAGAGTATCGAGGAGAGGCCGGTGCCGGTGGGGTGCGAGGAGGAGCCAGTGACGGATGGTATCTTCAAGGCACTGAAGACGAAGATGAACGCCCCTGCCAATGCCACGGTCAGCTTCTGCTCCGGGTGCTCTTTTGACAGCTTCTTGACCTTCCAAGCCCCGTAGATCACGAAGGGCAGCGCCACCAGCCACCAGATGATGCACCAGATCAGAGGGAGGTAGCCCTCCATTATGTGCACTTGGCCTCACACTCCTTGCAGATCCCGGTGATGCGCAAGGACCATCGGTTCACCCGCATGCCCACCACCCGCTCCATCTCCGGGTTGCGGATGTCGTAGGGCACGCAGATGAGCCGCTTGCAGCGCTCGCACTCGAAGGTGGCGTTGCTGAATGGATGGCGTATGAAGGCGCTGACGTTGCCTAGCTTCGTCTCGGAGAGCAGGCCTTCGTCCACGAGCTTGTTGAGGTTGCGATAGACCGTACCCAAGCTGATGTTGGGAAGCCGCTTCCGCGCCTTGGAATAGACCTCGTCCGCGGTCAGGGGACTCTCGCTATCATAGACGATGTCGACGATCGTCTTGAGCTGCTTCGTCCACCGGGTCGGAGACGCGGACATATTAGTAATGATTATCATTTTCATTATATTTGATTTCTTCTCGATGTATTGATGTGACCTCGCCTTAAATTCGCAATCGATAAATACCATTCAATCGCTTCATGAATAACACATTAATTGATTTCGTGTTAATGGAGGAAGGGCAATTGCATATCCCAGATGGGTTGATGGCCCCGGTCGTATGGGCTCTAGGTTGGGTCATAGCCATAATCTTCGTGGCCATTGCCGTGAAGAGGGTGAACAAGAAGTTCGATGAGCGGATGGTACCGTTCATGGCCATCCTCGCGGCGGGGATATTCGTGGCCCAGATGCTCAACTTCCCCATCGTCGGAGGCACGACCGGGCATCTTATCGGTGCTGCGCTGGCGACCATCCTGCTCGGCCCCTGGGCAGCCATCCTGATCATCACCGTTATCCTCATCATACAGGGCTTCATCTTCGGAGATGGCGGGATAACCGCCCTAGGCCTGAACATATTGAACATGGCCGTCATCGGGTCATTGAGCGCCTACATTGTCATCAGGGTCGTCCCGAAGAAGTTCGAGTTCCCAGGCATATTCTTAGCAGGTTGGCTGTCTGTGTTCTTTGCGGCGTCGGCATGCGCCTTAGAGCTCGCTGCCTCATTCATTATCAACCCAGCCTTCGGCATCGAGGGGTCGGTAGCCATACCGGCGATGATGATCTCCCACGCCATCATCGGGGTAGGCGAAGGCATCATCACGGCGGGCGTAGTCGCCTTCCTGGCCAAGGTGGCCCCTGAAACCATGAGCATGAGGAACTCCTGGAAGAAGGAGGCGCTGGTATGATCGAGCGTAAGTACCTCGTCGCCATCGTAGCCATCCTCGTGGCCTTCTCCATAGGACTGGTGGGCTTCTACCTCTTCTCCGCCGACAAGCCCGATGGCCTGGAATGGGTCATGGGGGAGAACGGCGTGGAGGAGGGCGAGCCGGTCTGGCATGCGCCCTTGGACTATGGTGACTCCTATCTTACGACCTTGCTCATGGGCCTAGTGGGATTCCTGATCGTATTCGCCGTCCTCCTCGCTTACTTCCGGCTGGTCAAGGGCAAGAAGAGCAAGAGCTGAAGAATCATCCTCAAAAAGGGGTGGAAGAGCTGTCTCACGCCGAGGAACGCTTAGATGTAGACGCATATGCGAAAAGGTCCCCATTCTACCCCTTGGACCCGCGGGTCAAGCTCATCTGCACCGTGGCACTGATCGTGGTGGTGGCGGTGCTCACCAGCCTTGAAGCGGTCCTTCTGGCAGGCGCGTTCTTGATCCTTCTGGCCATCGCCTCCCGCATCCCAGCCAGGCACCTGGCGAGCAACTTCCTCCTAGCATTGATCTTCGTTGTCTTCGCCGCCCTTACCATGCTCCTCTACAGAGGATGGGAGAGCGCTCTGATCATCGGGCTGCGCATCAGCATCTGCGTCCTGGCCCTCCTGATCATGGTCTCCACCACACCCTTCTTCAAGATGCTGAGGGCGATGCGTTCGTTGCGCGTCCCCAAGCTGATCGCTAGCATGATTATGTTCACCTATCGCTTCATCTTCCTGCTCCTCGACGAGATGGAGCGCATGAAGCTGGCCAGGAGGGCGAGAGGGTTCACAGGTGGGCGGAACCTGCTGGACAGGAGCGCGCTGAGGACCCTCGCCAACACCATCGGCATGACCTTTGTAAGGGCGAATGCGCGGGCGACCAACATCTATGACGCGCTGCTGATGCGCGGTTACACCGGCGAGATACGTGAGTTCGGCAGGTTGCATGTAGGTCCCAAGGACGTCGTGTTCGGAGCTTGCTTCGCCACGGTGATCGTGCTCACCATCCTGCTCGAGACGGGGGTGCTGCCATGGATGCTTTGAGGTTGGAGGGCGTGAGTTACCGATATGCGGACGGAAGGACGGCCCTCGAGGACCTGAACATCTCCATCGAAGCCGGGGAGAGGGTCGCCTTGGTGGGGCCGAACGGCGCGGGCAAGAGCACGCTGCTGCACATCCTGGCGGGCCTCTTCATCCCCACGACCGGGAAAATGACCGTCATGGGGGTGGAGCTGAACCGGAAGAATGCCCAAGAGGTCAGGCGCCACGTGGGCCTCATGTTCCAGGATCCGGACGACCAGATCTTCATGCCCTCGGTCTGGGAGGACGTGGCCTTCGGCCCGATGAACTTCGGGCTTTCGGAGGATGAGGTAAGGAGCCGAGTGGCGGAGGCCATGCGCATGACCGGGATCGAGGGCTTCGAGGAGAGGGTCCCGCATCGCTTGAGCCTAGGGGAGAAGAAGCGCGTGGCCATGGCCGGGCTGCTGACCATGTCCCCGGACGTCCTCCTACTGGACGAGCCGACGGCCAACCTGGACCCGTGGGGCCGAAGGGATTTCGTTGACCTTTTGGAGAAGAGGAAGGAGACCATTGTCATCGCCACGCACGACCTCTCGGTGGCGTTCCACCTGGCGAAGCGGGTGCTGGTGCTGAAACGGAAAATGCTCTACGACGGGGACGTGGTCGGGCTCATCCAGAACCAAGAGGTGCTCAGGGAGGCCAGGCTCGAGCTGCCCTCCTTCTCCAGGCTGCTTCAGCGCTGGGCCGAGGAGACGGGGAAGGAGTTCCGGCCCCCGGCCACGGTGGAGGAGGCGCTGGAGATCCTGCGCCATAACTACTGTTGCAGGGACCAAGGAGCCAAGCACGAGCATTGAGCTAATTGATCGCTCATTGACGAGCTCACTTCTTCCTCTTCTTCCGCAGGTAGACGAGCTCGATGGCCACCGCCACCAGTAGCACGAAGGTCAGTATGATAACCCAGGAGAAGTCCGTCCCCGTCTTGGACATGGGGGCCGAGCCTATGTCGGTGGTGTCGCCCGCGGACAAGGTGATGTTGACCCTGAAGTCGCCATAGCCCTCGTAGCGGATGGTCAGGGTGTGATTTCCCGAGGGCGCGGTGATGCTGAACACTCCATCCCGATTGGTGGTCGAGGTCTGTCCGTTCTCCAGCGAGACCAGCGCCCCCTGTATCGGCGCGTCGATCTCGTTGAGCACCTTCCCGGTGACCGTACCGGAATTGGGTTGGGTGGTGAACTCCCAGAGCAGGGGGGTCATGGTGTTCCCCGCCAGATCGCGCCCGTCCACCTGGACCTCGTATATGTAGCTGTAACGGAGGTTGGACGTGGGAGTGAGGTACAGGGTGGTGTTGCCGTCCCAGGTGATGTTGCCGGAGGCGCTCATGCGCACCCGGACGCTGCTCAGGACCATGGGCTCGTTGAAGCTGACGGTGATGATGGCGTCCACGCTGACCGAGGTCCCTAGTGGACCGTAGTCCACCGCCCGGGGCGGCGCCGAGTCGAGGATCATTTGGACCGTCCCCCCGGGGCCGACGTTGCCGGCGCGGTCCTTGCCCCTTGCGCTGACGTTGTACCAGCCGTCGAGGTTCTGGGTCGAGGTATAGGATAGGCTGGTTCCGGTGTCGACCCATGGCCCTATGACCGTCACGTAGGCGGTGCCGTTGAAGTAGGTCCTCACCGTCCTCACCTGGTAGCCCGCCACGCCCGACTGGTTGTCCTGGGAGGCGCCCCAGGAGATCGATATCCGTCCATTGTTGGCGTACTTGGATGGCTCGACCATGGTCGGTGCGGTCGGACCAGAGAGGTCGATGCCGAAGGTGGAGCGCGCGATCGTCTCCTGCGATGAGTTGCTGACCCCCTTGACCTCGAGGACATGGGCGCTCAGGTTGAGCCCGGAGAAGCGGTAGGTGGTGTTCGTTCCGACGTACGTCCAATTGCCGCCGTCCAACCTGACCTCGTAATGATGCATGCCCAGCGGGGAGTCGCTGCCCGTCCACCGGGCCACGAAGTCGGTGGAGTTGGTCCAACCGCCTGTGGCGGGGTATTGGATAGTCACGACCGGCTGGCTGAAGTCGACGGTGAAGTTCACGCTGGTGACGCGTCTGTTCAATGCGTGGTCCACGGCCCCGATGTACACCACATGGCGACCATCGGAGAAACCGGTGAAGACGTGGCTGAAGGTGTACTGGAAATCGACAAAGGCAGAGTTGTCAGACTTCCCGTAGAAGTGCGAGAGGCCGGTGCCTTCGTCGGACGCGGTCCACATGACGTTGATGTCCCGGGCCTGGATGATCTGTCCCTCTTGCGGATAGGTGATGGTGATCGAAGGAGGTATCAGGTCGACGTACACGTACACCCTCACCTCGCGGAAGTTGCCAGCGATGTCGAAGACCCGGACGCCGATGTCGTGCCCGCCATGGGTGAGGTTGGTGACGTTGTACTCGTTGACCAGGCCCACCTCGAGCGCAGTGAGCGCATCGATGAGCACATAGGTTGTGTTCAGGCCGGAGCTGTCGTCGCTGGCGTTCCATCTCATGACGACGTAGTCACTATTGAGTAACTTGCCGTAGGTGGGATAGACCCATTGCACCGACGGCCTCAACGTGTCCACGATGAAGGATGTGGAATTGGTCCCGCTGTTCCCTGCCTGGTCCCAAGCGCGCACCTCCACGAGGTGCAGACCCTCCGCCAAGGAAGGCGTGGTGTAGGTCAGGGACTTGGAGACGTTGATCCATGGCAATGTCCCATCCAGCCTTATCTCCGACCAGGCCAAGGGAGATCCGGTGGACGTGACGTTCCATTGTATCATCACGTTGCTGTGGTTCACATAGACGCCATTCATGGGTCTGACCACCTGGACCTGCGGCCCGGTGAGGTCGATGGTGACGTTGAGCTGTGTCGACCCATAGTTGCCAGCCTGGTCCTTGGCCCTGACCTGGAGCGTGTGCGGGCCCTCGCTCAGCTCCAGTTCGTAGCTCAGCTGCAGGCCCATCGGGATCCAGGA
>CAYHAO010000017.1:22202-28947 GCA_964354665.1 uncultured Methanomassiliicoccaceae archaeon | reverse complement strand
GTCAAGGAGACCATCGGAAAGAGGGGCCTGAAGGTGGATGATGTCGAGGACGTTATTAAGACGGCCGAGGGAGCTAACAAGAAGATCGTCAACAAGAGCACCGGCAAGGTCATCGCCAAGAAGGTCATCAACAACGTGACCGTATATGCCGACTACAATGTGGAGAAAGGCATACTAAAGTCTCACGCGAACTTGAACTCTGCCTACTCTCACCGCATGAGCCTTGGCAAGATCGTCAACGCTACCGCGCCATCTGCCTATATGTGCGTCCATTGCAACCAGCAAGCGATGGTTGGCACTGCGGAAATGAGCTACATCGGCGTCTCGAGGAACGGGCCGGCTGTCGTCTGCACGAAGTGCAATGACGTCTGGGTCGAGGAATACCTCGCCACCAAGACGCTGGCAGCTGCCGAAGGACTCTTTGAGAAGAAGAAGGCGTAAACGCTTCAAAGGCCGTTTATGCGGCCACCTTTAACTTTTCTTTATTTTCACCCCGTTGAGCTTTAGCGCTGCTTGCTCTGTCGAATTTTCGAAAGGTTTAATGGCGCCTGACGCGCTCAGGGGCTAGGCCAGGTGAATCAGATGAGCGAGAAGATAGGTGAGACCAACAGCCTCTGCCCAGAATGTCTCAAGACCATCCCCGCGGTCAAGATCGCCGAGAACGATAAGATCTACCTAGTAAAAAGGTGCCCAGAGCACGGTGAGTTCAAGGTTCTGATCTGGACCGGGGTCAAGGACTACCTGGACCTTGCACAATACAAAGCGGAGGTCTCCCGGCCAGCGAAGATCGCCGTGACGCAGAAGGACGATTGCCCGCAGATATGCGGCCTCTGCCCAGACCACCGACAGCATACCTGTCTGGTCGTACTGGAGGTAACTAACTCCTGCAACCTGAAGTGCCCCATCTGCTTCGCGAGCGCGAACGAGCATTATCGCTTCCACCCCTCGATGGAAGAGATCAGGAAAATGTACCAGACCATCCTAGACTTCGTACCTCACCCCATCTGCATTCAGATCTCAGGCGGAGAACCGACCATCAGGGACGATTTGCCCGAGATCGTTCGCATGGGCAAGAGCATGGGCATCGACTACATCGAGCTCAACACGAACGGCGTCCGATTGGGCGAGGACATCGAGTTCCTCAAGGCCATCAAAGAGGCGGGGGTCGAGTCCCTCTACTTCTCCTTCGACGGTTTGCACTCCGACATCTACATGAAGACATGCGGGAAGGACCTCCTGCAGCCCAAGCTCAAGGCCTTGGAGAACTGCAAGAAGGTGGGCATGGGCGTTACCTTGGTGGTCGTGGTCTCCCCCAACATCAACCAGGATCGCATCGGCGAGGTCGTCCAATTCGCCAAGAAATGGGTTCCCACCGTTAAGGGCATCCACTTCCAGCCCCTGAGCTATTTCGGCCGTTACCCCATCGATCCCGACAACAAGGACCGCATCACCATCCCCGACCTCCTCAGGGAGATCGAGAAGCAGACCAACGGAGAGCTCCGTGCGGACAACTTCATTCCCACGTCCTGCTCCAACGTCCATTGCGACGCCAAGTCCATGAGCGTCCTGATGGAGGATGGGACGCTGTTCCCGATGACGCACAGGGCCTTGGGGCCTCCAAAGGACACGAAGGAGGTAGCGCAGAAGACCCGCAAGGAGATCTCCGACCTTTGGCGCTTCATCGAGGAGAAGCTCGGGGACGAGCCGGTGGAGGAGGGTTCCTGGGCCGACTTCATCGAGAGGGCCAAGACCAATTACCTGACCGTCAGTACCATGGCCTTCCAGGACGCCTGGACCTCCGAGACCGAGCGCTTCTGCAATTGCTGCATCCACACCGTGACCCCCGATGGCAAGCTCATCCCCTTCTGCCTCTTCAACATCAACTCCAGGCAGGGGAAGACCATCTACCGTCACGAGATGTGGTCCAAATACGGGAAGAAGGGCTCCGAGCTAAAGATGGAGGGGCAGGGAGCCAAGTAGGAGGCAAGCTCAGCGCTTGGAGTTCCTTCCCACCTGGTTATAATAGTTCTCGATGATCTTGTTCATGTACACGGATACGTTGCGTTGGCCTAGCTCGGTCGGCACGATGGGGCCGTAAAGGGGGAACTCGAGGTCGCAGCGCAGGCATCTTGCTTTCTCGCAGTTCAAGGCCGCCTTGCTGCAGCCGACACAGGCGATGGCCCGGGACTGGAAAAGACTGAACTCAAGGCCACAGCGTGGGCATTTGATCTTCTGGGTGGTCTTCATCAGCCGAGGCGTGACTCCTGCTTGCCTCATGTGCTCCGTCAACGGCATATTTATCCCTGGCGTTGAAGGACATGCCTCTACTTAAACCCTACCCGCACTTATCTGGACGATGCCGAAAAGGTCATTCCAGCTCCGTCCGCCGTGGCTCCATGTCCGGGGCGAAGATGACCTGCCAACGCAGGAAAGGCTTGAACGGATGTCCGGAGAAGGATTCCGTTGCACGTAGCCCCTCTACGATTTGCCCTGCCCTGCTATGATGAAAAGTCACGAGCATCTCCTGTTCCTGCACCAACCCGAACATGCGATCGCCCATGCAGGGAAGGTCGACGACCAAGTTCTGCTCTTGATAGGCGTGGGCGATGGAAGAGCACAGTGAGGACTGCCCGGTGATGACGCTCTTTATCTCCTCACCGGACTGGTAGGCGTAGGCGATGACCATGCGCAAGGCCTGGGCCGGGGTCACGTAGAGCACGACCACATCGGGGTCCAGGGGGGTGATATCCAATGGCGCCATGACCATGGCGTCGAAGTGCTTCTCGTTGGCGCCGAGCACCCCCATCACCTCTTGGATGTGCTTCCCCGCGTCGGCATCCTTGGCGTATCGCCAGGCCAGCTCGCCATCACTTAAGCGATCCGGGGAGCGCATCAGGCCGGTGCAGGCAGCGCCCCACACGCATTTCATGCCCTCCGCCGAAGCGCCCACGATCCCCTCCTCCTTATAGTATCTAGCATAAGCTGCCATGTGGCAAGGGGCGGTGGCCTGGAGCTGCCTTAATCCTTTGATGTCCGACAGCTCTTTGACCTGCTTGAGGAGCTTGACCGCCACGGGCGCGGATGCCAGGTTGCAGTATCGCCTTATCTCGCCCGAGACCCGCCTCCAGTCCGTCTGAGGCATCATGGCACCATCCCCGCCGGACTATTTACTGTTTTCATCGTCGGCCTTCCCAATGTCAAAAAGCGCGCTCCACCGCCCTTGATGCGGACAATCTATCGACACCAAATCCTGCTCCTTGGACCTGCTTTTTGAAAAAACCATTTAGCCCAGCATAGTCATTGTCCCGCGGTGAACCCCTTCAAGCGCCTCAAGCTCGCCATCGCCCGCTCCAGGCTGTCCTCTACCAAGTTGGAGGAAGGGTCCCAGCACCCCTTGGAGGATTGGATATGCGCCAAGGTGGCCGCGACCGCGAAGAAGGAATCCGAGCTGAGGGGGATCATCGGCCGCGTACGTCCTGAGGAGGTCGACCACGAGGCCTTGCGCGAGTACCAGCTATACCAGGTCCGCCGACAGATGAAATACACTCTGGAGAACAGCCATTATTACAAGAAGAAGTGGAGCCAGGCAGGCCTCAGGCCCTCGGACATCCGAGAACATGAGGACCTGATCAAGATACCGATGACCGAGCCAAAGGACCTGGCTGAGGACTCCATGGGCTTCCTTTGCGTCTCCCAGACCAAGGTGATGAGGGCCTTCACCACCTCAGGCACCTCGGGCACTCGGAAGCGCCTGTTCTACACCCGGGGCGACGTGCTCAACATCGTCGACGCCATCGCCGCCGCCCTCATAGACGTGGGAATGAGGAAGGATGACACGCTTCAGATAATGTTCCCCACCGTGGCCGCCTGGGACCCTGGCCTGATGTTGGAGGGCGCCTGCAAGGTCGCTGGCCTCAAGGCGGTGAACGCCTCCATCATCGACATCAACGAGCAGCTGCGCATCATGCGGGAGAGGAAGACCACCATGTTGATCGGCCTGACCTCGTTCTTGTACCGGCTCACGGTCCTGGCCAAGGGGAAAGAGGACCTGCGGTCCTTCGGGATTAAGGCCATAATCTGCTCGGCCGAGCCACTTCCCGAAGCCATGCGCAAGGAGCTGGAGCAGGCTTGGGGATGCAAGGCCTTGAGCCAATATGGAATGACGGAGATGGGCCTGGCCACGACCATCGAGTGCCAAGCCCAGGACGGGCTGCACGTGGATGCCGCCGACTACCTGGGCGAGGTCGTGGATCCCACCACGGGCGAGCACGTCAAGAATCGGGCCGAGGGTGAGCTGATCTGGACCAGCCTGTGCTTCGAGGGCTCGCCCCTGATACGATATCGCTCCTACGACGTTTCCATGCGCATCGACCCTCCCTGCGACTGCGGCATACGGGCGGTGGGCAAGATAGGCAAGATCAAGGGTAGGATGGACATGCAGTCCAAGATCGGCCTGGGGGACAAGGTCTACCCGCACCTCTTCGACGAGGCGGTCCTCAGGGTGCAAGGCGTGCTGGGTTATTATGCGGTCATAGAGAAGGCGGGCTACAAGGACATCCTCCGCTTCAAGGTCGAGTACATGGGCGACCCAAGGGAGGGGAAGAAGCTGGTGGAGGAGTCCCTTCTGGGCCTGGACGAGTTCAAGCTGGGGATGGAGAACGACCTGTTGGAGCCTCCAGTGGTCGAGGTGGTGGCCCCGGACCAAGAGCACTGGGTGCCGAAGAGCCCGACCCTGGTCGACAAGAGGATGCAGTTCGATTGAGGGGGTGTTGGCTGAAGGATGACGGACGCCGCGCAGGAGAACATCTTCAGGAGGAGCGCGAGGCTGCAATGGCTATGGTCGAGGCCTTGGCTGCTTCTGGTCATCACCTATTCCTTCGTCCTGGCGCTTCTCGCCTTCATCATCCTCATCCTTGAGCCCTGGCAGGCCAAGGCACTGGTGCCCTTCTTCTTCTTCTACGCCGCCCTGCCCTTCCCCTTCATCTTCGTGCGCCTCTTCTCCGGCAAGAACCTGGCGGAGCACGGCAGCGGCAATATATCGCTGTCGAACTCGTTCAGGGTAGGGGGGTGGGCCGCAGGCGTCCTCACTTGGCTGGGGGAGGCCTCCAAAGGCTTCCTGGCGCCCTTGATCAGCTGGGCCTTCTTCTCGTCCGACGTGGACGTCTCGGCTGGCCTTCTGGCCACCTCCATGCTAGGCACCTTCTACTCCCCCTTCCTCAAGGGCAAGGGAGGCCTAGGCACCACCCTGGCGATCTGGGGCCTTCTTTTCATCTCGCCCTGGTCCCTTCTAGTCATACTCATCATCCTCGGTCTACTGCTTTTACTGCACAAGGACACCTACCACGACATCATGGCGGTATTCTGGCTGGCGCCGTTGGTCATCTACCTCGTCGACGGCAGATGGCCAGTGGTACTGGTGGCTCTGCTCTATGCCTGCATATACTCCATCAGGATGTCGAGAAAGGGCGACGAGTTCTCCCACGGCATAAGAATCGCGAAAAAATAATATCTGGCCAAGGGCACAGAAATTCCGATAGGTTTATTGCTCTCACGCCTGAATCGCCTTCTCGATGGACCTGTTGATGCTCATCCCGGCCCTCGTGGCCGGGTTTGCGTTCGGAGCCGCCTTGGTGGGGGTGCTGACCTGCAAGGTGAAATGGATATTGCCGCTGGCCGCGCTCTGCACCATCCTTCTCGCATCGGCCGTGGCGTTAGTGGCCTTCATGCCCACCGGGGACCGTTGGATCGCCGCTGTCCTGGTGGCGATCACCGGGTTCCTCGGATACGCATTGACCACCTGGCGTTTCCTGAGCTTGGACCGACCGAGGGAGATGCCCAAGCTCGATGACAAACCGGCCTCCAACCCTGGTCACCTTGCGGTGGTCTACTTCTCTCACGGAGAGTCAGAGGAGTATGACCAGCTGGCCTGGTTGCATCAGTTCCGAGAGTTCGACGAGCAGAAATTAAAGTTCATGCCCCGCTTGGTCAGGCCCTTCTTCTTCACCGTGCTGCGCAGCAAGTACATGAAGGGGAGCAGCAGGCACTGCTCCATGCACTGCCAGATGATGGCGAAGTTGGAGGAGGACTACAAGAAGGGCGGCAGGGGGGACATCAGGTTCTACCTATCATTCTTGGACTCGGAGCCGCGCCCCGACGTGGCAGCGGCCAAGGCTTACAACGAGGGCGCGAGCACCATAGTGGTGGCCAACGTCTTCCTCACGGCCTCCAACCACACCGCAGAAGGGGACCACCTGGTCAAGGAATTGAAGCTCGAGGAGAGAGGGGTCAGAGTGTTGTACACCGACCCCCTATGGGACTCGGCGCTGCTCCGGCGCAGCTTCTTGGAGAAGGCCGACTTGGCGATAGCCCCCGAAGACAGGGCTAGCACGGGCCTCCTTCTGGTCGGTCATGGCCAGCCGGACGAATGGGACCTGGAGTTCGCCACAGAGACCGAGCATGAGAACCTCTTCCGCGAGCAGCTGCGGAAGGATTTCATCGAGCAAGGCTACAGGCCAGAGAATGTCCGTCTGGCCTGGATGGCGTTCAAGGAGCCCAACACTACCGCTGCGGTCAACGATCTGGCTGCCTCCGGGATCAAGAGGATGATCTTCTTCAGCGCCGCCATAAGCGCTGACGGCATCCACAGCCAGAGCGACATCCCCGAGCTGGTGCAGAAGGCTAAGGCCTCGAAGCAGGTGGAGGTCGTGGACCTGGGGGCCTGGAACGACCATCCAATGGTCATCAA
>CAYHAO010000017.1:5127-22102 GCA_964354665.1 uncultured Methanomassiliicoccaceae archaeon | reverse complement strand
AGCAGGTGGAGGTCGTGGACCTGGGGGCCTGGAACGACCATCCAATGGTCATCAAAGCCATCAGGGAGAAGATCGATAAGGCGCTGGGGAAGGCGGGATGATGCGGCCATGCCGTACCACTAGGCTCTGGCATCCCTAGCATTCGACAAGGGCTATGCCCCCACGAGCGCTCACGATCTTCACCAAACAAGCCCTCGGCGAAATTCTTTTAACGCCGGGTCCTGCTCACGGACGCAAATGAAGCTCGGCGTGGTGTCCGTCCAAGGTGCCTTCCCAGAGCACATCGTCAGCTCGGTCAAGGCCATGCGCAAGCTCGGGGTGAAGGGGGAAGCCAAGCCAGTGCGCCGCCTCTCCGACCTTGAGAACATGGACGCCGTCATCATCCCTGGAGGGGAGAGCACCACCATCGCCAAGCTGCTGTGGCGCTTCGGGCTGCATCAGCGCCTGGTGGAGATGGCGCAGGCCGGGGTGCCGATTATGGGGACATGCGCTGGTATGGTCCTCCTAGCCAAGGAGGGCGACGACCAGGTTCAGAAGACCGAGACCAGGCTCCTCGGCCTCATGGATATGGCCGTGGACCGGAACGCCTTCGGTAGGCAAAGGGAGTCCTTCGAGGCCGAGCTGGAGATCGAAGGGCTCGACTCGCCTTTCCCCGCCGTCTTCATTCGCGCGCCGGTGATAACCAGGACCTGGGGAGATTGCGTTGTGACCTCTCGCTATCATGGAAGCATAGTCATGGCGCGCCAGGGCAATCTCCTGGCGCTCTCCTTCCACCCCGAGCTCTCGCACGATACGCGCATCCACGAGATGCTGATCTCCATGGCAAGGAGATGAGCCCGAGAAGCGCTCAGCCCTTGACCGCTTTGATGACCTCTTCGAGGCTCTCGGCGAAGCCCGAGCCCTCCACCAAGGTCCCAGTGACGATGACGTCCGCCCCGGCCTTGCGTAACGCCACGGCCTGAGACGCCGAGCGGATGCCCCCACCCACTATGACCGGTATCTTGAGCTTGCCCTTCACCGCCGTCACCATCTCCGCTGGCACTGGCTCTGGCGCCCCGCTGCCCGCCTCATAGTAGATCAGGTCCATGCCCATGAACTGCGCGGCAAGGCCGTAGGCGACGGCCGTCTTCGGGTCGTTACGCTTTACCAGGTCCGCCTGGCCCACTTCACCGACCTTCATCCCCGGCTCTACGATGACATAGCCCATCGATACTGCTTCCAGACCGATCTTGGCCACGATGGGGGCGCCCATCACCTGCTCGCCAATGACCATGCGGATGTTGCGCGAGTTGAGCATGCTCATGAAGTAGATGGCGTCCGTGTAAGGGGAGATGGCGTGAGCGCCTGACGGGAAGTAGATGACGGGTATTTTCACCGCCTTTTTGATGGCCAGCGCCGTAGCGTCCAGGTTCTCCTGGGTGACGTCGGTCGAGCCCCCGATCATGATGGCGTCGGTTCCCAGCTTCTCAGCGGCCAATGCTATCTCCGCGGCCTTGTCGTGATGCTGCTTGGCCGGGTCGATCAGAGTCATATGCATGGTCTTCTTAGCCGTAAACCTGGCCATGATGTAATCCTTGACCTTCATAATGTGAGACCTCCTATGAGGAAGGCGATAAGGGCTACCAGCATGCCATACTTGGCCCATGTCTGCCCTTTCTTGGGATTCTGGAAATGAACTATGGAGGAGTATATAAAAATTGCATCCGCGACCCCCACGGCGACAAGGTACTCCACTCCGAACACCCCGTTCAGGTAGGGAAGGAAGCTCAGCCCGACCGCGACCAGGAAAGCGGCGCTGCCCACCATGCCAGCCTTCTTACGGCCAATGCGCTTGGGCAAGGTGACCCGATCGAAGTCCCCCTCCATGTCCTGGATGTCCTTGACTATCTCCCTGCCCAAAGTGGCCAGGAAGGCCATGGCCGCCATGGCCACCGTTCTATCCATATGGCCGACGATCGCTCCTCCCAACAAGAACAAGCCCCCAGTGAGGAAGGCGATGGAGAGGTTCCCGACCAGGCCCATGGCCTTGGTCTTTAGCTCGTAGAGCACTATGACCACAATGGCCGCGATGACGATGATGATGGATTCCAGGTTCTGCAGGAGCAAGGAGCTGCCTATGGATACGCCGAAGGCGATGACGGCGATCCAAAGTGCCGTCCTCGGGCGGATTCGACCAGATGGCACGGGCCTCTCCGGGTGCGCCACCTTGTCCACCTCCCTGTCCAGGTAGTCGTTCAGTGAGTTGCCGGCGGCGACGAAGGAGAAGACCACCACCGCGCCCACCAAGAGGTCGTACCAGAAGTCCAAGAGAGAGGTGCCGGTGGCGATCAGGACCGCCAAGAATAGGCCCACCACGCCCATGACACAATTGCCTATCCTTATGAGCTGGGCGAACCGATTCACGGCGTCATCAATCCTCTTTTCCATTAAATAGCTTTTTGCTTGGCCAGGCTCCGAAACGTTTAGTGTCGGGTCTGGGAGGGATTATATAGTTGCCTTTTTGTTAGTGGCCGCGGTACCTTTGGACCAAGCGGCAGAAATCGCATTCGTCAAATCTACTGTGGCGCGCTTCTTCACGGTCTATGACGTGAAAGTCAGCTACGAGTCGGTGGAGGTCCTGATTTCGGCGGACACTGCCACATTGGAGTCCAGCTTCGAGGACCTGCGAAAGGAGATGTTCTCCAAGGGATACATCCCCATCCTCGAATATGCCAAGGGCGAGTACAGCATCACCGTCGTCAGGAAGCCCCCGGCGGTCAAGAGGCGTATCTGGATCAATCTAATTTTCCTTTTTGCGACCTCCCTCACAACCATCTACGCTGGGATGATCCTCTGGGCCAGTTACGTCGGTTCTGCTGATTTTTATACTCTGGACAATTTCATTTGGGGATTGATATCGTTCGCCTTCCCGCTAATGTTGATCCTGGGCGTGCATGAGCTGAGCCACTTCTTCATGTCGAAGAAGCACGGCCTCGATGCCTCGCTTCCTTACTTCATCCCCGCTTGGCCGCCCATCGGAACGTTCGGTGCTTTCATCTCCATGCGGGAGCCGATGCCGAACAAGAAGGCCTTGATCGACATCGGGGTCGCCGGGCCATTAGGTGGCCTGATAGTTAGTATTCCCATAGCCATAATAGGCCTGCTACTTAACCAGGGAGCGACGCCGCATCCATTATTGCCGCCTGCTGGAATGATGGGCATCAATACGCCCCTTCTCTTTGATTTATTCATGTGGATTGTACCCATTCCCGCTAATGTTGCGCTGCATCCCACGGCCTTCGCTGCCTGGGTGGGGATATTCGTGACCGCCATCAATCTCCTTCCCGCAGGGCAGTTGGATGGAGGGCATATCGCACGTGGACTACTGGGCAAGAATGCGAAGTTCCTTAGCATAGCCACTGTGATCGTTCTCTTTGTTTTGGGGGTCTTCTTCTACACGGGTTGGTTGTTGTTCGCTTTCCTGATCGCGGTATTGGGGCTCTCACATCCGGCTCCCCTGAACGACGTCACCAAGCTCGACATCAAGCGCATTTCGGTGGGCGTGCTTACCTTGATAATACTTATGGCAAGCTTCGTATTCGTGCCCATTTACATCGTACCCAGCATCGCCACATTCGACCTTGAGGTCCAGGGCTCGAACGAGACGACCGCTGTGGCTGGAGGCGTAGCGTTCTTCTACCTCGCCATCAACAATACAGGCACCATGAACTTCACCGTCGAGATGGACGTTCGGGACCTGCCTGCCGGTTGGGGCGCGCTCCTCTATGTCGCTGGGAATTCGACGGCCGAGGCTAGCGACAGCCTGAGCTTGAACGTGCCTTATGACTCGACGGCCACGGTGGCCATTGAGGTCCTTGTCCCTGGGAGCGAGCTGCCTGGCGATACTGGTTTGACCTTGAATGCCTCCACGCAAGCCGAGGATGCTTCCCAGACCACTCAGGTGACGCAGCACTTCATCGTGCACGTCGTTTGAGCATGCAATAATGCCGGTCCAGGGATCGATGAACACGTTGATGGTGCGACTCTATCAATTCTAGCTCACCCATTCGGGGAAAAGGGTATGGAAGGACCACACCAGCAATCCCTTGTGGAGCCAGGACCTCGCCAATCGATATCAGCGCCCGTTCGTGTAGTTCCTTGACCGGCTCCTTCTTCGTGCTGGAGGAACGACCATAGGGAGGGTCCGTCGCCAAGGCGTCAACGCTACCGAACACCTTCGAGACTTCTTCGACGTCCAGCACTTCCAAGCGGTGGAAAGGGGCTCCAAAGTGGCGCAGGTTCGCTTCGCATCCCGCTATCATCTCTGCTGAGATGTCCGAGCCAATGACCTTAGCGCCGACCAAGGATGCCTCGAGCAGAATGCCTCCCGTACCACAGAACGGGTCGAGCAACGTTTCCCCTTTCTTCACCCTGGTCAAGTTCACCAAAGCCCTGGCGTGTCGGGGGTGCAAGGAGATCGGTGAGAAGAAGGGACGGCTGCGGACATGCCTCAGCTCAAATTGCTCGCGGTCCACCTGCAATTCGTCGAGATAGAAATGTAGTCGCTCGGACCATAGCACGCGAAGCTTGAGGTCAGGCCGGATCAGATCCACCTTCCGGGTCCGCGTGACACCTTCTGCCACCTTGTGCATCAGTCGGTTCGACCCCTCTGGGCTGCCATTCCCCTGGAAGCGCTTCACTCGGACCGCGATCGTCCCAGACGGGAGATCGATGCCTGCTGCGAACCGTTCCACCTCATCGAGGTCACAAGAGCCTAGGTATCTGCCCACCCGATGGGAAAGCGCCAACCTGGAGACGATATCTGGAAGTCTGATGGCAGGCATAGAGCAGATTGCATAACCTCCGCCTCGTTCGATCATCCTGCCTTCGGGCCCGGAGATGTCCAGACAAGCCTTCAGCTCGGCCAGGGGTAAGGTGGGATGCTCCCCAGAGAGCTCGAAGAGGTATTCGGTGCCGCTCATCCTAGCCCGGAGAAAGGCTTAGTCCCTTATGCCTTCTTCCGAGACGGAGAACACCGCCTCAGCCTCGGGCAAGTTGGGCGAGTCGATGAGCCTCGCTATGCGCTTGCCACCTTTGCTCTTCCTTAGATAGAGGCGGTACGTGGCCGCATGCCCAACGATATGCCCGCCAATGGGCCGGGTCGGGTCGCCGAAGAAAGCGTCTGGCTTGGCAGACACTTGATTCGTTACGGCGATTACCGCGTTGTTGAGGTCCCCGAACCGCAATAGGTCATGCATATGCTTGTTGAGCAATTGCTGGCGCTCCGCCAAGGCACCCCTACCAACGTATTCGGCGCGGAAATGGGCGGTCAACGAGTCCACGATCATCAGGCTGACCTTGGTTTCCTTGGCCATCTCCATGGCTTTATCCACCAACAACATCTGGTGCGAAGAGTTGAACGCCCTCGCAACATGTATCTTACGAAGAGTCTCCACCGGATCCAGTTCCATGGCGTTGGCTATCTGCACTATCCTCTCGGGTCTGAAGGTGTTCTCGGTGTCGATCACTATCACCTCTCCCTCCAACCCGCCCTTCTCGAAGGGCATGCTAGCGTTGACAGCAAGCTGGAAGCAGATCTGGGTCTTGCCACTGCCAAACTCGCCGAAGAATTCCACGATGGCCTGGGTCTCAAAACCTCCGCCCATGAGCTCGTCGAATGCCTTCGAGCAAGAGGTCAACTTGCGCAGGTTCTGCCGGCGCTCTAGAATAACATCCCCGGGCTCGAAACCTCCTACATCCGCAGCTTGCTTCGCCGCGGCGATGATCTTGGCGGCGGCAGCCTCACCAATCTCGCACGCCTCCGCAAGGTTCTTGGGCGACTCCACGGCGATGGACATGAGGTCCGTGTAACCGGCATCACGTAGCTTATCGGCAGTTGCGGGTCCTACTCCAGGCAACTCTTCTAGTTTCTTCTCAGCCATTGATGCACCTACCATTATCTTATCCAAACAGAGCTTATAAACGTGCAAGGGGGTTGCACGAAAGTGCTCTCTTGTGGTCCTAGATATGTGATGGTCACGGATAATCAATTGCCCTGCAATAAGCCTAACTCTGGATTACTGGACAATAGCCGATAGCCATTACGAGGTTCGAAAAGGTTTAAATCCCTGCCACCTCTTGCGGGTGAATATATGGCCAAGAAGAAGAGGAAGGAGGAGAAGGAGGAGGAGAAATACGAATGGACTCCACCCGACTTCGATGAGAAAGGCTTCCTCGAGAAGGACATGAGGGGCACGAAGGCGCTCTTCATCTCCACCCTTCTTGGCCTAGTTCTAGGCATCATTGCTTATCTGACGACTGGGTTCACCCCATATATCGGCATTATCGTGATATTCGGTGGGGCATTGTTGCTTCGCTTCATCTATCCTTTCTTCAAGATCGAGTTCGCTTCGCTGGAGAAGAAGACCGTGGCAGGGAACTATGTTCTGCTTATCTTTCTGGCTCTGGGCATTTGGATCATCCTGCTCAATCCGCCATTCAGCGACCAGATCCCACCCGAGATCATGCAGCAGAGGACGTTCTTCGTGCATGGAGACACCGTCCTGCTCTATGAGGGTTCTAGCACGCCAATCACCGCGGGGGACCTTACCAACATCACGGCCAATGTACGCGACAATGGGCGGTTGGCTTCGGTCCAGATTGAGGTTCATGCGGCAGATGCGGCGCAGGGGTCCTTCCAGGACATGCAATCCACCAGCACTTATGGCCTATACGAATACAAGAACACATATACCGCGAGTGGAACATCGACCCAGTACGTGTTCACGATCAAAGTGACCGATGGTGCAGGTCACGTCACCACCCAAAATGGGACGTTCGTAGTGGTGCCAGGCTGAAGAAGGCTCAACGCTCCCAAGGCGCGGTCTTGTCTAGAAGCGCGGTGATCGAGCTTTGCGGTCCGCTCTTCATCAGCTGCGCATGTGAGAGCACTCGCATTCCTCGAAGTCCCTTCATATCGCTGCCCAGACCCGCCTTGCACAGCTCATTGCTCAACAGCTCCTTGGCATCGTCGTAGGGGCGCCTGGTGATTGCCACCCATCTTCCATTCTCGATGTATGGCCTTACCATGGCCACCTTTCTCCACTTCTCAACGAATTGGGCACTACGTTCGTTGGTCACCGGAGGGCCCATGTGCTTCATTGCAGCGGGAAGCCTATCTGTCTGCAATTCCATGACGAGGTCTAACCTGCTCTTCCTTATCGAGAAGCACCGGTCCAGCACGATGAAGCCCGCCGAATCCAAGGTGCTCTGCATTCCATCAAGGGTCTTGCGCACCTGCGGATAGAGGTTGTCGTCCGTCAAATTGGGTTTGGCCAGCTGCACCATCACTAGCCTGGTACCCCTCTTCCTCATCTCCCTCGAGATGCGGGAACGGCTCCAATCGGACCGGGGGTTCGGGAAGAAGAACCGCACGTCGGGCTTGTTCAGGAACTCGTTACTGGCTCGGATGAAGATTGCCATGTTCTGCAAGGAGAGCGCAGAGGCCACATTCCGCTCCCGGTCCACCGGGTCATAGAAGGTCATGGGTGAAGTGAACTTGCGGTCCACTCCCTCAGAAAGCGAGAGGCTCATCCCTTCCTTCCAATCCTTGCCCGCTCCTAGGACGCTCTCAAAGTCGCCATATCTCAGTATCAGGAGCTCAACCAGATATCCAGAGAAGCCTTGGACCTTTGCCTCAGCGCTATAGGTGTCGATCCCTTTCATAAACTGTTTCAGCAGACGCACTTGGTCATGTTGCTCAGGCTGAAGGTGGGACATGATGTAATCAGTATGGAACGGAGTACGATCCACCGCAGATCGCAATTCGGAGGGGTTGTCAATCGCATAGCATGGAACTATGTCTACCTCGAACCCTCTGAACTTACCGTGGATGTAAGGATGTTCAGCATAACGTTCCTCGCCACCGAGAACCTTCCTTCCGATTCCAAGACCGTGCTTCTCTAGCTCCGACCTTGAAACATGGGGAGGGAAGAGTATGAACACGTCCAAGTCCGGGGGAAAGACGTAGGTGTCCTTCGCTGCCGATCCGACCAATTTCACCTCAAGTCTATAAGGAGCATTCCTGGCATGAGACCTAACTTTATTTAGGACACCATCTATGGCCTTCTGCACCCTCCGCCTATCCACAGGGCTGGGCGATACCTTCTCGATGACATCCTCTATGATCGCCATTTCTACCATGATAATGCCAGAGGTGCGATAAAGCTTCGCCGATAGGAGATTTTTGGTGTCCAAGGTCGATGTTTTGGTGGGGATTCAGAACTAGATTCTTAGGAGGAAAGTTGAGCCACCGACCTCAGACACCGATTTTCGTGACCCTAGAACTTCTATATAAATATATCATTAAGGAAAACCTAGATTTCGAAGAATCTTGTAATAATCATCCTTGAAGGGAAGTAAATCTTAAGGCTACAGACCGAGCTCTTGCGCGACCTTCCTCATGCCTTCGAGCGAGATGGCCAGGAACTCATCCTTGGGTATGCCGATCTGCTCGCATAGCATTATCCTATCTCGGCTGACGCCCTTGGCGAAGTCCTTGGAACCGAACTTCTTGACCAGGGACTCGGGCTTGACATCGTCTAGCCGCTTCGAGGGCATCACCAGAGCACAGGCTATGACCAGGCCCGAGGACGCATCGGCTGCGATCAGAGCCCTTTTCATCGGCGTGTCCACTGGCACCTTCGTATGCTCACTGTTATGTGCCATTATGCATTCGATCGCCTCCTCATCCAGCTTCCCTTGCAGTAATTCCTGGGCTCTGAGGCAATGGTCCTCGGCGCCAGTGCAGACCTCGAAATCGATGTCATGCAGTATTCCGATAAGCTCCCATCGGGCCTGGTCCTGCCCTAATCTAATGGCGATCTGCCGCATGACCCCGCCTACAGCGATCATGTGCTTCACGTTGTTCTCCTTCCTCACATGCTGGCGCACTAGCTCCAGAGCCTCTGCGCGATCCATCCGAGCACCATTGCTAGAAGATGCTGTGGACTATTAATGCAAAGCGCTGGGCGTCCATCCTCACTGAGCTACTGCTCAAAGGGTGCCCTTCGGTCTTCGTACCGTTATCCTCTCGCCAATGGTCAGGCTCATGAAGTCCTCTGCAGCCACGGTGCGCACGCCCGATGCATCCTCCACGAAGTCGACCTGCCTCTGGACGCCGTCATGGATGAGCTTGGAGCCGAAGTGTGTCAGCACGGCCAGCTCGGGGCCGATCTCCCTGGCCATGTCTGCAGCGTCCTCGGTGCTCATGTGGAACCGGACCCGGGAACGCAAGGGCCTGGTGACGTTCATTATCAGCACCCTGGCACCCCGGTGGTCATCGAGCACCTCCTCCTTCAGTTCGGTGTCGCTGACGAACGAGACCTCCCCGGTTCGGGTGAGGAAACGGAAACCGATGCCATCTAGGTCGCTGTGGCTGGTTCGGGTGGCTATTATGCGCAATCGCTTGACGGCTAGCTCTTCCCCGGGCGCCATCGGCACGCATCGGGGGACGATGCGCTTGTGATATTCCGATATGGCTGGACCGTAATCACCGTTGCCCAGGATGGCGCTCCTGCTTCCGGCCAGCACCCCGCGCCGCGAGAAGGAGCAGGCGGTCATGCCCTCGACCATGACCTCGGCGTCGCCATAGTGGTCCGGGTGGCAATGCGAGATGAGCAGGGCGTCGGTCCGAGCCGGGTCCATCCTCTTCTCGCGCATGGCCAAGGCCGCCCCCGGCCCCGGGTCTAGGTGAACCCTCGCCCCGTCCTCGATGTAGATGCCGCCGGTCCGGCGCACCTGGTAGACGGTGGCGAACCTCCCGCCCCCCGTCCCAAGGAAGGTTATCTTGGTCATGTGCCTCATTCCGAAGCCATTACCCCCTATTAACTGATGCGGGCCAATTCCCAATCCAACCGGGAAAGTTTGATTAGCGTCCAGCTGAATGGGGCTGCGGTATCGATGAGCAGCATTCTGGTGAAGGGCGGGCACGTGGTCACGCAGAACGCCATGAGGGAGGTCGTCGTGGCCGACGTGCTGATCGAGGATGGAAGGATAGTAAAGGTCGGGAGCGTCAAGGAGTCGGCCGACGAGGTCATCGATGCCCGCGGGGACATCGTCATGCCCGGCCTGGTCAACGCCCATACCCACGTGGCCATGGCGGTGATGAAGGGGATCGCCGACGACCTGCCCTTCGGGGACTTCCTCGACAAGGTCTTCACCGTGGACGCGAGGCGCCAGGAGAAGGACATCGACGCCGGGGCCAGGTTAGGCTGCCTGGAGATGATACGTTCCGGCACGACCACCTTCGTGGACATGTACTATTCCGAGGACGTCGTCGCCAAGGCGGTCGAGGACTCCGGCCTCAGGGGCGTGCTCTGCTGGGCGGTGCTGGACCAGAGGTTCACTACCCAGAAAGGGGTCCCCTTGGAGAACTGCAAGCGCTTCCATGCGGCGCACAAGGGGCGCAGAAGGGTCATCCCCGGAATCGGGCTGCAGGGCGTCTACGTCTGCAGCGAGGAGACCTTCCTTGGTGCCAAGGAGTTCGCCATGGAGAACGACCTGCTGTTGCATTTCCATCTTTCGGAGACGAGGAAGGAGGTCTACGATCACAAGGACAAGACCGGGAGGAGGCCAGCGGAATGGCTCTCCGAGATAGGCTTCCTCGGGCCCCAATGCCTGGCGGCGCACGCTGCCTGGCTCACCATCAACGAGGTCAGGGCCTTGGCAAGGGCCAAGGCCTCGATCGCCTCCTGCCCCGTGTCCAACATGAAGCTGGCCACCGGCGGGGTCGCGCCCATCCCCGAGATGTTGGTCGAGGGGGTGAACGTCTCCCTGGGGACCGACGGCTCCACCACCAACAACAGCCTGGACATGTTCGGGGAGATGAAGGTCCTCGCCCTCCTGCAGAAGTCCAACCGCTGGGACCCGACGGTGGTCCGGGCTCAGCAGGCGCTTGACTTCGCCACCTGCAACGGGGCCAAGGCCATAGGCTTGGGAAATGTGCTGGGCTCTATAGAAGCGGGGAAGATGGCCGACCTCGTCATCTTGGATGGGGCTTCGCCCAATCTGCGGCCCAAGCTCCCCAGCAATATCGTGGCCAACATCGTTTACGCGGGCAACCCCGGTGATGTCAAGACCACCATCTGCGATGGCCAGGTGCTGATGCGCGACCGGAGCTTCATCACCTTGGACGTTGAACGAGTGCTTGCCGATGCCGAGGAAGCTGGACGTGAGCTGCTAGGCGCCTAATGAGCTCAGCTGCAGCGCAGCCGCATGAGGAAGGCCGTGCCCTTCGGCTTGTTGTCCTCCACCGTGATGGTCCCGCCGTAGCGCTCCACGACCTTCTTCACGATGAAGAGCCCCAGTCCCGATTGGCCGCTCTTGCCGTACTTGTATCCTTCCTGCCAGATCTTCGGCTTCACCTCGTTCGGGATGCCCACCCCTTGGTCGGCTATCCTCACCTCGCAGAAGCCGTCGTTCTGCGGCGCGATGCTGATGGCCATCACATCGCTGCTTGAATGATTGATGGCATTGTTGATGATGTTCTCGAAGACCGAGCCGAGCGCGTCGTCCGCCAGGACGTAGCCCTCGCCCCTGACCTCGAAGCGCATCTTCTGGCCAATGAACTTCCTGATTACCTCGTCGACCGTGGCCCGCAGGTCCATCATCTTCATCTCCTTGGGCGAGATGACGACCTCCACCTCTTTCATCTTCTTGATAATGTCAACGGAACGGTCCACCGCATTGGCGGCCGAGGCCAGGAACTTCTCGTCCTTCTTCATCCTGTAGATCTCGAGGGAGCCGCCGATGACCGTGAGGTTGTTGAGGATGTCATGGCGAAGGATGCTGTTGACCACCTTGAGGGTCTTGTTCATCTCCTCCATGTTCCTCTTGTCGATGGCCCAATCAATGATCCCTGGCAGCGTGATCTCGTTGAAGTGCCACATTATGGCGTGGTTCTGGGCCCCCATTTGGATGGATTTCTCCATCCGGCTCTGGTCGCTTCCATCGGTCAGGATGGTTATGGGAACGCGGGGCACCTTCTCCTTGAAGCGGCCCAAAGCATCGAGCCCAGCGCAGTCCGGTAGGTCCAGGTCCATCAGGACGCAGTCATACATGCTCTGTGATGCCTTGCCTATCCCCTCTTCCAATTTTGAGGCGTGGGCGGTCTCGAAGCGGACCCTGGGAGCGCGGGAAAGGATATCCAGGACGCGGTCCCTCCTTTCACGGTTGGCGACGATGAGCAGAACCTTGATGATACCCCTGGACATTGCTGAACCTCTCACGGACGATAATGCGGGGGTGAGCTACCCCCAGCATCTTATTCTCTTGTTTGGTATCCACGATATTAAAGTCTTCCTCGATAAAGGTCGTTGGTGATAATCATGCCAAAACGACGAACAGGTCACCCGGGAGACGCTTTCCGATCACCCGATGCGATCATAATCAAAGTTTCTTGCCACCATTGATGACTATAAAATCGCTCGCGCCCAAGCGACGATTAGCTGAGGGTGAAAAGGTCCCGACTCCCGGATTTGAACCGGGCGCCTGCTGATAACGGCTGGTGACCGGCATGCCGGAAACCTACTACAGTCAGCCGCTCTAACCAGACTGAGCTAAGTCGGGTACGAACCCTATTACGGATACCATATTTGTAATTTTGTCCGCGCACTCGAGTCTTGGAACATCCGCCTCCAAGGAGCATTTGGCCTGGTGCCCGACGAGCATTGCAGCGAATGATTTGGGGACGATAAGATTTATATAGGCTACTAATGTTATCATTTGTCAGACAAAAGGGGTCTAAACGACCTCCAATGTCTCCAGGGTGCGGAGATGGAAGAGAATGATCTGGAGAAGGTCACTTTGCGCCTACCAGCGAGGTACATAAGAGCCCTCGATTTCCTGGTCAAGGTGGATGACTTCCCCTCTAGGTCTGAAGCGATCCGTGCCGCCATTCGCGACTTCACCTACCAAAGGGTGGAGTTAGTGATGGAAAAGGTCAAGAAGATGGAGGATGCGGAGAAGACCTTAGCGGCCATGGAGACCTTCGAAGAGGAATATCTTAACAAGTAAGCCTGAGAGAATGGGATGGGATGCACGTTCACTCGGTTCAAAAATCACGATTACCTCCCCCCTTTTTTTTCTTATTTTGAACGGCCGACGCTCGACCCCTATTCATGCTTGGGCTGTGAAACAGACTTGCGTATCATCAAGTGCATGTCATCGTAGGCCTCGAACCCGAACTGCTCGTAGAGCTCGAGGACGTCGTCCTTGCAATAGAGCAAAACGCTCTCCACCCTTCCCAATGCTGGATGTCCTAAGATGGCATCGAAGATCCTCTTGGATAACCCCTTTCCCCTGATGTCAGGGTGGACCACCACGTCGAACACCACGGCGCGATAGACGTCGTCGGACAGGACCCGTGCGAAGGCGCAAAGTCGTCCAGTTTTCTCCTCGACCACCCCGAACAGGTAGTCCGAGCCCACCAGCATCCGCTCCACCTCCTCCCTGCACCTGGTCTGCGCCCAATAGGTGAACTGGTAGAGCTGCATCAGGTCATCGACCTGGTCAGGGGTCAGGGTGCCCACCACGACGAAGGTCATGCTCACGCACCATCACGAGCGGTCAATGGCAACCTTCAGCCAATGTAGCCAAGGTCCTCGCGCCTTGGCTCCTGCGGCGTCTCGATCTCCTTGAGCTTGGAGGTGATGAGGTCGATCTGCTCCGCCTTGCTCTCCAGCTCCTTGAAGTCGATCTCCACGGACAGGATGGAGGCCAGTACCCTCAGGACCGCCTCGGCCCCCTTGGGGTCGACGAAGTAACCAGAGGTCTCGCCCATCAGGCAGACCGCCTTGAGGCCCTCGATCTTCCCTAGGCCGAGCAGAAGCCCGCTGGCCCCGACGATGCCGCTCCCCGGCTCGCCCTTGGAGAAGACCACGCCCTTGCCCTTCATCTCCTCCACCAATTCCAGGTCGGTGGCGGCACCGAGGACCCGCGGCTTCTCGATCATCTTACCGATCCCGTACCCGCCGAGGGTGAAGATCATCTTGATATTCCATCTCTTGGCCAGGCCGAGGACGAAGTCCGAGAGCTCGTACTGTCCCTCGGGCGTCAGGCCCTGGTAGTCACCGGTGAGGAAGATTATGTCCGGGCGCTTCCCCTTCCCCTTGGAATAATAGAGTGAGTTGGAGACCAGGCGGATCACGCCCTCATCGTCGAGCAGGACCTGGGGCGGGAAGAACTTCGAATAGATGTCCGCGAACTTCACGGCCTTGACCTGTTCCACCATGTGCTCGGCCGCCAATTTGCCCACGTTGCCAACCCCGGGCAGCCCCTCCACCATGATGGGGGACTCGAACTCTGGCTCCTCATAGTATACGACTTTGATGTTATCCATTACCCTCACCTCTCTCCTTCTTAAGCCTGCGCCGGTACTCCCCATATCTGTCCTCGGGCGAATATCGGGGAGGGACAGGGACCATGGTCGGCGCGCCGCATTTCTTGCAGGCTGGGTCCAGAGTGTACTCCTGGCACGCCGGGCACTTTCTTAACGAGGTCTTCATCTTTAACCTTTCCATGGGGAAAACGATGCGGAAGTAGAATAACTTGCCCTAGAGGTCACTTCGCGTCCCGATGGAACGCGCCCTCTCCCCCGCAGCTCTTGATCTCCTCGATCATGGCGTCGGTCACCTGGCGCAGATCCTCCTCCGCCACCTTGTAATCTGGGGCGGAGATGACCACGCGGTATCGGGGCGCTCCGACGTACTGGACCCTGACCTTGGTCTCGGCCTGTGCCGTCCCCTTCAGGATGGCCTTCTTGATCCAGTCCACGCCATCGGGTGCCGGGCATTTTAGCTCGAGGATTCCTGATATCTGGACGAATGGAGGGGTGACATTCTCCTTCGCCACTTCGTAGAAGACCTTCGTCCAGTCCCCCGAGAGGTCGTTCTCTTCCAGCGCATTCTCGTTGGCCGCGCAATGTTCGAAGGCCGAGTAAAGGGTGCCGAACTTGTCTACCATGTCGTCCGCGAAGCTGTCGAAGCATTGGTCGACCGTTATGCCCAGGCGCTCGGCCACGATCTCCAGCAGCTTCTGGGCCTTGGTCTCGTTCTTCCATTGCTGGATCTTCTCACGGCGTTGGTGCTCGTTGACGGATTTCAGGGAGAGGTCGATGTGCCCCTTGGAAGTATCGACGCCCAGGACCTTGCAGACCACCTTCTGCCCCTCGCGGATGTAATCGCGTATGTACTTGACCCATCCGGTGGCCACGTCCCGGACATGAACGAAGCCTTCCTTGTTGCCGTACTCATCTAGTGTGACGAAAGCTCCGAAGTTCTTGACGCTCTGGACGGTGCAGACCACCAGCTCGCCCTCTTCCGGGAACTCGGAGACCCTAGGCATTTAGTCTACCACCTCTAGCAGCTTTCCCTTGACCACACCGTTGCCCCCCTTGGGCTTGATCAAAGTGGAGCCGCAAACGTGGCACGTGACCGGGGTCGCGGGTCTCTTGAAGGCGACCTGCTCGTTCTGACAGTCCGGGCATTTAACCTTGACGAAGTTGCTGGTGTGGACCATGTAGATCACTCCGCCAGCTCGAACTTCTTGGCGCGGAAGCACTTAGTCTGGTGCGCCTTCTTGCACTTCTTGCAGCGGTATCTAAGGGCGACGCGCTTGGTCGGCTTCTCGCGTCCCTCGGGCTTGGGCCTGGGGAACCCGCCGTAACCAGACGTGGCGCGCCTGAATCTCCTTTGTCCCCACTTCAGCTCGCTGGCCTTCTTCTTCTTGACCCTCTCCACCTCGTGCTCGCTGTGCTTCTTGCAATAGGGACAGTAAGTCTCGATGTTCCTGGGCATCTTCATATGGGTTCACCTCGGAAGCAGGTTGCCCTAATACTCATTTCATATATAAGCCAAACGCCCTAATCGGTAATCCTTGGCTGACCACTCTAAGGACGAGCCAGATGTGTTTTCTATTCCCTTTCCAAATAAATTTGCTTGATTCGGAACAACAGCACCGTCCTCATCAACTCATCCAGGAACTGAGAAGAATATATCGGCTATCCACATATCTTATTATGACATAGGTCATACCCTTATTTCTAGGGGGGCTCATGAAAGGAGCAGCTGTATTCCTGATCGCGTTCGGTATCATGTTCGTAGTGACTCTGGTAGTACCAACCTTGCCTCCAGGCGGTTGGATATATGACGCCGTCATTGGGGTGGATACTGATTATGAAGTGGTTGGCGTTGCAGCCCCTACCCTGGCCGCAGCGCTTTTCAATGCTGTGATTTACGGCGTCATAGTCTGGCTGATCTACGACCTGTTCATTGCCAAAAAGGTCAAGAAGGTTCCTGTCGACAAAGGTCAGAATTAGGGCCAAGCAGTAGTTGGCCTGGAAGCTCCTTGAGATCGGAACATTCAGATCCGGTAACAGAGACCTGAGCTATGCAATTAGACGATTTCAATTGCTTTCTCCGGCCATCGTTCTTCGGATCTCAGCAACTCATAAATACAAAAGGCTTACAATGGTAGAATGGGGGACCATAAGGCTATGAGCATCCTAAAGGCCATTTCCGTCGTCATCGGGGTGATTTTGCTTATTGCCCTGGCTTGGTTCATTTTAGGCTATCTATGACCGTAGAAACGACTGGAAATTTTTCTTGACGGCTATGATCAACATCGCCATGACGATCAGGTACCAGTGATGATGAAAAGGCAATAAGCGGCCTTGAAGCCACAATGAGTCCAAGTTTAATTTAAGGCCCTATGGATTTATTCCGTTCGTTTCATCAATTCTTCAATCCAATTTGATCGATTTGGAAAAGGGCGAAAGCAATCGTTGATACAGATTGTCATATTATGACTTATTAACGATGTTAATTAATCTCGGATTTAGCCAGCATTCGAAACCCGAAAATTCGTATCATGATAAATATCGTGCCTTTTTTATAGCATGCGATATTTTTCGATACTTCGCGATGGAAAACCTGCCAAT
>CAYHAO010000017.1:0-5027 GCA_964354665.1 uncultured Methanomassiliicoccaceae archaeon | reverse complement strand
CCTTTTTTATAGCATGCGATATTTTTCGATACTTCGCGATGGAAAACCTGCCAATTCGCAGTCGTAAGCCGGTCTTAGAGCGACATGTCCAGCAGAGAGCCAGCAATTAAATAATGAGGGAAATAGAAAAGGGTATATATCCAATTAATAATATTTGATAAGGTGAAATTTATGGGGGAGAGAGGCTTCAGCAAGAAGGATGAAACCCTGGTGGAGATGTTGATGAACACCGGGATGCCCAAGAACGTGGCGAAGACGCTCGCGTTCCTGCGCAAGAAGGAGGAAACGACCTCCGTCGAGATCGAGATATCTACTGCTCTGAGGCAACCTGAGGTGTCCATCGCCATGCAGGAGCTGAGAAGGCGCAAGTGGGTCAACAAGCGCGACATCAAGAAGGAAGGGAAGGGCAGGCCGGTCCATGCCTACAAGCTCTCCATCCCCTTTGACAAGATCGTTGAGGCCTTAGAGAAAGAGGAAAGGAAAAGGATAGAGCGCATCGAAGCCAACATCGAGGCCTTGAAGACCGCGGTCCAGACCGCACAGGTCTGAGCCGTTGCTCATTTCTTGCTCCTCACTTCGACACCTTTGGCGGATGCCACCACGACCGTGGTGGCCAGATCGATGAAAAGGCCGCTCTCCACCACTCCAGGTATCAGGTCTATCTCGGCCTCGAGCATCTCCGCGTCCTCGATCCCTTCGAACCTGCACTCGTAGATCAGGTTCCCGTTGTCGGTCAAGAAGGGAGCGCTACCCCCTTTCAACGACGCCTTGCACCCCAACGACTCGAGCGCGTCCCTGGTCTTGGTATGACCGAAGGGCACGACCTCCACCGGCAGTGGGGACTTCTTGCCCAAGACCTCCACCAACTTCGAGTCGTCCACGATGATGACCTCCTGCTTGGAGGCGAAGGCCACGATCTTCTCCCTGAGCAGCGCCCCCCCCATCCCCTTGATGAGGTTGAAGCTGCGGTCGACCTCATCTGCGCCATCTATGGTCAGGTCTATCTCCCCCACTTCCTCCAAGGTGGTGATGGAGATGCCGACCTTCCTGGCAAGTTGTTCCGTGAACTTGGAGGTGGCGACCCCTTGGATGCGCAGCCCCTCGCCGACTCTCCTCCCTAGGCCTTCGATGGCATGATTGGCGGTGGAACCCGTCCCTAGGCCGACGATCATCCCGTCCCTTACCAACTTGACCGCTTCCTCTGCCGCCGCCTTCTTCTTGTCCACTTCATCACCCCATCATGTTCTTCTCTATGAGTTCGACCAGGCGGCCGAGTATGAATTCGTCGATCTCCTTCCCCAATTCCGCAGAGGCCTTGGTCGCGTCCCCCGACATCATCTCTGGCATGCAGGTCTGAGGGTCGGCGACGACCATGTACTCCTTGTCCAGGAACTTGCCTTTGGGGCGCTCCTTCCTTACCAGGTCCGGCCTCAAGGCCAGGATGCGCGACGTCTCGATCAGTCCTCCATGCCCGTCCGGCCATTCCTTGTCCTGGGGAATGGGGAATTTGTAGGCGATGTCGTAGTCGGTCAGAACCATCAGCTTCATGCTGGAACGGCGAACGAAATCCTCGGCCGCGTCCCTCACGGCCGCAAGGTGCAGTGACCCGGCATGGCCACTGATGATCACGGCTCGGCGCACGCCATTGCGTTCCAACGAGTCCAGGATGTCCGCGATCAGCGCCCTGAGGGTGTCGTATCTCAAGGTCATCGTACCGGGCATGTTGCGCGTGGAGGAATGATGACCATATCGGACCGAAGGCATGACCAGTCCGTCCAAGCGGTCGGCCAGCGCCTCACAGAGCGCCTCCGGCTGGAACGAGTCCGTGCCCAAGGGCAGATGGTTGCCATGGGCCTCCGTCGCCCCCAGAGGCAGGAACACTATGGGGTTCTTCCTCACGAACTTGGCGAACTCCCCCGACGAAAGCTCCTCAATGCGCATCCTTCTTCCTCCTCGCTTCCTCCAAGTCCACCAAGGGCGTGCCGCAGACCGGGCAGACCCCCTTCCCCAAAGGGTCGCGCTGGTACTTCTCTATCAGCTCCTTCCGGATGGCCTCCAGCTTCTCCTTCTTGATGCTCTTGCCGCACTTGGCGCAGTACATGGTGCCCCTGGACGGCGATGCGGGGATAAAACCCTAACCTCCGGAGGCAATCCGCAAATACCTGCACTGCCTTCCTTCAAGGGCCATGAGGCTGGCGGCCCTATTCTCCGGCGGCAAGGACTCGACCTACGCCACGTACCTAATGGAGCAGCAGGGGCACTCGGTCACCACCCTGGTCAGCGTCCTGCCCCGGGATCCGCACTCGATGGTGTTCCACACTCCCAACCTCCACCTCCTCCCCAAGATGGCCGAGGCCATGGGGAGGAGCATGGTGACTGTGACCTCGGACGGCACCGAGGAAGGGGACCTGGAGGCCTTGGCTAGGGCCTTGAGCTTGATCAGGGTGGACGGGGTGGTCACGGGGGCCATCGCCTCCGACTATCAATGGGACCGCATCAACTGGGTCTGCGAGCGCCTCGGCCTGAGGGTCTTCTCCCCACTATGGAGGAAGGAGCAGGGGGGGTTGATGAGCGACCTGATATCCTCCGGGGTGAGGGCGGTGGTGGTGGCGGTGATGGCCGAGGGCCTGGGTCCAGATTGGCTGGGGCGGCCGTTGGACGAAAAGGCGCTGAGCGACCTCTTGGAGCTCAGGCGCACCCACGGCGTGAACCCGTCCGGGGAGGGCGGGGAGTACGAGAGCCTGGTCGTCGACTCGCCCCTGCATTCGAAGAGGCTGGAGCTGGTCGAGGTGGAGCGCAGCGTCTCCCGCGACCAAGGCCGGCTCATGGTGAGGAAGCTGGAACTGAGGGACAAGGCATGACGCCGCACAGGTTCGAGGCGGAGCACAAGAAGCAGCTGAAGGACGAGCATCGTAGGAAGGTGCAGCCCGCGGAAGGGATCCTGGAGCGAGCGGCGCCGACCTTGGACGAGGTCTGCGCCGACCTCGGCTGTGGCACTGGATATCTCTCCATACCCTTCTCCATCCGCTGCCGGGTGGTCCTGGCGGTGGATGCGCAGCGCGAGATGCTCCAGGACCTGATGTCCTCCGCCGGCGAGTTCGAGCGCCTCAAGCTAGTCCCGGTGCAGGCGGACGCCTCCAAGCTTCCTTTCTCCGCCGGGTGCTTGGACCGGGTAATAATGGTGAACATGCTGCACGAGGTCGAGGACCGCGAGTCATTCGCCATGGAGGTGGAAAGGGTGATCCGTCCAGGAGGCAAATGCACCGTGGTCGACTTCCAACGGAAGGAGACGTCCTTCGGGCCGCCCCTGGAGGAGAGGATCGAAGAGGATGCGGCACCAGGTTACTTCCCGAGCATGCGCGTCGCCAATCTATGGAGCTTCGACGAGTTCTACCATTACGAGCTCGTCCGCCTATGACCTTCTCTCGGATGCGACCTCTACCGCCACCTTGAGGACCTCGTCGTAGTCCGGCTCATAGGAAGGGTCGTCCGCGACCCAGACGTAGCGAGCCCTCATCCCTGAGTCGATGATAAAGATGGCTCGGTTGGACCGGCCCTTGAGATAGCCCTCCTCCCCGCACAGGATGCCGAACTTCGCGGACACGGCACCATCGAAGTCGCTGAGCATGGGGAAGGGGACGCGCATCTGTTCCTTCCAGGCGGCGTTGGACATCACGCTGTTGGTGTCGCAGGCGCAGAGCTGCACTCCCCCCTCGTCGAAGCTCGGCATCATGTCGCGGAATGTGGACATCTCCACCGCGCACATCATGCCCCAGACCGAGACGAAGAATATTATGACCATGGGACCGGAGCGCACCTTCTCGCTCAATCGGAAAGGAACGTTCACATCGTCCGGGATCTCGAAGTCCGGGACGGTCGAGCCTTCGCGGAGGGTAGTCGACTCCTTCATCTGCCCGAGAAACTACGTACTCCGTTAAAATGGATTCCTACGAGCCCGAGCTTTTTTAATCGAGGGAGAGGCTTCTAGGCTGGAGGAGCAAGCATGTCCAAACTGAAGAGGGCCGCAGAGGTCGCCGTGCAGGACGTACTGGGAGTAAGGGAGGGGGAGGAGGTCATCATCATCACCAACACCGAAGGGGACGTCTTCCCCATAGCCAAGGCGCTCTACGAGGCGTCCCTCGCCGTGAAGGCGAAGGCGGTAATGATGATTCAGCCGGTGAAGACGCAGTACGAATTCGCCGAAAGGTTGGTTCTTGATGCGGTGAAGAGCGCGCCGGACGTCATCATCTCCGTGTGCGCGCAAAAGGTGGGCAAGGACCCTTACGGCATGAACATCGGTTACATGGGCCGCGACGGCAAGAAGTACGACCACGTCTTCGACCTGGTCATCGACGGCGACAAGCGCAGCCGCAGCTTCTGGTCTCCCGGGGCGACGGTGGACATGTTCGAGCGCACCGTGGCGGTGGACTACAAGGCCATGCGCGAGCTGGCCGCCAAGCTGAAGGCGGTCCTGGACGATGGCAAGGAGGTCAGGGTCACCTCCCCCGCTGGCACTGACATCACCTTCTCCATCGAGGGCAGGAAGGGTCAAGTGGACGATGGCGACATCAGGATCCCTGGCAAGGGTGGCAACCTGCCCTGCGGGGAAGCCTTCATATCGCCCAAGAAACAGACCGCGGAAGGGGTAATAGTCTTTGACGGCACGATCGACCTGGTCCCGGACGCGGTCGTCCCCAAGACCCCGGTCAAGGTGGTCTACAAGGGCGGCTTCATCACCGAGATCACCGGAGGGGAGGAGGCGGAGCGATTGCTGGAGGTAATCAGGAAGGGCGAGCAGATGGCCAGGGATGTGGGGAAGAAGGAGGAGGAGCGCAACGCAAGGGCGCTGGGGGAGCTCGGGATAGGCATCAACCCCGCCGCCACCATGACCTGCAACATGCTGGAGGACGAGAAGGTCTGGAGGACGGTCCACTTCGCCATCGGGATGAACCTGGACAATGATGGGCAGGCATTCATCCACCAGGACTGCCTGGTAAAGAGACCGAGCCTTTGGGTGGATGGGAAGC
>CAYHAO010000016.1:0-33515 GCA_964354665.1 uncultured Methanomassiliicoccaceae archaeon | reverse complement strand
CTTGCACTCCGGCGTATAAAGGGGTGGAGGGGAGAGAGGGCTGAAAGTGGTCCAGTGTTCATGCTGGCATTGGAAGGGTCTGAGATCAACACATCCTGATTATCTGATTGTGGACCGAACCTCACGGCGTCCCTACTAGGATGATTAATATCTATGTCCCGAATGCAATAACGGGAGTTGGATGATAAGCAAGCGGGAGAAAGCTGCAGCCATTATCATGGTAATCCTCACAATTGCTGCTGTGTTCGTTGTGGTCCTCTACCCTTCTTATTCCGATTGGAGAAATGCAATCGAATCTCCAGTTCATGAAGGCGATTACATCGTATGGTCTGTAAGCGGTACTCGAAATGGTGCATATGTTAGCGGAACTTCAAACTGGACTTTCAGCAATGTTACCTCTCATGCCGATGTTTTTGGCATGGAGGGTTGGTCCAAATACGATATAGCCATCAAAACCACGCTCAATGGGGTTGTCAATGATTTCTATACGGCTGGAGCATACCAAAATAAACAACTCTGGTCCTTGGGGATAAACCCAGCTGTTATTGAGGAGGGGCATAGTGGTTACTATAACACCATTACCCCCGTCTTTGATCGTAATGAAATGCTATCGACGGTCTTCGGTTTGAAGGCCACGGCAGTGTACATCGAAAGGTACAATTTCAACTCAAGTGATTTTTGGAGCGAAATCTGGATCGATGTCAACTCGGGCATGCCCTATAGAATGGAAGTGACCGAGCCTCCCACTCTAAATGGATATACTAACGAATTCTATGGAACACTTATCTTCCAAATATCGGTAACGAACATGATTCGTTAGACAGGGAAAAAATGGATATTGTTCGACACTTAAAATCCGAATCCAGGGCGATTATGCAATCCTTATTATCCTCCACCTGAATGTAATAACGAGGTTTGGATGACAGATTCTCTTAATGGCCTGCGAGCAACAACACATGGGGGAGCACGGGTTCTCTGGCTACCATTTCTATTGATGACCATCAGTGTGATGATGATATTGGCAGAGTTGACCTATCTCATTTATTCCTACATCGATTACTTTATCGCATCGTCGCTTCCAGACCCTTCTCAGGGGATTAACTTCCTATTTACTGTAATTAACTCCCTGGGTTTGCCACTGTTCGTTCTAAGTGTCGCATTGCTCTTAATGTTCCTTACAAAGGTGAAGAAAGGAACGGTTACCTGGTCAAGGATGGCTTTCTTCGCCGGCGCTCTTCTGCTTCTTGCGGGCAGTGCGTTTTACATCGCGGAAAGCTGGGAATTCTATCATCGCATATTAGATCCGTTCGAGAATTATGACTCAATCATTAACTTGGGCATCGCTGCGGGGATAGCTACTAGCCTTGGCACAGCGCTTTGCTTCGTTGCTAGCCTTCTACTAGTCAGATCCTACTTGAAAGGGGAGATTTGCAGGGATTCGAGTAAGGTATTGGCCTAGCTCAGTGCGTTGTTTCCTGACCAACAAGCACCCCGAACCTCACGGCATCCCTGCCAATTTCGCATCTTTTAGGTCAAAGGACTTATTACATCCAACCAGAGCCACGATCGAATGCAAGATAGAAACTTATCAAGGCAACAAGCCAGATGTTTGGGTCACTTATTTCATACGACAGCAAGGTAAAGGTGCTGCTGATAGGGGATGTTTTCCGATTGAATTTTGTCAATCCAATTCTTCTTCCATCTTGGGTGGTAAAAAAGTATCCAAGGCTTTCTTCCAGATGGACGATAAATGTGTTTTCGCCTATGGTCACATCCACCGGAGGGGTGGGATAGTCTTTTATTGATGCTGACGCCCTTTCTTTCAGTGATGCGACTTTCTTGCCAGTTTTTGTTTCTATCACTGATGCCACGAGATGTGCGGCATGGGCTGAAATTATTACATGAACTCCGTCGTAGCTGCCTTCAAACGACGTCCCAAATCTGAATCGTGACCTAAAAGACGCTACCGTTCGATCCTCAAATTCTAATTCAAATTTTGGTCTAAAAAAGGTGACAGCCTGCCAGGATAGAGGTTCATTTGTTGGGACGGGGTTATTGGCTTTCGTAGCTGACTCCATGAAGATACATTTTATTTATAGCCCGAACCTCACGGCATCCCAACGAACGAGACCGACGACGAATCGGCATCTAAAGCGACATATCATGTTCATCAAGGACATGGATAAGGAGATCGAGATGCTGAAGGGGAGGGATATATCGAGGTCAATGAATAACTTAAACCTCGTAGGAATCGAATGTTCAATATGTTGATATTTTAATATCGTATCCAGTTGCTTCCTTATGCGCATCGATGATGGATTCGGCAATTTCCCGATATGTCATTACCCAGAAGGTACTTTCTGCGGTAAAAATTTTGGCCTCTCTATATGATTCTTGATTCCATCTCTCCGTTGTTGCTGAAAGGGAGATGCTTTTTATCCAATTCCACGGCACGAATCGCCTTCTTCCCCATTGTGAGATCAGGAGTATTCCATTCGGCTGAATTTCAATAGTTCTGGGCCTTAGTATGAATTCCTTTAGGAGGAGCGCTAAAAGAAGTAGTGAAGTTATCAGAATTGCGATAGAAAAACTTACATATTTGCCATATGAGAAATGACCACCATATACTCCTAATATCACAGCTATTACGGAGAAAAATGAGAACTCAACTACTGCGATTATTATGATTCCATAAATGAATTGTTTATTATGTCGATTGGTCCATGTTTTAAAAGCTCTAGTAGTCACATTATGTTCGTTATCTCTTCCTCCTGACCCCAGCTCCATTTGCAATTCCATTGGATTGGAATTATTTAAAGCCCGAACCTAACGGCATCCCTAAGACGACCACGGACGACAAACCTTTGAAAACAACCTAATAAAATAAACTAAATATTATTTAATTATTCAACCCATATGGTCCAATAGATAGTATTATATACCACGTAATTTCGCGGAATTATATATATCCCCCGTCTAATGGTGCGGGGGTCGAGATTTGAACCTGTTCTTCCTAAATCCAGGGTTGTGATATTACTGAGGTGTCTGGAAATTAATGGGAGCCAAGTTCATCTGCTCGCGTACCCTGTATCCGTGAACGTTGCGGTGGGTGGGATGAAGTACACCGAGAAGTCGCGGTCGCCCGCTATCTCCGCGCCCCGGTCCTCGGCCTCGATGCGCGTGGCCCCGACGGCGATTACCTTCTGGTCCATGACCGCGATCCATTCCCGGGGATGCTCCTCCATGAGGTCGAAGAAGTTCTCCTTCAGCCACTCGTCGTTCTTCTTGTCCTCCTCGCTCTCGTAATCTTCCTCTTCATCGGCCATGGAATGCCTCCCTCTTGCCCTCAAATTCAATGGTGCTGATTGGATAATACTGTTTCGTCGCCCCTGGCCTTAGTCCCATTCGATGGGGTTGCCGCAGCTGGGGCAGCTCTCAGCGCCGGAGGGGACCTCCTTCTCGCAGCGGTCGCAGACCACAGAGAACTCGCTATAGGCAGAGGGGCTGGGAGCGTTCCTGCGTGCAGGATCGAAGATGGTGCGCAAACCGAAGAAGACCAGCACTATGCCGATCACTTGGACCACCATCATGGCCGCGAACATGCCCATGGAAGAGGCGTAACCTCCGAGCACCAAGATCCAGCCAGACACGACAAGCACCACTCCTAGCAGCAGCATCAGGTAACCGGTGGCGTTGGACTTGTCCTCCTCAGGGACGGTCATATGGAATCCCAATGACCAGGGGATACTTCAAACTTGTTGGCTAACCGCCAGCGAATTGCTTATCATCTCGCTTCCCGAATCCCTACCAGGTAAGATGACCGATCGGGCATCGCGGGACAGGGCCGACCCCATCGATTGGCTGTTGGAGGAGAAGGATCCAACGATACGCTATCTGGCCCTCAGGGACCTCATGCGTGTGAAGGGTAAGGAGCTCGCCGAGGCCAAGGGTGCCATCATGGCCTCCGGCCCGGTGCCCAAGATCCTGGCCAAGCAGCAGCCCGAGGGCCATTGGGGGAGAGCGGAGGACTTCTACGTCCGCAGCAAGTACAAGGGGACGGTGTGGAACCTCATCCTTCTGGCCGAGCTGCACGCCGATCCCGAGGACCCGAGGGTGCGCCAGGCCTGCGAGTCCGTGCTGAGCTGGAGCCAAGACCGCTCCAGCGGCGGGTTCGCCTACATGGGCACCGGCGAGAAAGGAGGCAGGAGGAGCGCGGTCATCCCCTGCCTGACGGGGAACATGGTCTTCAGCCTGGTCCGCCTGGGATGCCAGGAGGACGAGCGCGTGCGGCAAGGCCTGGACTGGCTGGCGCGCTATATGCGCTTCAGCCTGGAGCCCATGGCGGGCAAGGAATGGCCTTACGTGCACGACCGCTGCTGGCGCGACCATACCTGCCGTTCCGGGGCGGTGAAGGCGCTGAAGGCCCTGGCCGAAGTCCCGGAGCGGCATAGGTCGGCCGGGATGAGGCGGACCATCGAGGAAGGGGCGGAGTTCCTCCTTTCCCAGCACATCTTCCGCAAGGGCCCCGGCAGCCAGGAGACATCGCGCCCGGACTGGCTGAAGCTGGGATTCCCGCTCATGTGGAACACTGACATACTGGAGATACTGGACATCCTCACCCGGCTGGGCTACCAGGACACCAGGATGCATGACGCCCTCAACCTCGTCCTCTCCATGCGCCAGCCGGATGGCCGTTGGCTGCAGGAGAACAGGTCCCAATGGAAGTTCCTGGTCCCGTTCGAAAAGAGGGGCGAGCCCAGCAAATGGGTCACCTTGAGGGCCATCCGGATGCTCGACACCATGCCCCGCTGACCCTCTCAAACGTTCTCTGAATGGGCTCGAGAGGTGGAGGTAAATACCAGGGGCCACATAGGTCTGAGCGATGGAAGGGGATGCGCTCTCGATCCGGCCGAGGAACGGCATCGAGGTGACGAACGGGCAGTTCACCTGCCGCTTCGACCCGAGCAAGCTGATGAGCGAGGGCCACAACTGCATCTCCCACGCCCACTCTGATCACCTCCCCCGGAGCCTGGAAGGGAACGGGGCCATAGCCTCCAGGATCACCCTGCGCTGCGCCTCCGAGCGCCTGCACAGGCCGCTGAAGGAGGACCATTGCCCTCACATCACCATGCTGGACTCGGGGCACATCCGCGGTTCCATGATGTTCCTGGTAGAGAACGGCACCAGGGTTCTATACACCGGGGACATGTGCCCGGAGGACCGCTTCGGCATGAAGGGGGCTCGCCCCGTCAAGACCGATGTGCTGATAATCGAATCCACATACGGGTCGAAGGGATGGGACTTCCCGCCCCGCGAGGAGATCGGCGCGGTCATAAGGGACTGGGTGGTGGACAGCCTCGCCCAGGATTTCTCCGTCGCCCTCATGACCTATCCCCTGGGCAAGTCCCAGCTGCTGCTGGACTTCCTCGGAGGGCTGGAGCCTTACCTGATCGACAACGTGCTTTGCAGCACCCAATGGGTGGAGGAGGAGGGCGGGGAGAGGTTCCGCTATCGGGCCGTCCCCGAGGTCGCTGTCAGGTCCCCCTCGCTATACATATGTTCCACCGGGGCCAGGAAGGGGGAGGTGCTGCAGAGGCTGCAGAAGGGCAAGCTCAGGACGGCCTTCATCAGCGGCTGGGCCCTTCGCAGGGGATTCTTCCACAACATGCGGGTGGACGAGGGCTTCCCGCTCTCGGACCACGCCGGGCACCGGGAGCTGCTCTCCTTCGTCAAGGGCTGCGATCCCAAGGTGGTCTATACCAACCATGGCTTCGATGAGGAGCTGGCCTTCGATATCACCAAAGAGCTCGGCATAGAGGCCAGGTCGCTCAAGTCCCTGCGGAAGAAGGAAGGGGCCAAAGGCTCGCAGAAGAAGCTCGCTGAATTCTAGGTGGGGAAATCCAAGTAGAAAGGAATTCTAGCCCCCCGCTCGGACCCTCCCAAGCAGGGGACCGGTCGTTCTCCAGAGCGTTTTATCGCTTCCCATCCTTTCCGGCCGCGTCTAAGCCTTCTTCTTCATCAGGCCGAAGGCACCCAGCAGGGCCAGGAATCCCCAGATTATCAGGAAGAATCCCATCAGGTCCAGCGCCAGGTTCTCGTCCCAGATGAAGATGGCGCCAAGGACGATGACCACCAAGGCGGTGAGCAAGCCGAGAGCATCCAGCTTCATGCTCGGGAAGATGGTCGAGAAGCACTAATAAACGTTCTGGCGCGGTGACGGGAGGCGCTCAGGCGGGCTTCCGCTCATCGGCGGACTCCCACATCCTCGGATATGTGCCAGGTTCCATGAAGACTCGATCGGTTCGCAGGGCTATCCCCTCCCTCGCCCTGCCCATCTCCTCTCCGGCCATCAGGGCGATCCCCAGGGCCACCCCCTCCCCCTTCTGCGTCATCAATGCCACGAGCTCCCCCCGGGCAATGGACGCGTCGTGCTTGGCGATGCCCACCACCGCCAGGTCCGCGCCATGGCATACCGCGTCCACGGCGCTGTCCTTCAGGACCACCTTGGGCAGGGGGTCGAGGAGCACCTCCATGGGAGCCACCATCTTACGCAGATGGGACTCGTCGCCCTCCTTCCAATAGACGAAGGCGTCCCTCAGGTCCTGCAGCTGCACGCTCTCCCGTTCCCTCATGGTCCCAGAGCGGGTGCGCCGCAACTCCTCCATGTGGGCGCCGACCCCCAGGGCCTCGCCCACGTCCACGCATAGGGTGCGGATGTAGGTGCCCGCGTCACATTCCACGCGGAACAGCACCTCCCTCCCCTCGACCTGCAAAGGCCTGATGGAATGCACCCGGCGCACGCGCAGCTGCCTCTTGACCGCCGCCCGTACCGGGGGAACTTGGTAGATGTCGCCCACGAAGCTTCCCAGGACGCGGCGCAGCTTCTCCTCCGCCACGTCACGGTGCAGCGTCATCAGGCAGACGTACTCCTTGTCGGAGCGCAGCACCAGGTCGGTGGCCTTGGTCGCCTTGCCTAAGGCGATGGGAAGCACGCCGCTGACCCTGGGGTCGAGCGTCCCGCCATGGCCGATGCGCTCCACGCCCAAGATATCGCGGACCCAGGCGGTGACCTGGTGCGAGGTCGGGCCCATGGGCTTGTCGAGGTCGATGACGCCGGAGGCCAGCAGCTCCTCCATGCTCCGCTCCGCCGGCCTCTTGCCCTTCTCCGTGCGCAGGGGGTCCCGGTCCTTGGTGATCATCCTTGCCATCGCGCGCCCCCCATCTTTTGTACTATGAGATCGACAATCTCCTGAGGGGTGAGGGTGGAGGTGTCCACGACCAGGTCGTACACGCCCATGTCCCCGAGGTCTATGCCGTACCAGAGCCGGTAGCGCTCGGCCTCGCACTCCTCCCGCTCCAGCATCTCTCTCAGGGCGCGGTCCGCGTCCCCATGCTCCCTTTCCACGATGCGCTCCGCCCTCACCCTAGGAGGAGCGTCCAGGTAGACCTTGAAGGCGGGGATGCCCTGGCGGGCGAGGTTGTGCGCGGCCAGCCTCCCCTCCAGGACGACGTCCTCCTTGCCTCGGGCGGTGCTGACCATGTCCTCGTCGATCATCCGGTCGTACTTGGGGTCCTCATTGGCCAGGCGACCGAACTCGGCCAGGCTGAGGTGCAAACGTTGAGCCATGCTGCGGAAGACGTTGCCGGAGATGACGTAGTCGATGCCCAACCGCTCCGCGAGGAGCTTGCATACAGTGGTCTTACCAGAACCAGGCGGGCCGGAGATGGTGATCCTCATGCCTTACCTTCCGCCTCGATCTCGCGCAGGCGCTTCCTGAAATCATAATATCGCAGGGACCTGGCCAGGACCTGGCCGAAGGGGATGCTGATCAGGGAGTAGAGCAGCACCCAGTTGGGGAAGAAGATGGCGATGGAGAGCAGGTCCACGTTGAAGGACCAGGGGACGGCCACGAGAGGGGAGTGCGCGTCGAGCATGAACACCGACAACCAGGCGAAGATGGGTATGACGACGATCAGGGTCACCGGCATCAGCTTGAGCTGGGTAGAGCTGGCCTTCATCGATTTCTGCAGGATCTGGGGTTGCATCTCCGTGAGCTTCTTGGTCTTGAAGGTGTTGTTCTCCAGTCTGGCTTGGCGCAGCTCCTTGTTGAAGGCGGAGACGATCTTCTGGTTCTCGGCCTGCTCCACATAATCGGTGAAGAAGTGGCGCACGATAATGGTCGCGGCGGCCATGATCACGCCGGTGAGGACCAGGGTGAGCACCACGTACTCGTAATTGAAGCCGAACAGCGGTTGGAAGACGTAGCCCACCGCCTCACCCAGGGCGTTCCTGATGTTCTGGTCGAAGAGCACCAATATGGCGATCATGACGAAGAACAGGGTGGCGAAGTTGGCTAGGGACTTGGAGCTCTGCGCCCCCCCGCCGGCCGGGCCGCTCGCCGCCATCCTTACTCTCCTCCGAAGAACTGCCGCAGCACTGGGTGCATCTCCATCATCTGCTCACGGCTGATGGCCTCGTAGAATTGGATCAATATGCCCACTGCCAGCAGCACGCCGGTTCCCGACGCGTTGCCTACGGTCCCTATCAGGTCAGCTCCCGCGGCCAAGGCGCCCACCGTAGCACCGGATATTATTGTCACTACAGGAATGTATCGCTCCAACACGCGCTTGAGCACGCGCGGGTCCCGCCTGAAGCCAGGGATCTGCAGCCCGCTGGACTCGATCTGCTTGGCCACGGCCTCTGGCCCCATGTTGGTGGTGGCGATCCAGAACTTGGCGAAGAGGATCGACCCGCCCACCATCACCCCGAAGTACAACATCACATGGGCCAGTATCTGGATCGGGCTATGGTCCTGGGCCAGGCTGGCGTATTGCGATGGGTCGAGCATGGGCAGCAGCCAGCTCGCGAGACCGTTCGGTGTCGAGAGGTACCAAGCCAAGCCGCCCAGTGGTTGCGTGCCGAATGTCGGGGGGTCGTAGTACCCCAGCCAGGGGTTGCCTCCTAATAGGGGCACCTGCGACAAGGTGGGATTGGTATAGAAGAGGAAGGTGAACATGCTGACGTTGGCCAGCAGAGCGGCCATCAATATGACCGGGATGTTGCTGGCGTACAGCAGCTTGATCGGGTATCGCCCCCTCGCTCCCCTGGCCGTGCCGTGGGCCAAGGGCAGCTCGATCCTCATGCTCTCCATGTAGGCCACGAACAGGAAGATGACCATCGTTCCCACTAGGGCGATCATGGAGTTGGGGTTCTGCAGCAATATGCGCTCGTACCCTCCGTTAGCCATCTCCGAGGCCGACATGTTGTGGATGAGAAAGATGGTCTTGGGTATGGTGCCCGCCGGCGGATTGGCAAGGCTCATGGGCTCGGTGCCGCTGATCGCCTCCCAGTTGAAGGTACCTGTGAATATGGCCTGGGCCACCCCGGCAGCGATGAACAGCGAGATGCCTGAGCCTATGCCCCATTTGGAGACGACCTCATCCATAATGAAGACAAGATACGAGCCAAGGCACAGCTGCAGTACGATGATGATGTCGGCCAGTCCCTCTGCGGAGATGAAAGAGCTGGGCCCAAGGGCCGAGCCCAGGTCGGCCACGAAGTTCGGGTCGGGGACCAGGTATCCGAACACCTGGGGAACCGACTCGACCAGGATCATTATGATCACGAGGAACTTCTGGCTGCTCTGATAGATGGCCTTGTCCTCGGAGTCCTGCAGGTTCAGGCGTATGATCTTGGCGCCCACGAACAGCTGCATGATGATGGACGCGGTGACGATCGGGCCTATGCCCAGGTGCATCAGCGAGCCCTGCGCCCCCGCGAGGATGGCGCGATATTGAGAGAAAAGGTCGATGGTCTGTTGTTGGTCCAGACCGTAGATGAAGACGTTTGTCATTACGAAGTAGAGAACTAGGATGACGACGACCCATAGCATCTTGGTCCGGAAGTGCACGTGCCCCTCCGGCTTGGTGACCGCAGGTAGGCGGTCGGTGAGAGGTTTGAGCTTGTAAAGCAGGCTCTTCTTCTCTTCTGCCATGGTATCAGCTTAGTCTCATCCCTACGGTCCTACGATCGCTCCACCTGCGCTCTCCACCTTCTCCTTGGCCTTGGCCGAGGATTCGGTAACGACGATCTCCAGCTTCTGGCTCACGCTTCCGGAGCCCAATAGCTTGTCCACTCCTAGCTTGGACAGGTCGACGACCGTCCTGTCGCCCTTGACTTGCGCGTATCCATCGGCGACCAGATTGTCGATGCTCTCCTGTACGTCCCCCACGTTCATGGTGATCTTGGCCGAGACGACCTCCTGAGGTCGCTTGAAGCCATGCCTCCCGAAATGGTTCGGGTCGTACTTGAGCATCATCATGACCTTGTGCTTGTGCAGACCGGCGTTGCCGGTACCGCCGTGGAGACCTGCGCCTCGGCCGGCCTTCTTGCCCCGGCCATGTGTGCGCGTCCCCCTGAACTTCTTGGTCCTGCTTGGCATGTCGAGTCCCCAACAATATCTTTGCTCTTATAACATTCGTTCGATGAGCTCGTTGATGTCCTTGCCACGGTAGCCAAGGGCACCCCCGTTCTGATAGGAGCGCTTGTTGCCCTCGAACCCCTTGCGGGGCGGGCTGAGCCGGAAGATGGGCTTGAAGCCCTCAAGGCTAGAGTACGTCACATCGCCCTTCTTGACCGCGCGGGCCAGGGCGATGATGCTGGTGTACTTGGACTTGGACTTCACGACCTCGTCGTCGATGGGCGCGTCCCCCTCCAGGCGGCCACGGAACTTGATCAGCTTGGCCAGGGTGGTCTCCTCCACCTCGCCCCAAGTGACGTAGTCCTTGGTCTTGTAGAGCATTCCGCGCATCGTATCGTTCTCCGGCAGCACCACGCAATGGTTCGGGCGGTTGAGGTGCATGAGCTTCATGGTGTCCTCGATGTCCCCCTTGATCTTGGAGTGGCCGCGGACGCGGATGACTGCGTAAGCCATGTTCAACCCTCCTTCTGGGGGCCGGCCTCGGCCGCCTTGGCAGCCTCCAGCGCGGAGGCGACGTGCACGTTGACCGGCCCGGACACGATCTTCAGGCGCCTGGCCTGGTCATCGGTCACCCGGACCTGCGCCGTCTCCTTCAGCGCCTCGAAGGTGGCGATGGCGTAGTTGACGGTGGTCTTGGTGTGCCCCTTCACGAAGCCCCAGGTGTCCTTGACCCCCGCGAGCTGCAAGAGGCTCTTGGCCACGTCCCCGGTCGCCAGCCCGATGCCCCTCGGCGCCGGCTTGAGGTGCACTTCCACGCTGCCCGATTTGCCGACCACGGTGAGGGCGAGCGAGTGCGGGGTGCCGCAACCGCATTCCCAGGAGCCGCAGCCGCGCTTGATCTCGATGATGTTCAGCTTGGCGTTATCGATCGCCTTCCTTATGGAGGGGCCGACCTCCTTCCCCTTGGCGCGTCCGATGCCTATGAAGCCGTCGCCGTTGCCGACGGCCACGGTGATGCGGAACTTCACCCTGCGGCCTGAGTCGGTCATCCTCTGCACGATGTTCACGTCGATGACCTCATCCTTCAGGTCCGGCAAGAGGACGTCCACGATCTCCGGCTCCCGCAGGGGGAGCTTGGTGGCCAGGGCCTGGCTCATGGTGGTGATCTCACCGCTCATGACCATCTTGCCCAGCCTTGTCTTCGGGGTCCAATCCATCTCAGTCCACCTCCATCCGGTTCTTGACCTCATCTATCATCTTTTCCATGTCAGCGTTGATGTGCTTGCCCTTCAGCCTGTCCTCGCCGGGCAGGATTTCCTCGGAGTGGGGGATCTCGATCCCCGCATCCAGCAAGCCCTTGAGCGTGGCGAAGCACGCGGCGCCCTTGATCGGCTCCTTCAGGCCGATGTCCAGGACCGCCTCCTCCACGCCCTTCTTCTTGGCCCTCATCCCCGCCAGGTACCCGGTGAGGTAGGCGGCGGGCAGATTGCCCGTCGAGCCCTTCCATCCCAGGTCCAGCAGCTCGTGGGAGTGGGCCGCGGCCATGATCAGGTCGCCCTTGGCGTCATACTGCACCAATTGCACGCTGGTGTGCCTGAGGGTGGTTCGCACCACGGCTCGAGGCAGACGAGCGCGCAGCAGCGCCCTCCTCTGCCTATAGTCCGTCCGGCCCTCGCGTCGGCGCCGGAACGGGACCTTATACCTCGGTCCAGTTGCCATCAGTTCCCCTCCTTGAGGTGGCCACCCATCTGTAGGTGCGAGATCAGGTTCTTCCTGCTCTTGAACTGACCGCCCTTGGCCTTCAGGTAGAACTGACGGTAGACGGTGGGGGTTATCTTGCCCTCGTCCCGCAGCTTCTTTAGCTCCTGCCTGATGGGGCGGATGGTCTGGATCCAGTCCGTCTTCTTCGGCGTCCTGGCCCCGGACGTGCCCTTCCTGCTCCCCGGTCCGCGCCTTCTCCCCTTGCTCCGCTGGGCCAGTCTGTACCTGGTCCTGCCACGGGATATGCCCTGCTTAGGGAGCGCGCGTATGGTCCCGGACTCGATCGCGGTCCTGATGTCCGCGCGAGTGATGGCGTCCGCCGCGTCCTCGATGCGGTTCGGGTCTATCCATACCCGAGATTCGCCGCACTTGAGGATCTCGGACGCCATTCTCTTCTGGTTCTTCAGATCCATGATTTATCCCGTCCTGTTGAGAACTCGGATGCCCAGCTCGTCAGCGCGCTTCTCGATGACGAGCCTCTTCTTGTAGCCCACGCTGCCGCCCACGCGCACCGCCTGGGTCTTGGCGTCGACCTTCTCCAGCTGAGAGGGGTTGTGCACCAGCACCTCCTGGAAACCGGAGGAATGGTAGCCGCGGACCTCCTTGGGCCCACGGTATCCGATGCTGACCACCGGCGGGCGGTAGCCATAGTGGCGGCGCATCTTGTTGTGGATGCCGCGCGGCCTGTGCCAGGCCACCCCCAGCCTCTTGAAGCGGAACCACTCACCCCTCTTGAAGTGCGGCCGGCGGGAGGCGATCTCCTCGCGCTTGGCCAACGCCAACTTCTTCTCGGGGGTGAGCTCGGGCTTCCTCTCCGCCACGTACTCGCCCTTCTCGACTATCCCGGAGATGGCGGCTTCGACCACCTCGGTCTTCGGCTCCTCCTCCTTCTCCGCCTTGGCCTCAGGCTCCGGGGCGGGCATGCTCTCCGCGCCCTCCGCCAGGGACGCCTCGATGACCTCGATCCAGTGGTCGGCCTTCTTCTCGCCCACTCCCTTGAGCTCGTCGACGATGACCTGGTACTGCTTCTCGTCATTCAGGCCGTCCAGCAGCTCCTCGAGGGTGTGGATGCCCATGGCCTCGAGCTGGACCCCGTACTCCTCCTTGTAGTAAGGGAGGTCGGAGATCTCCTTGATCTGCTTCTTGGCCGGGCTCATGCCTTCACCTTCCTAGCCTTCTCGGTGATGTATATGCCGTCCTGGAAGACCCGGGGGTCGAATCCCTTGATGCGGCAGGCGCGCTCGATGTTCGCCGCCGTCTGGGCCGTCGCCTCGAGGTCCACCCCGGAGACGACTACCTCCGCGCCCTTCACCGTGACCTTGCTGTGGCCGATGATGTTGGCGAAGCGGGGGGACTTCTCGCCGAGGAAGTTCTCGATGACGAACTTCTCGCCCTTCACTGTGGCCTTCATGGGGAAGTGCGAGTAGACCACCTTCATGTGGTACTCGAACCCGCCCTGTACGCCGTCTATCATGTTCTGGATGTGCGAGGCGAACGTGCCCACCAAGGCCTTGTCCTTGACCTTGGGGTACTCGCAGCTGACGATGACCTGGTCCTCCTCGGTCTTGACCTTCACCCGGGGGCTATCGAAGTTCCTCTTCAGCTGGCCGGCCTTCCCGGACACGCTGATCTCGGTTCCCTTGATGGCGACCTTGACTCCCTGGGGGATAGTCACCCTCTCCTCAATTTCTCCGCTGATGGTCATTTTTCATCCCTCAGTACACGTAGGCGAGCAGCTTGCCGCCCACTCCCAGCTCCTTGGCCTTGGTGTGCGAGATGACACCAGCGGTGGTGGTGAGGATCAACACTCCGAAGTCCTGCGCCGGCAGGTACCTCGACTCCCACCTCTCCAGGTCGGTCTTCTTCACTGCATAGCGGGGCTTGATGACGCCGCAGTTGTTGATCCTGCCTTCCAGCATCACCTTGAACTTGCCCGCCTTGCCGTCCTCTACGAACTCGAACTGGTCGATGTAGCCGGACTCCTGCATTACCTTGAGCACGCGCCCGATGAGCTTGGAGGAGGGTTTGATGGTGCACTCGCTCTTGCCCACCACGGCAGCGTTCTTGATCATGGACATAGCGTCGTTTAAGGGGTCGTTTTGCATCTTTTCTCACCTCACGAGTACTTCTTGAACCCGATCTGCGGCGCGATCTCGCGGAAGCACTGGCGGCACAGGTGCATGCCGTATCTCCTCACGATGCCCCTCTTCCGACCGCAGCGGGTGCAGCCCACTGACCTGCCGAACTGCTTCTTTGGCTTCACTCGACCACCTCTGCGTTGAACTTGGTTCTCATGAACTCGATTGCCTCTTGCCGCGTCATGCGGTGCTCCTTGGGCAGCTTCCGCTTCATGATGCGGCGCTGCGAGATCCGGTATCCCGGTCTCTGGATGACCACGCTGACGTCCATCCCGAATATCCCGATCTCGGGGTCGTATCTCATGCCCTCGAAGTCCGTGTAGTCCGGGATCCCGAAGGAGAGGTTGCCCTCCTTGTCAAAGGAGTACCAGGCCACCCTCTGCTCCCTGGTGGCCAGGGCCTTGCGCAGGAAGGTTTCCGCTTCGTCCCCTCTGAGGGTCACCTTGCATCCTATGGCCATGCCTATGCGGAGGCCCAAATCGCGGTTGGTGACCTTGGCGTGGGTGATCATGGGCTTGTGCTTGGTCATCATCTGCAGGACCTTCTGCGCCTTCTCCAGGCGCTCGCCCGCGTCGCCAACGCCGATGTTGACGACGACCTTCTGCACGCTCGGCTGCCTCATGACCTCGCTCATAGCGCGCTCGCCTCCGGCAGCTCGACCTCGGGCCCCTTGGACCCGACCACGAACACGTTATCCTTGACGGTCAGCTTCCCGTCCCTGAACTTGACCAGGTTTGGCGCCACCGTCCTCTGGACCATGTACTCCTCGATGACCTCCAGCTCGCCCACGTTGGAGCCGCTGGTGATGATGGCGTAGGAGCCTTTGGCCAGCTTGTAGGTCTCCAGGATCTTCTGGGACGGCACCTCGAGCTTCACCACGTCGCCTACCCTGTAGCTTTCCTTGCCCACGAGGACGCTCCGTCCATCGTGGAGGTTCAGCTGGGTCTTGCCACCAGGAACGGTGGTCTTGCCCTCGATGCGGCACAGCTTCCAAGCCTGCTTGCCTTCGGTCAGCTTTACCAGGCGGAACTTGCCCTTGCGGTCGATCATCATGCGGTAGTGCAGGTCCACCTTGGGCATGGACACCACGTCCATCAGCCCCACCGGGAACCCGGTGTCGCTGACCACGCGCCCGTCCACCAGCACCTCGCGGTTGCCCAGGATGCGCTTTACCTCCTTCGCGGTGTCGGCCACGCCCAGAATGTCGCGGAGCACGACCACCAGGGGCATGCTGCCCTCGATCCCGTGCGGGCCTGGGGAAGGCTTGGCGATCCATTGGTTGGTCTTCCTCGGCACCGGCCAGGAGCGCGGAGCCGTCAATCTCTTCATGTCGTTGCTCATGCGGAGCCCTCCTTAACGCCCTCTAGCTTCTCCTTGCGCCAGGGGTCGGTGAGATTCAACTTGGTGATGACCAGGTTGGAGGAGTGCACCGGCCTCTCCTTGAGCGTGCCGTCGGCCTTGGCGATGGTAACGCCCTCGATTACGACCTTGCCGGTCTTCGTATCCACGTTGGTCACCTTTCCCTCGACGTTCCTGACCTTCTCGTCGCCGCGGAGTATCACGACGGTGTCGCCCACGACCACCGAGGCGGAACGCTTCTTGTATTGCTTCATCAGGCCCTCGCTGAGGTGGGAGGCCACCATCTTGCGGCGGACGTGCTCCGGCGCGTTGTGCTGCCTCTTGCGCTGCTTCCTCGCTTGCTTGCTAACCATCTTACACACCTCACACGATCATGGACGCGGTGGCGGCGATCCGTGGCCACCTCTCGGCGGCCTCCCTCGCTACCGGTCCTTTGATATCCGTACCTTTGGTCTCGCCCTCTTCGGTGGTGACGACCGCGGCGTTGTCCTCGAAAGTCACCATCGTGCCGTCGGGCCGGCGGAACGGTCGCCTCTGCCTCACGATGACGGCATAGACCACCTGGCGCCTCATCTCGGGGCTGCCCTTCTTCACCGAGGCGACGATGATGTCGCCTACGGCCGCGGAGGGCTGCCTCCGGTTCACGCCATGGTAGCCAGGGACAGCGATGACAGATATGGTCTTGGCACCGCTGTTATCGATCACGTCCAGCATGGTGCCGGTCATGATGCCTCGGGTCTGTTTTCCCGCTAGTCCCTTCATCTCGTTCACCTCTTCTCTACGATCACGAAGGACACCGTCTTGCTCAACGGGCGGCACTCAACCATGCGCACCTCGTCCCCCGCCTTGATCCCCAGGCAGGGTGGGCAGTGCGCGGAGTAGCGCGAGGTCTTCTTCATGTACCTCTCGTACTTCGTGTCATACTTCAGGAAATTGCGCTCCACCACCGCGGTGTGCGTCATCTTGTCGGAGACGACCACGCCATCGATGAGCTGGCCGCGGAGGGACAGGCTGCCGTGGAACGGGCAGTTCTTGTCCTGGCACGCGGTCGCCGGAGCCTTGACATCGATACCTATGTCTTTGGGCTGGTTCTGCATAACATCACCTTATCTTCTTGATCCTATCCTCGGGTCGGTGCTGGATCTCGGTGCCCTGCACCTCGAACCTCTCGCTCCCGTATGTGAACTGGAAAGCGTTCGCCTGCTTGGGAACAACGACCTCCTTGCCTCTGGCACGTATGGTCAAAGTGTTCTTGGTCTCGTCCACCACCGTCCCGGATACCCCTAGGTACCCAGGGTGATTGGAACCGATGACCTCTACCTCCAAGCCGATGAACTCCAGTCGCATGAAATCCCTCTTCCTCATTCGCTCCTCATCTGACCTCGGTCTTGAAGCCCATTTCCTCCAGGGCCTTCTGCACCTTCTTCTTGTGCTCTCCCTGGAGCTCGATCTTCCCGTCCTTGGCGGTCCCGCCGGCGGCGCATTTCGTCTTCAGCTTGCGCGCCAGGTCATCGATGTCGATGTCGTTGGGGTCGAAGCCCTCGACGATCGTCACCACCTTACCATAGCGGCGGGAGTCGGTGCTGATCTTCACGGTCTGCTGCTCACGTGCGATCTCCTCGCACATGCACAGCTCCTTAGGCAGTCCACACGTGGAGCAAATTTCGGCCATTACTTCTTCTCCTCCCTTTGGACGGTCAATATGCGAGCGATGTTGGTCCTGATGGCCCGGATCCTGCCGGGGTTCGCAGGCGCACCACCCATCGCCGCCGTTCCGCGCTCATGCATGAGTTCATCGCGGAGCTCGCGTAGCTTCTTGGCCTTGTCGTCGACGGACATGGCCCTGATCTCCTTGGTCCGTAGATTCGCCATTAGCTCGATTCCTCCTTCTTCTCCTCAGCCTTGGGCTCCTCATTGGTCTCAACGACGGGCTCGGCGTCGGCCGTCTCGAGGCGGACCGCCTCGGCCAACGCGCTCTCCTCCTTGGGCATGATCTTGTCGACCATCTCTGGGAGGACCTTGACCGCCTCCTCGGGGGACAAGACGTCGGTCTCGTCCGGCAGTCGGGCGTCCGGGGCCATGATCTCCACCTTGACGCCGATCACGCCGGGCTTCAGCTTGGCTACCGCGAATCCCTGGCGCACGAACTTGAGCTTGGGCTCCCCGCAGAACTTGATGTAGCCCTCCTTGAACTTCTCCGTGCGGTGGCGCTCGCCGGTCAGCTTGCCGGCGATGACCACGTGGCATCCCCTGGCGCCCGAGTCCATCACCCGGCGCACGGTGGAGTGGCCAGCGCGCCTGAAGTGCCATCCGCGCTCTAGCGCGAAGGCCAGCTTCTCGGCCATGATCTGCGCGTTGAGGTTGGGGTTGTCTACCTCCTGCACCTCGACCTGGGGGTTGTCGAACTTGAAATCCTTCTCGATGGCGGTGGTCAGATTCTTGATGGCCGCGCCGCGGCGCCCGATGACGATGCCCGGGCGCTCAGTGATGAGCGTGACCCTGGTGCCCATCGGGGTGCGCTGCACCTCGACGCCGCCGAATCCCGCTCGGTCCACTGCCTTCATCAGGTACTCCTTGAGCAGCACCCGGCGAATGTTCTCAGTCACGAACTTCCTCTCATTGGCCAATTCACTCGACCTCCTCAAGAATAACCTCGATGTTCACGGTCTGCTGGTTCCAGGGGCTGCTGCGCCCGTAGGCACGGGGCATGTAGCCAGTGATGGTCCGGCCCAGATGGGCGGCCACGACCTTCACGCGCATGTTCTCGGCATCCAGGCCCTTGTACTCGGCGTTGGCCTTGGCGTGCTCGAGGACCTGGCGGATGGCCTTGGCCGTCTTTTTGGGGAAGCGGCCTGGGCCGACCCCCTTCTTGTGGGCGATGCCCATCTTGTACCGGCTCATCTGCACCGGACGCTTCAGCGCCTCGACCTCCTCCAGCATGGAGATGGCCACGGTCACGTTCTTTCCACGGATCATGCGACAGACCTCGCGCGAGTCCTTGGGGGAGATGGGCATCTCCTTGCCTATCGCCCGCGCCGTTGTGTCCGGGTCCGCCTTTTGGGTGTATCCTGCCATGTTTCGCACCTCACTTCAGCGGCAGGAACTTGGACGACCTGGTGGCACCGACGCCGGGTCCGCTGTGCGTGACCGATCTACGGGTCATGGCGAACTCTCCCAGGTAGTGCCCGATCATCTCGGGCTTGATCTCGACTTCCTTGAACTCCTTGCCATTGTATATGGCGACCTTCTTGCCCACGAACGCCGGGACGATGGGGATGTCGCGGCGATGCGTGCGCACGACCTCGTCCTCTCCCTTGACGATCTTGTCGAAGGTGACCTTCTGCTCCTCGTTGAGGCCGCGGGTGAAGGTGCGCCTTGTCCTCGACGGCATAAGGCCGAGGACCTCGTCGAATGGCATCTCCAGGAGCTCCTCCATGGTGAAGCCGCGGTAGGTGAACTCCTTCTTGCGCCTCGCCGTGATCGCTCCCTTCTTCTTCCTCTGCTTCCTCCTCGAGGCCTTGGTCCCTGTGAGCGGTTTCTCCTCAGCCATTAGGGTCACTTCTCCTTCTTCTTCTTCTGCGGCGACAGCCGGCCGACCTTCCTTCCGGGCGGGGCGTTGCGGCTGACCGTGCTGGGCTTGCCAACATGCGGGTGGCCGCCACCTCCGTGCGGGTGGTTGACCGCGTTCATCGCGATACCTTTCACCTTGAAGTACGCCTTGCTCCTGGAGCGGTAGGCGTGGAACTTGTTGCCCGCTTTGCCGAAGGGCTTCTCCCCGTGCCCTCCGCCTGCCACCGTGCCGATGGAGGCGCGGCACCTGGGGTCGAAGTCCTTGAAGGCACCAGAGGGCATGAGCACCACTACCTTCTCGCCCCTGCTGACCACGGTGGCAGAGGTGCCAGAGGTCCTGACGAACTTGCCCCCATCCCCGGGGCGGGCCTCGATGTTGTGCACCAATGTCCCTTCTGGAAGCGTGGCCAGGGGTAGGACGTTGCCGGAGGCCACTGGGGCATTGCTGCCCACCATGATCTCCTGGCCGACCATCATCCCCTCGGCGGCTATAACGTTCTGCACGTTGCCCGAGAAATCCACCTGGGCCAAGGGGCCCATGCGTCCAGGGGCATGCACGATATCCATTATCTTGCCGGTGGCGTTGGCACCCTCAGGGTGCTTGACGGCGCCGAGGTGCCTGTGACTGGGGGACCGGTAGACCGATCCGCCCTTCCCGCGCCTTTGCTGTCTGAGTTGTTTTCCCATTCATCCCACCTCAGAACACTCCTACCCTCATGCCGACGTCCTCGGCAGAGTAGCCTTCAGCGAGCTTGATGATGGCATGCTTACCTTCCTTGTCGATCTTGGTCCACACGCGGGCGACCTTGACGTCGAAGTGCTTCTCGAAGGCGGCCTTGATCTCCTGCTTGTTCGCGTCGCGCCTCACTATGAACTCCAGACGATTCCCGTCCTTGAAGTCCTGGTTGGGCGTGCCAGTCATTTGGTTCATGGTCTTCTCTGTGACGTACGGATGCAATAGGATCTGGTCTTGCCTCGACACGCTCACCACTCTCCTACCTTCTTCAATGCGGCCTCGGAGAACACCGACAATCTGCCGGCGTCCCCGCCTGGGGCCAGGGTGCCCGGGTTTAGCTGCTCCGGGGCCACGACCTCCACTCCCGCCAGGTTCTTCGCTCCCTTGAAAATCGGCGCCTCTCTGTTGGAGACGACTATGAGCAGCGACCGGGACGACTTGTACCTGCGGCCGCGCATCTTCCCCTTGCCGGCGCGGACCTTCTTGCTGTCCTTGGCGCGCGCCACGTCATCCTGTAGCCCCACCGACTCCAAGGCCTTCAACACGTCGGCCGTGGTCTGGAGGCCCTCCACCGAGTCCTCGAAGATTATGGGCAGCGTCAGGCCTTCCTTGAACTGGTGCCCCCGGTCCTTCACCATGGCGTCATTGGACAACGCCGCCAGGGCGGACCAGCGGGCCAAGGTCCTCTCCTTGCGGTTGACCTTTAGCTCCCAGGACCTCTCTGGCTTGGGCGGGAAGGCGCGCCTGCCGCCCACGTTGTTGGGCGACTCCGCCCCCTTCGCTCCTTGGGACAGGCGCTGCACCCGGGCCGCGCCTCGTCCCTTGCCCCAGGTGGACACGGCGTGCCTCATGCCCGCCTTGAACATCGACCCGTAGGGCTGCCTCTTGTTGGATTCCTCGGCGACGACCGCCCTCCTGATGACGTCCGGGCGGTAGCTGGTCTTGAAGGCGGAGGGCAGCTCGGCCTTCTTCACCACCTCGCCGCTTATCGAGTACACGTTGACATTCTTGCCGGTCATGGATTACGCCCCCTGCTTGCTCTCGGTGGAGACGTAGACGATGCTTGGCGCCTCCTTGAGCGGAGCGGTCTTCCTCACTGGATCGCGCAACCGGACCAGGCGCTTGGTCGGTCCGGGAACGGACCCGTGTATTAGAACGTAAGAGTTGACGACCTGCCCATAGTGGAGGAAGCCGCCCTTGGGGTTGACCTCCTCTCCGGTCTGGCCGATCTTGATGATGCGCTTGTTCATCTCCGTCCTCTGGTGGTAGCCTACCTGACCGGCCTGGGGCACGGTCGGGCGCACATATCCGGGGCGCTTCGGCGCCAGGGTGCCGATCATGCGGCGGTGCTTGCTGTTCTTGTGGCTCAGCAGCTTCAGGCCCCATCTCTTGATGGCGCCCTGGAACCCCTTCCCCTTGGTGATGGCGGCCACGTCGATCATGGCGCCGTCCTTGGTGAAGTCGGTGATGCTTATCTCCTTGCCCAGGATGGACTTGGCGTACTCGAGCCTGGCATCCATGTTGCCGCCGCCGATGCGCAGCTCCATGAGCTCGGGCTTCTTCTTGGGGATGCCCTTAACCAGCTTGGGCTGGGTGTAGGCGAGGACACGTATGTCCTCGTAGTCCACCTCGTTCAGCTTCTCCCATGCCGCCTCCGCCTTCACTTCCTTGGGGATGGGCAGCAGGCGGCTCAGAGTCTCGTCGACCCCGGACGCCCAGACCTCTCCCGCGGTCCTGAGGCCGTAGCGGGTGTTCTCGTAGATCCTCACTGCCGCGATCTTCATGGGCGGCACCTCCAGCACCGTCACCGGGACCTTGACCTCCTGTCCGGCGGTGGTGCTCTGTGAGCGGAAGTCGACGATGAAGGCGTGGGTCATTCCGGCCTTGTAGCCGGCGAACCCCTGTATTTTAGGGCCTTCGCTGATCTCTGGCCAGGCATCGAGCCTGGGGAATTGGCGCTTCGCCCTGACTCGGGGCGAGTACCCGTGCGATCCTTTCTTGGGACGTCTCTTGTTTGACATGGTTCCCCCTCTTCGCTGTTTGCGAGAGAGCACACTCTCTGGTCGCTAACGCATGCAAGAGTGCATTTTCCTGAACCTTCGACCGTGACACCGTTTCAGCCGGCCAGAATGGTAGGCCGGCGGTATAGGGATGCTGACGCATTGCCCATGGGGTCTGGTCGAACGTCCTCAGCGCGTTGAGCAATGTCGCATAATGGTTATCATATATAAGCTGTTCGGTAGCTGTGGATGCCCACGCCGGCAAGTCTGGATAGTCCGTCCGACGCCAAGGCAGAAAGAAGGAGGAGACTCAGAGCTTCCCTTCCTTGACCTTCTTCTGCAGGCGCTTCGACCTCTCCTTGGAGGTGAACCCGGTGGCCTGCTCCAGGAAAGCGTTCCAGCGCTTAATGGTCTCGGCCTGCACGTCCAAGGGGGCGGTCTTGTCCGACTCGGAGACGACGTCGAGCGCGGTCTTGCTCAGAACCTTGACCTCCAACTTGGTTATCGCGCCGAAACAGGACACGAGCCTGTCCCCTTCCACCTTGACGTTGCCGAAGGTCATGCCCATGATGTCCTTCAGCCCTTCCCCTTCGATCTTTGGATAGTGACCCTTCCTCACTTCGTACTCCATGTGATCCCTTCCGATGCTTCATTATGTCCGTCGAAGATAAAAAATCAATCGAGGCCGAGGTCGTCGGCAAGGTGGCGGTCGATGTCCACCGAGGTGCGCATGGCGTCCTGCAGCTCGAGCTGTGCCCTCCATCGGGACTTGCATTCGCAGTCCAGGTCCTCCAGATCCTTGAGGTCCTGGCTGAAGGCGTATCGTTCGATGACGGCGATGACCCCCGCATCGCACCTGCCGCAGTTGTGCGCACCACGAGGGGTACCCGCGCCGCTCGGCGATGAGAACACCCTGACGTCGGTCTTCGACCTGCCCTGCCTCAGCACCTCCACCAAGGTCCACAGCCAGGGCGGGCGGTAGTCGCCGCGCCTGAACAGCGATTCCACCATGGTGTCCCTTTGGACGTTGACGGGGTTGATGGAGATGCTATCCGAGAACCTGAATGCGAAATCGATGGATAGGAGGGTGTCCGTCATCGCCTGCCTTTCCGTTAAGTAGGGGGGCTTCAGCAGCAGATAGGTCCGCACCCTCATACCCTTGCTCTTGATGAGGCCAGCCGCCCTCTCGTAATCGGCAACGTTGAAGCCTTTGTTGATGCATTTCCGGAGGATGTGGTCGTTGGCACTCTCCAAGCCCAAGGCGATCTCGATCCTGTCAGCTGGCAATGTGAAAAGGCTCTCCTCGGTCACGAACTCCGGCCGACTCTCGACTAGGATGCGCTTACAAGTGGAGAACTCCAGCAGGATGCGCTCCCTAACGGCCAAAGGGACCTCCCTCTCGTCCAGGAAGCTCCCTGAGGTGTAGATCTTGACCATCTCCTCCCCTTGGAACCTGGACTTGGCGGCCTCGAGCTGCTTGAGCAGCTGCTCCTCGCCTATCCCGGACTCGCTGGCCGCCTGGTTGTAGCCGCACATGAGGCAGCCCTGCTTACGTGACCACCAGCAGCCGACGGTCCTAAGGATGATGACCATGGCGTTTACCCTGCGCCCGTCCACGACGTCCCACTCCTTCCATATGGCCTGGGGGGACCCCCTCCTTTCGCTCGCCTCGGCCCTCATGTTCGTTTTAATGGAATGCCCCAACCAACATAAAGCCTATGTATGACCGCCCCAATCGTATCGGGGTAAGATGAGAGGAGCCTTCACTTCGTTCGGCATCAAGGCGCTGGTGATGATTGGCTCGGTCATCCTGAGCATCGTCATCGTTTACTCTCTGTTCAAGGCGTTCTTCCCGGGCCAGGGAGGTATGGACGCGCTGGCTATGACGCTCATCCTCGGCCCGTTCCTGGTCATCGTGTTATCGGTGGTCATAGCCAGCATCGTGCAATGGCTCATGGATAAGGTGGAGATGGGCCGAACGGTCGAGGAGGTGGAGGCGGGCGAATTGCTGCTCAGGAGAGATTTTACTGGACCTAACTCTACGCAAGAGAACATCGACCTGGTGAACTATTCCGGTGGCGGGACCGGGCCCTCCGTCGGGCCTCGCACTATGGATGGCTACGATCCCGGCCGGGACAACCCCAAGAAGTAGCTCATCATTGGTCCGGCAGCATCCTCTTGACCTGGGCGTAGGTGAACACCGGCCCGTCGACGCAGACGTACACGCCGCCGATGTTGCACCTGCCGCACTTGCCTATGCCGCACTTCATCTTGTTCTCGAGGGTGGTGTAGATCTGCTCGTCCTTCCAGCCCAGCTTGGCCAGGCTCCCGATGCAGGTCTTTATCATAATCGGCGGGCCGCAGATGACCGCCAGCGCGTTCTCGGGGTTGCACTTCATCGCCGTCACGATGGTGGCCACGAACCCGGTGAACTTCCTGGTCGAGGGGTCGAATTTCGTGCTGTCCGGGTTGGCGTTGTCTATCTGGAGCCAGCCCGGCTCCGCAACGTCGATCGTCCTTCTGACATCGATAGCGCCCTCCTGCTCCAGCGCGTCGAGCTCCGCCTTGTACGAGAGGTCGCGCGAGCTCCTCGCGCCATAGAGCAAATGCAGCTCGCCGTAGTCCTCCTTCTTGTCCACGACGAAATTCATGACCGCGCGGACCGGGGCCATTCCCACGCCGCCGGCGATGAAGTAGATGTTCTTGCCCTTCCACTGCTCCACCGGGAAGCCGTTGCCGTACGGTCCTCGGATGCCCAGCTCATCGCCGACCTGCATCTGGTGCAGCCTCTCCGTGACCCGGCCCATGCGCTGCACGCTGAACTCGATGTGTCCTTTCGTAGGCGAGGAGGAGATGGCGAACATCGACTCGCCCTTGCCGAAGACCGAGACCATGCAGGTCTGGCCCGCTTTCCAATCCATCTTGGCGCTCTTGTCCTTGAAAGCGATTCTGAAGGTCTTCACCGCCCTCTCGCCGGTCGTCTCCTGCGTGATGCTGGTTATCTCGGCCATCTGCGGGAGGTAGTCGTTCTTCGCGCTCATCATTTCACCTCGTTGATGGCCTTGGTTATGTCCAGGCTGGCCGGGCAGAGCGCTATGCATCTGCCGCAGCCGACGCAGAGGTAGCGGCCGATGTTGTCCTTGGAGTACTTGAACTTGTGATAGTACCGGTTCCGCAGCTTCTGGGCTTTCACTGCTCGAGGGTTGTGGCCCGAGGTGTGCATGGTGAATATCGCGAATTGGCAAGAGTCCCAGGTCCGTACCCGCTCGCCGCCCTTCTCGTCGTTGATGTCGAAGCAGTGGCATGTCGGGCAATAGTAGGTGCAGGCGCCGCAGCTAAGACACCTCCTGGCCACGTCGTCCCAGTACTTGCTGTCGAACGACGTGTCCATCTTGGCTATCGCCTCATCGGAGATCTTCCTGGTGAATCCCTCTGCGGACTCGGACCTCTTGACAATCTCCTCCTTTCGCTTCTCCTGCTCCGCGGTAGGCTTGCCTAGCTGGCCTTTCAGGGCCTCCAGGGCCTTCTTCCCCTTGTCGGTGATGCCATCGATATAGTAAGAGTCGCCCACATCGTACATCATCACATCGCTGCCGTCCGTCGCCGCCGGCCTTCCGCCAGTGGAGGGGCAGAAGCAGTACGAGTCCAAGGGCCCGTCGCAAGCTATGGTGAAGATCGTGACCTTCTCCCGCCTCGCCTTATAGTTGGAGTCGGTGAACTTGCCACCCAGGAACACCTTGTCCATGAGGGAGATCCCGATGGCGTCGCAGGGCCTTACCCCGAATATAACCTTCTCCCTCTCATCGACCCTGGATGGCGTGACCTCGAATTTGCCCTCCTTATTCTTCTTATAGGTAAGCAGGACCTCGGTCTGAGGGAAGATGATCGCCTTGGGAGGGGTGTCGGGCTTGCCATCTAGCCTGACCTCGGCCGCGGAAGCGTTCTTCCCCAGCTCCTTGTACTCGACGAGGCCGCGCTTGTTCTTGACGGGGGCGTACACCACGCTGTCCTTGCCGAGGGCGGCTAGCGCCTCGGCCAACTTTTCCTTCTTCAATATGCTCTTGCTCATCTCATCCCCCCAGTCACATGATGAAGCCATTGTCGTCGTCCATGCAGGACATGGCGATCAGCGGCTTCTGGCCTTCCTCCTTCGCCGCCTCGTAGTCGAATATCTCCTTGACGTCCTTCTCCAGCTTGGCGGTGAGCAGGCGGAGCGGCAGGCGGCGCGGGCAGACCCGCTCGCACTCGCCGCAGTCGACGCACCTCCCGACCAGGTGAGGAAGCCTGGCCAGATGGTAGACCAGGTTCTCTGGCACATTGACGGACCGTTCCACCCATCTCGGGCGGTAGGCCTTCTCCTCGGCGGTGGTGTCCGGCTTGATGGCCACGTCCGTCGGGTCGAGCAGGCACTCGTCGCAATAGCAGACCGGACAAGAGCGCTTGCAGGCGTGGCACCTGATACAATCAGCGAGGATCTCCTCCCAGAGCGCCCACCGCTCCTCCTGGGACATCCTTTCGATGGCCTCGACCTCGCTGTAGTCCTTCTCGTCCTCCTGGACCTTGTCCGAGGCCAGTACGTCGAAGACCACGGGGTTCCGCATGGCGCACTTCACGCACTTCCTGAACAGGGCGCCTCCAGCATGCGGGTCGACCACCCCGGTGCATGGTACCCCGATGATGAAGACCTCGCTTCGCGCAAGTATCTTCTCGTTAAGAAGAAGCAGGAGCGCTTTGGAGTCGCAGCCCCTGACCACTATTCCCACGGGCACGACGACCTTGTCCTTCCCGTCGCGCATCTTGCCCCGCTGGCTGCGGACCTCGTATGTGAGATAGGGCACGAGGTTGTTGACGCTGGACTTGTTGAACGCGAGCTTGTCGATCTCCTCTGCCGTCGATGCGAAGGTCGGGGTGCCCTCCGCGTTCCAGCCTATCACGCATTTTAGGCCCTTCTCGCGCAGCGCCTTCTTAGCCTCCTCTCGGATCTTCTCGTCGCTCAGGTCACTCACCCCCCTCTCGCTTCTCCGTCGTGAATTTCTTGTTCGGCCCCAGCTTCCTGACCTTCTCCACGGTGGTCTTGACCACGTCCGCGAACTTACCCCCCTCGCTGGCCGAGACCCAGCTCATCTGGAAGCGGTCTGGCTCGATGCCCATGTACTCGATCATGCTCCTCAGGAGCTGGAGGTTGCGCCGGGTGTAGAGGTTGCCCTTGAGGTAGTGGCAATCGCCCGGATGACAACCGGAAACCAGCACGCCGTCCGCGCCGTCCTTCAGCGCTCGCAGCACGAGCATGGGCGATATCCTGCCGGTGCACATCACCCGCACGATCCTGATGTTGGTCGGGTACTGCAGGCGCGAGACTCCCGCTAGGTCCGCGCCGGCATAGGAGCACCAGTTGCACAGGAAGGCGACGATCTTGGGCTCGAACTGCTCCCCTTCCGCGCAAGGAATCGCCTCCGCGCCCTTTCCGGCGGCTTGGCTTCCGCTCATTCGCTCCCCTCCTCGCAGAACAGGGCGTCGATGACCTCGATTATCTGCTCGTCCCTGAACCCTTTCTGCCTTATGGCGCCTGACTTGCAGACCGCGTTGCACGTGCCGCAGCCCTTGCACAGCGCCTCGTTCACCTTCGCCTTGCCGTCCACCTTGTCGATGGCACTGAAGGGGCAGACCATGATGCAGAGCTCGCAGCCAGTGCACCGGTTCGGGTTCACGGCCGCGATGATGCCCTCGGTCTCCACGAACTCCTTGGAGATGACCATGGTGGCCCGCGTCGCCGCCCCAGAGGCCTGCGCGATCACCTCGTCCACGAACTTCGGCCAATGCGCCGCCCCGGCCAGGTATATGCCCTCGGTGGCGAAGTCCACCGGCCTGAGCTTCATGTGCGCCTCCAGGAAGAATCTGTCCTTGCTCAGCGGCACCTTCAGCATCTTCGCCAGCTCCTCGTTGCCCTGGCTCGGCCTGATGCCCGTGGAGAGCACGACCATATCCGGCTGGATCTGTATTGGAGCGCCCAAGGCGTCATCGAAGGCGCTGAGCCGAAGGGCATCCCCCTCCTTGGTCATCTCAGGCATCTCGCCCTCGTTCATCCTGATGAAGTTGACGCCGAGACGCCCGGCCTCTTTGTACAGCTCCTCCCTGAACCCATAGGTCCTGATGTCCTTGTGGAAGATGTAGACGTCCGTCCTCGGACTGGACTTCTTGATCCAAATGGCGTTCTTGATCGCGTTGGTGCAGCAGATGCGGCTGCAGTAAGGGGCCTCGTCGTTCCTCGACCCGACGCACTGGACCATGGCGACCTTCTTCGCCTTCAGGGTCCCCTCCTCCAGCTGCCCCTCCAGCTCGAGCTGGGTGACCACCCTCTTGTCCTGGCCGTACAAGTACTCAGTGGGCTGGTACTCGTTAGCACCCGTGGCGACGATTATCGCCCCGGCCTCGATCTCGCCGTCGATCGTCTTGACCTTGAAGTTGCCCACGAAGCCGCTGACATCGGTCACGGTGGTGTTGAGGTGCACCGTGATGTTCTTGGAGTCCCTCACCCTGCCGATGAGCTCGTTCCCGAAATCCTTGGGCCTGCGGTCGCCCTCCTTGTGATAGAGCTTGCCCAGGTTGCCTCCGAGCTGACCCTCCTTCTCGATCAGGTGGGTCGAGTAGCCTTGGTCGGCGATGTCCAGCGCCGCCGTCATTCCCGCCAACCCACCACCGATCACGACTGCGGAGTGTAGCACCTTGATCTTCGATTTCTTCAAGGGCTCCAACATCCCTGCTTTGGCCACGGCCATCCTGACCAGGTCCTTCGACTTCTGGGTCGCCTTCTCCGGCTCGTGCATGTGCACCCAAGAGCACTGGTCCCGTATGTTCGCCATTTCGAACAGGTAGGGATTCAGGCCGGCCTCCTTGATGGTGTTCTGGAATAGGGGCTCGTGCGTGCGCGGGGTGCAGCTCGCCACCACCACCCGGTTTAGTCTATGCTCCTTGATCAGCGCCCTCATCTTCTCCTGGGTGTCCGAGGAGCAAGTGAAGATGTTCTCTCCCGCATAGACAACCCCAGGTAGGGTCTTGGCATATGCCACCACGGATGGCACGTTGACCGTGCCACCGATATTTATGCCACAATGGCAGACGAACACGCCGACCCTCGGCTCTTGGCCAGAAACATCTATCTCGGGTGCGAACGTCTTCTCGGTCACCTGGGTGTTCCTGGCCTCAGATATCAGCCCTACGGCTTTGGCCACCGCCCCAGAGGCTTCGGCGACCGTCGTGGGGATGTCCTTCGGAGCGGTGAAAGAACCGCTGACGAAGATCCCCGGCCGCGACGTGCTCAATGGCGAGTAGACATCGGTCGCGGCGAACCCATAGTCGTTCAATTTGAAGCCGAGCTTCTCGCTCAGCTCCTCCGCGTCCGCGGCAGGCCTCATGCCAACGGACAGCACCACCAGATCGAACTCCTCGCTCCTGACCTCGTCGCCGACGCTGTACCTGAGTGACAGGTTCTTGGTCTCAGGGTCCTCCTCGACCGAGGCGACCCTGCTGCCACGGTACATCTTCACTCCATACTCCTTCTCGGCCCTCGCCCGGTAGTCCTCGAACTCCTTGCCCACGGCCCTGACGTCCATGAAGAAGATGGTCGGTTTCAGTCCTGCCGTGTGCTCTCCGGCGATGATCGCCTCCTTTATCGCGTACATGCAGCAGACCGAGGAGCAGTAGGGATTGCCCACCTTCTCGTCCCTGGAGCCGACGCATTGGATGAAAGCTACCTTCCTAGGGATGTCGCCTTCGGAAGGCCTCATCACCGTTCCGAAGTATGGACCGGTGGCGCTGAGCATCCTTTCGAACTCGATGCTGGTGACCACGTTCTTGAACTCGCCATAGCCGTATTCCTTCTTCAGCTTGGCGTCGAACTCCTCGAAGCCAGGACAAAGGATCACGGACCCGACCGCGACCTCCATGGTCCTGTCGGAAAGGCCGTAGTCGATGGCCTTGGCGACGCACGAGAGCTGGCAGGCCCCGCATCCGATGCAAAGATCTGGATCTATGCTGTAGACCAGGGGTACGGCCTGCGTGTACAGGACCGATATTGCCTTCCTTCTCTTCAGACCCTGGTTGTAATCATCCGCCGATTCGATCGGACAGTTGTCCGCGCAGACCCCGCAGCCCGTGCAGGCGTCGGCGTTTATCTTGGGGATCCTCTGAGCTATGGTGACCTTGAAGTTACCAGGCTCCCCTTCCAGCTTGCTGACCTCCGCATTCGTGATCAGGTCGATGTTCTGGTGGCCCCCGACCGCAACCAGCTTCGGTGCCATGATGCACATGGAGCAGTCGTTGGTGGGGAAGGTCTTGTCCAGCTGGGCCATCGTGCCCCCTATGCCGGCCTTCTTTTCTACGAGATATACCTTGAAGCCGGAGTCCGCCAGGTCCAACGCGGTCTGGATGCCGGAGATCCCCCCTCCGACCACCAGAACAGAGCCTATCTTCTCCGTCATGCTAGCAGCCTCCCGCCGATGTGGCTCTGTACCTTGGAGACTGGCCCACGATCGAATCCAGGGCGATCAGGCTCTTCGACCTGAGGACGACGACCTGCTCCAGGACTTCGTCCGCTGGGGCATCCATCTCCTTGGCCATCTCTCTCACTGAGAGTGGCTTGTCCTTGGTCAACTGCAGGATGAAGTTCCTCTCGAACTCCTCTTTGACGGCCCTGTCCAAGAGGGCATCGAGTCTCTTGGCATCGATGTGCTTGTCGTAGACATTCCCGGTCTGGACGAGGCCGAGCTCCTTCCCATTGAGAAGACGCAGGCGATACGCCTTGGCGGTTTCGATCGCCGCGTTGAGCCTGCTTCCAAGCTTCTCGTCCGTGGTCGCCCGCGAGGGCCCAAGCTCCTTTATCGTCTGCACGAAGCCAGTGACCAGTTCCGCGAACCTTCTTCCCTCCGAAGCGGAGACCATGTAGAAGCTGAGCCTCTCAGGCTCCAGGCCTGCCGTCTTCATCAGGCTCTTCGCAAGGGCCATCCTCTTTTCGGTGTAGTAATTTCCAGTGATGTAATGGCAATCGCCTATGTGGCATCCCCCGACCACCACTCCGTCCACCCCAGATTTGAATATCTCGAGCAGGATGTGCGGTGTGACCCGGGTGCTGCACATGACCCTCAAGGTCCTGATGTTGGTCGGATACTGGAACCTGCTGACCCCGGCCAGGTCTGCTCCAGCGTAGGAGCACCAATTGCATAGGACGCCAAGCACCCTCGGCTCGAAGTCCGTCATTGGGTCTCCTCCTTCAGAGGAGAATTGGCGGCGGCAAGGAGCTGCTTGTCCGTGAAGTGCGTCGAGGCAATGGCTCCAGTGGGGCAGACGGCCCCGCAGCCCCCGCAGCCCTTGCACATCACCGGGTTCACCGAGGCCTTCATGATCCCAGGGGAGACCTCTCTCATGCTGACTGCCTTGAAGGCGCAAACCTCCACGCAGGTGCCACACGCCTTGCATTTGCTCTCATCGACCACCGGGACGAACGCCGTCCCTTCCAACTCGTCCTTGGAGATCACGGTCATGGCCCTGGCGGCGGCTCCGGTCGCCTGGGCGATGCTCTCCTCGGCGAACTTTGGCCAGTGGGCCAGGCCGGCTAGGAAGATGCCATCGGTCGCGAAATCCAGGGGGCGCAGCTTCATGTGCGCCTCCAGGAAGAAGCCGTCCTTGCTCAACGGGACCTTAAGCATCTTGGCCAGCTCATCGTTGTCGGGATTCGGCCGGACGCCAGTGCTCAAGACCACGAGGTCCGGCCTCATGATGACGTCCCCTCCGAGGACAGTGTCCCTTGCCCTCACCAGAAGATGGTGGCCCTCTTTGGTGACCTCGGGCGCTAAGTCCTCTGGCATCCTTATGAAGATCACTCCCTTCTCGCCCGCCTCCTTGTACAGATCCTCCCTGAACCCGTAGGTCCGAATGTCCTTGTGGAGGACGTAGACCTCCGTTTTCGGGCTCGCCTTCTTTATCCATATGGCGTTCTTGATGGCGGTGGTGCAGCATATGCGGCTGCAGTACGGAGCTTCGGAGTTCCTCGATCCGACGCACTGGATCATGACGATCCCCTTGGCGTCCACCGGACCTTGGACCAGCTTCTCCTCTAGCTCTATCTGAGTCACTATCCTCTTGTCATGACCATAGAGGTGTTCGGTGGGCCGATACTCCTGGGCGCCGGTGGCCACGATAATGGCACCGGCATTGATATCCTCCCTTTCGGTGCGCACCGTAAAGTTGCCTGCGTAGCCTGAGATCTCCTTGACCTTGGAGTCGAGATGGACAGTGATGTTTTGGTTCTGAGCTATCTCGGCGATGATTTTGGAGACCAACTGCGGGCCTGTCTGCCCTTCTGGCCCCAGCAGCGACCGCCTCAGGTTGCCTCCGAGCTGGGACGACCTCTCGACCAGATCGACCTTGAAGTCCTGGGCCGCGATCTCAAGGGCGGCGGTCATGCCGGCCAGACCACCGCCTATCACCGTTGCGGTGTGACCCACCGGGAAAGTCAGCGTTGGAAGGGGCTCGGTGTACCTCGATTTGGCGACGGCCATCCTGACCAGGTCCATGCTCTTCTCCGTGGCTTTCTCGGGTTCGTGAATATGCACCCAGGAGCACTGGTCGCGGATGTTGGCCATCTCGAAAAGGTAGGGGTTCAGGCCGGCCTCCTTGATGGTGCTCTGGAACAGGGGCTCGTGCGTGCGCGGGGTACAGCTGGCGACCACGACGCGGTTGAGTTTATGCTCCTTGATCGTCTTCTTGATGACTTCCTGGAAGTCCGCGGAGCAGGTGTACTTTCCTTCTTCGGACCATACGACGTTGGGCAAAGTCTTGGCGTACTCGACGACTTGCGGCACGTCCACGGTCCCGCGGATGTTTATGCCGCAGTCGCAGACGAAGACGCCGATCCTCGGCTCTTGGCCAGACACGTCGGTCTCTGAGACCTCGGCTTTCTTGAGATGGATGCGGTTCCTGAAGACGTTACCTCCGGCCTTCGCTGCGGCTCCAGACGCTTCCGCGACCGACTGGGGGATGTCCTTGGGGGCGCTGAAGGCGCCGGTTACATAGACGCCCTTGCGGCTCGTCGACAATGGATCGAAGGTCGGGGTGTCGGCGAAGCCGTACTTGTTCAGCTTGAATCCTATGGTTTCAGAGAGCCTATGCGCGTCCGCCGGGGGCTCGAACCCGACCGAGAGCACCACCAGATCGAACTCCTCGGTTCTGGTCTCGTCGCCGGCGCTGTACCTCAGGAAGAGGTTCTTCGTTACTGGATCCTCATCAACGGAAGCAACTCTGGTCCCTCTGTGGATTTCGATTCCGTATTCCTTTTCAGCCCTCTCCCTGTAATCCTCGAACTCCTTGCCCACGGCCCTGACGTCCATGAAGAATATCGTCGCCTTGAGGCCAGCGGTGTGCTCCTGAGCGATCATCGCCTCCTTAATCGCATACATGCAGCAGACCGAGGAGCAGTAGGGGTTGCCCACCTTCTCGTCCCTGGAGCCGACGCACTGCAGGAAGGCCACCTTCTGCG
>CAYHAO010000015.1:12020-33809 GCA_964354665.1 uncultured Methanomassiliicoccaceae archaeon | reverse complement strand
CGACGCGATGGTCCTGTTCTTCGTGGTGCTCTGCTTCTACTTCCTGCTCATGAGCCTGAAGAACATCGCCGGCGACAAGTGGGTCTCCAACTGGAAGGACCGCAAGTCCGTCACCTCGGGCTTTGCCAAATACTTCGGGCTCAACCAGGTCTCCATCATCTATGCCGCCCTCGCAGGCGTATGCATAGCCGCGATCGCCTTCATCTGGACCGGCTACATGTACATCCTCATCATCGTGCTGGTCTACTTCCTGGTCCAGCTCCTGATAAATCTCTTCCGTAACAGCGATTCCATGGGCGTCTGGATCAACATAGGGATCATGTTGGGGCTGGCCTTCCTGCTCATGGCCCCGCTTTACTGGGTGATGGACTACTGGAATACCTGGTTCGACGTCCCGGTCATTCTGTTCCTGGCCATGATGGTAGTAGGAGCGCTGTTCGTTTTTACCAGGGACCTCCCGTGGGTCCTGACACTGCCCATCTTCGTAATATTTGCAGTCGCGGGCCTTACGGTCATTTCTTTCGTTTCACCCAACCTGTTCGACGCTATTGTTACTGGGCAAGGTTACCTGGTGAAGAGCAAGCTCTACTCAACCATATCGGAGGCTCAGGCCCCCAACTTCTCAACCTTAGCGATGTCGTTCGGCATCGTCACCTTCTGGCTCGCTCTCGTAGGCATCGGGTATGCAATGATCAAAATACCCAAGAACCTCGCCGCCTACTTCGTCTTCCTGGTGGTTTGGACGGCGACGGCCATATTCATGGCCGCATCAGCTGGCAGGTTCATGTTCAATGCCGCTCCGGCGTTCGCGATCATGGGAGCTTGGGTATTGGTGATGATAATCGATGCAGTGCGATTCCAGGACTATCCCAAGGGCGTATCTGGCGTGAGCCCGATGAAGACTCCCTTCACATGGTTGAGGAAGGTCTTCAGCGTGAAGTACGTGATGGCCGTCTTCTTCGTCCTCATGCTGGTCCTCGTTCCCAATGTCTGGGCCGCGGTCGACGCCGGCATACCTTCAGAGTACAAGAAGATTTATGACAACCAGGTCTACAACGCCATGCCCCAGGCTTTGCGGCCTACGGAATGGAGCAACACTACCCCCTGGTACTTCGGCGCCTTCGGCTACAGCCTGCCCTTGCCTTCGCAATACTTCCCAGCGGCATGGAGCTGGTACAGTACCCAGGACACCGATCTGGCGGTCACTGAAAGACCCGCCTTCCTATCCTGGTGGGACTACGGTTTCGAAGCCCTCCAAGCCGGGGAGCACCCGACGGTGGCAGACAACTTCCAGAACGGCTACCAGTTCGCGGGCAATTACATCACCTGTACCGATGAAACTCAAGCCATCGCCATGTTGGTCACCAGGTGCATTGAATACGATGACATCAGCGAAGGATCCGCCATATCCAACGCAATGATCGCCCATGGCGTTGACATGGATGAGGTAAGGAACATATTGCAGAACCCGTCCTCCTACATCTCGGTCGTCCTAGCGAACCCCGACGTTTATGGCAATTTCAGTGCGGACCTCACTGCCTTGAACGCAAAATACGTCGCCTCGAGGGTGGAAATAGCCAAGATCGGGGAGGAGCAGTGCGCGTCCCTGTACAACAACATACGCAACATCACTGGCTCGGACATAGGCTACTTCGCCATCGATTCCAGGCTATTCCCATTCTCTGCGGTGGGTTACAACATCTTCTATGCGCCGTGCAAGCTGTCGGATCACGTGGTTACCGACCCTGGCAACAGCCCGATCGACTTCTATGAGATCTATGCAGTTGTTATTACCAGTCAGAACGTCCAGCAGGAGATTCCGTTGGACGAGGTCACTTCTGACATGACGGTCACGGACTACAGCATCAAGTACACATCGCTGTTCTATGAGACCATGCTATATCGGGCCTTCATGGGATATGGCCCGTACGACATCGGCTATACGGAGCAGGGCATTCCCGGTTTCTCTGGTTCCCTATCCAACCTGCCACCCATGCAGGCATGGAACCAGACCCACTTCCGCATGGTCTACAGGACCGCTTACTACAACCCATATCCCGAGGCGGACGTCGCCAATCACACCGACGCCTGGATGGCCATATCCTTCGACGAAGCTCTGACCCTTAAGGCTGAGATCGCGGCTGGGCAGGCGATGGGCGTGGTGGACATGTCCGCATACGGCCTAGCCCAGGGAATCGTCTTCCTGCAATACTACGACGGGGCGATAATCGATGGGCAGGTAACAACCGAGTCTGGCCTTCCGTATCCCGGGGTTTGGGTCACCGTTCTCGACGAATACGGAATCCCGCATGATTACGTCAAGACCGACTCGGAGGGTCGCTACTCTTTGATCGCTCCGTTTGGGGACGTCAAGGTGGTCTATTCATACGGCACGCTTGACAAGAGGACCTTGATTGCCAGCGAGCTCAGCCGGAAATCATTGACGGTGAGCTATGCTCAGGCCATGAGGCAGACGGAGTACCACATCAACGGCGACATGACCGTGACGAGCTCCAACCTCAACGGGCAGGTATATTGGGACGTCAACGGGGACGGCGCGTACACCAGCGGGACGGACAACATCATCTCCGGGGCCACCGTGGTCATCCAGAACCAGGACCTTAGCTTCCAGGCCGAGGCCACCTCGACGGAGAGCGGCTATACGATCGGTGATGTGCCTGCCATTAAGGGCCAGGTTTACGCCGTCGTCGATGGGCATCCCACCAACTCGAAGGACGTTCAGATATTGCCATTGGCGGACACTAAGGTGGACATCGCCATACAACCTGCCACTATCAAAGGCACAGTCTCATACGCGGACGGGACCAAGGCGACAGCTTTCAAGGTGGAACTGGTGGACTACACAAATGCGACAATGACCACTACCACCACTGACAGCGCAGGAAAATTCGCTTTCAACGACCTCGTCTATGGCAACTACGAGCTGTTGTCTGGAGAGAGCGGCACCACCTTCGGACAGCTGAGGTATGACCTTTCTAACGGCGAGACGGTGAGCGAATCTCTGACCGTGAAGGACATCATGACCGTCTCCGGGCAGGTCTGGATTTCTACGGGGGTAGTGGGCTCGAACGCCACCATCTCCTTCTATAACGAGGATGCCAACTACGTGGTCCTTGCCGATTCCGCAGGACGCTATTCATCGGTCATACCCGCCGGCCAATATGATGTGCATATCATGGCCAGTTTGAACAGCATCGATTACGCGGTCCTGAGCAAGCTTCCGCAGACCTCTGGGGCGGTGACCTACGACCCGCTCCTCGTCCCAGCCTACTACGTGCAAGGCAAGGTCCAAGGGACCTCGGACGTCAGTGGTCTGACCATCCGTTTCCAATCCCGATCGAGTGGAGCCGTGATAAGCGCGGTCACCAATGCGACCGGTCAGTTCCGGCTGTCCATACCCAACGACGTCTACTTTGTGTACAACGGCGAATCGGGAGGGGCTTATTGGGGCGATGTGGTGGTGACCAGCTCCGGTCCACTGACCCTCGACCTTACGAGCTCCGCCAAGGTTTCTGGCACCGTCTGGTACGATGCCAATGGTAACTCGGTCATGGACTCCGGGGAGGTCTTGGCAGGTGTTGCAGTCCAGGTCTTCGACGCCGATGCACGAGAGATAATCAGGGAAACGGACAGCAGCGGTAAGTACGAATTCCAACTGGTACCTGGCAAGAACTATGAAATGAGCCTCGGCCAATATGGGTACTTCCCCTACAGCAAGGCCTTCGCCCAGCTTTCAGGCTCGAAGACTGAGAACATCAAGCTGGTCGCCATGAACCGCACCGTGACCGGCACCGTGACCTTCGAGGGGGCAACCATGCCCGGGGTCGATCTGACCTTCAAGGCCGTTAGCGGGTCGGCGCAGACCCTGGCCGTGACCAGTGCCGGGGGAGGTTCGGTCGCAGTGGACCTGAAGCCCGGTACATACACGATTCTCGTCGACCAGGAAGTGGTGGCGGGGAACAACGTGTCCAAGTATCAATATGAGGCCCCTCTCACCGTGAGCGTGGGCTCGGATCCATCCCCCCTGAGCATCGAGCTGGTGAAGCGCTACCTAGTCACGGGGACGATCACCCCGGACCGCGGCGCTCAAGCTAAGGTCACGATCTCCGGTCCCGACACCAAGGAGCTCAGGGCGACGGGGACGTTCTCGACCTACTTGCAACAGGGAAATTACAGCTTCTACGTCATCATCGAGAGGCTGGGTACGCGTTGGGCCACCCTGACCAACGAAACGGTCGTCAATGGAGCCAACTCCATCACTCTGGTGAACGAACTGGCCTATTTCTTGCAAGGCACGGTCAAGGTGGATGGCAAGTCTATTACCGGTACTGCGCCGGTCGTGCTGACCAACGCGCTGGGAGGAGACCTCAAGCTCACCACCACCGTGGCGGGCTCCTTCTCCACCTATCTGCCCGCTGGTAGCTATGTCGCGTCAGTGGACTATAGGACGCAAGAGATCATCAACACCAAGGACCGCTATGTGAGGTACCAAGGCTCGCTCAGCTTCGACCTCAGCTCCACCAAGGTAGTGACCGTCCCGGTGCAGAGGCAACTCGACAACAGCACGATTTCCGGAATGGTAAGGGTCTCCGGCCAGAACGTCGCCGCCACCCTTGAGTTCGTACCGAGCTCGAGCACAGGAATTTGGGCGAACGCCGCCGGTACCGCCTCTGGTTACACGGCCGATCTCGCCCCGGGCAACTACTCCATTTACATCAAGGAGATAAGCGGTCCGGCCGTCTTCATGGGCGAGATAGAGGTCAGCCCATACACAGCCACGAACTTTAATTTCGACCTTGTTCCAGGCGTCAGGTACTTCGGTGTCACCCAGTTGGGCGGCGTCCCCGGCCCTGCGAACCTGGAGTTCTCCAGTGAGAACTTCAAGATCCTCACGAGCTCATCCGACGGAAGCTTCGAGGTCTACCTGCCGCCAGACGTCTATCAGGTCAGGGCGACAGGAACCCGAGCAGAGCTCGGGGCCAAGGCGGAATACAGCACCGAGTTCGAGCTGAACCTCCAGGACAGCCAGGGTAGCATCATCAACCTCGTCAAGGTCGCAGATTATGGTGTGGACCTGCAGTGGGACGCCGCAGAGAAGAGGACCATCGAGGCAGGCCAAAGCGTGTCCTACAACCTCAGGGTCGTTAACAAGGGCAACGCCGAGGACTCGTACACTCTGAGCGCACAGGGAGCAGCCACCGGCTGGACCGTGAGCTTCTCGCAGAACCCCGTGTCAGTGGGCTTCGGCCTAACCAACTCCCAGCTTGTGACCGTCACCATCACCGCGCCCACCAACGCCAAGGTCAGCCATCCGAGCATCACCATCAGGGCGCTGTCCTCCTACAGCACCAAATCGGACACCGTGAGCATGGATGTGGGGATAGTCCCGATCTACTCAGTGAGCATGACCTCAGGCGATGCTCAGGCTACTTCAGGAACGGAGTACGTTTACAAGATGTCCCTGGCGAACACGGGCAACATCGATGACACCTACAACGTCACCGTTACCAACGCGGAAGAGCTGGCCACCTGGGGATGGAAGGTCCAGGTGCGTCTCAGCGGAGGCACCTGGTCTGACAGCTTGTCCATATTGTTGTCCTCGGGCAGCAAGGGCAACTTCGAGCTCCGGCTCACCCCCATCCGCGACAACCCCGATGGGCAGGTGACGGTGGCGTTGAACGCAGCTTCGAAGGGATCGCCTGGAACCTACTCGGTCCTGCAGTTCGAGCCCTCCATGCCCGCGTTCAATATCCCAGGCGGACTCTCGGTCGCTGGGACGGGGGTGTCGACGCAGTCCCCGCAGGTCCCGACCTTCACCTTGTTGCTGCTGGGGCTGCTCTTCGCCGTGTCCACCGTGCTTATCCTCCTGGTGTTGCAGAAGGGGGTGTTAAAACGCAAAAAGCGTTAGGCGTCCTTGCGTTGCTCCTGCTCCTGCTGGGAGGCGTATTGGTCTCCTCGCAGGCGGTTGACGCCACCTCGCCCATATACATCAAGGTAGAGGGCAAGTCGACGGTGGCGATCAAGGAGACCAACCCCTATAGCGTCATGGCCCTGGGAGGCCCAGCGGAGGGGGCGGGAGGGAACTACTCCTTCCTGGTCACGGTCGAAGGGCAGAACGTTGCCGATGCCGTGATATCGCCGTCCAACGGCAGGTCCTCGACCGGCACATTCAAGTTCAACCTCACGGCGCCGAGCGCCGCCACGGAGATGACGGTCGTGGTCAACGTCACCTCAGAGTCATCCGCCGGTGCCAAGCAGACCGCGACCATGACCTACTATGTGGATTCGGTCGTGCCCATCGTCATTTGGGCCAAGGTGGTCAACCAGGGATCGGTCGCCTTGTCGAACGTTCCCGTTTACTTCTATGCCGATAACGAGCTGTTGGAACAGGAGAGCATATCGCTGGCGGCCGGTGGCTCCAAGATCGTCTACTACAACTGGACCGAGAGCGTCGGCCAGGGGCAGCACGAGATCACGGTGCAGCTCGACCCCAACGGACAGTTCGTCCGCTTCGAATCGGGTGGGACGGTATATTCGCAGACTATCTGGGTGGGGATGAACGATTATGGGAACACGGACGCGATCCTCATCGGCGGCATAGTCATCCTGATATTCGTCGCTTATCTCGTCTATAAGAGGCCAGGGAGCAAGCGCCGCAAGAAATGAGAAACCCCTTCCTCGGTTTTTACTCTTACGAGATTTCAATTGCCATTATCGAACGGCACGGAGCATTTGGCAAAATAGTTATCCCGCCTTGGCAATAAATACGCGATAGAATGTCCAAGCACATCCTCGAGATCACGAAGGACAGCTATGCGGCCATGGCCAAGGAGCATCCCAAGCTGGTCATTGACTGCTGGGCCAACTGGTGCGGGCCCTGTAGGCAGATGACGCCGATTTTCGAAAAAGTGGCGGAAGAGAGCTCTGGCAAGGCCGCCTTCGGGAATATGGACTGCGACAAGAACCCTGAGCTGGTGAGGCGCTTCAAGGTTCTGGCCATCCCTACCCTCCTCTTCATAAAGGAGGGCGAGGTGGCGGAGAGCATCGTGGGGCTCGTGCCGAAGGAAGAGATAGAGGCGGTCCTGAGGAAGGTCTTCTGAGCGGGGTCCGATAGCTCAGAGCTTGTCATCGAGGGCGCGGATGCTGTCCCCCAGCCTCTTCGAGCTCACCGCCACGGCCACCTCGCCCCGGGTCTTCTCCAGCAGCGAGCGGGCGATGTCCTGCTTCCTCCGGATGGAGACCAGCGCGTCCGGGTAGTCGAACCTCATGATCACCTGGAAGAAGTCCTCCATCATCTCAAGGTACTCGATGGCCTTCTCCGTATCGCCCGCCCTCAAAGCCTCGAGGGCGGACCTCCGAAGCTCGCCAATGCAATCGGCAAGACCGAGCAGGTAGGCGGTGTATGGAACCTCCAGGTCCTCTGGGGACGGCAGCTCCTCCTTCCTATAGATGGACAATAGGATGGCGGCTTCGGAAAGCTCCTGCATGCCATCCTCCACCAGCCCCGAGTTCAGGAGCTCAGGGTGCTCCAGGAGCAGGCTGCGCAGTCGTTGCGCCTCGTCCAATGCCTCGGACATCATCTCGGTCACGTCCTCCCCCTTGTGGATGGAGTGGATGACGCCGCCGGAGATGCGGATGATGGCTCTCGAGGACTTGATGGCGATCTCCCTCACCGTGTCCTTCTCATCGAGCCGCTCCTGGATATGGCGGGCGATGACGTCCAGGTTCTTCATGTGCAAGCGAAGTGCCATGGAGGATAAAAACTATTTCCTAAGGGCGCGCATGCGCTCAACCTTCCTCTGGATGTTCTCGTGCTTGCCGATATCATGCCGGACATAGATGTGCTCTCCCGAGACGAAGCGCAGCGCCCTCTCGCATTGTCGCTCGGCGGAGTCGATGCTCACATCGATGCCCACCACCGCCACCGCCCTGGAGGTCGAGGTGAGGATCCTCCCCGCCTCCTCGTTCACCGCGGCGTAGAAAAGCTCCGCCCCCGCCCTCTGCACCCCCTCCTCGTCCACTTTGATCGGCACATTGGCCTTAGGCTCGATACCGTAGCCCTCTGGCACCACGTACTTGCAGACCGTGGCCGCCCTCTTGAACTTGCAGCTCTTCCTGGAGACGTCACCAGAGGCGATCCCGGCACATATTTCCACGAAGTCGGACTCGAGGAGGGGGAGCACATTCATCGCCTCCGGGTCCCCGAAACGGGCGTTGAACTCGATGATCCGAGGCCCCTCCTTGGTCAGCATGAATTGGCCATAGAGTATCCCGCGATAGGGCGCCCCTTCGCTGGCCAAGGCCTGCACGGTCCTGTTCATGGAATCCACCGCCTCCTCCATCTCCGATGAGTTGACGAAGGGCAGCAGATGGTCCTCGGACGAGTAGGAGCCCATGCCACCGGTGTTCGGCCCCTTGTCGCCCTCGAACGCCCGCTTGTGGTCCTGGACCAAGGGCATGGGCACGACGTGCTTTCCATCGCAGAACGCCTGCAGGGTGAACTCCTCCCCTTCGATCCTCTCTTCGAGGACCACCCCCGCGCCGCCAATTCCCTTCTCGAAGACCTCCCGGACATAGGCGAGGACCTCAGCGCTGTCGGCCAGGTGCTCCCCCTGGACCTTGACGCCCTTCCCGCCGGTGAGGCCTATCGGCTTGACCGCGACCTCGTAGTTTATCGACCTAAGGTGCCGCTCCGCCTCGCGCAGGTCGGTGAAAGAGGCGAACCGGATGTTGCCTGGTACCCGGTACTTTGACAAAAGCCCCCGGGCGAAGCTCTTCGACGTCTCGATCCTCGCCGCCGATCTGGTCGGGCCGACGCATCTGATGCCCTTCTGGGTGAGCTCGTCGACCAGGCCAACCTCCAAAGGGGATTCCGGGCCGATGACCGCGAGCTCGGCCTTTTGGGAGAGCGCATATTGGACGACCTTGTCCACATCTGTCTCCCGGGCCAATAGGAAATCCCTGCTGGCGCGGGCGATGCCAGGGTTCTTGTTCTTCATGACCGAGCATACCTCGGCCCCCCCTCGCACCAACGCTTTCACTATAGCGTGCTCCCTGCCCCCGCCACCAACGGCCAGTACCTTCATGATCCATACCTCCTCGTGTCCTCAAGACCCTGATCGCAAGCGAAATCGGAAATCTTCATGGACCTCAGTCCGTGAGATGCAAGGCCCTAAGGAGCTCTGGCAATCCTGCACCGGTCTTGGCGCTGGTCATATGCAGGATGCCCCCTTTCCTTATCCGCGCGTAGTCGGCCTTGAGCCTATCCACGTCCATATCCAGATGGGGCAATAGGTCTATCTTGTTCAGCACCGCGACCTCTGCCTCAAGGAAGATCATAGGATGCTTGTTTATCATATCATCCCCCTCCGTCGGGGAGATCACCACGACCCGATGGTCGGTACCCAAGGGGAAGTCCGCAGGGCATACCAGGTTGCCAACGTTCTCGATGAAGAGGACATCAAATTCCTCGAGCCGAAGATCGTCAAGCGCATGCTCCACCAGATGAGCGTCGAGATGGCATTCCCTGCCGGTGTTCAGGTTGATCGCAGGGATGCCAGCGCTCTTGAATATCTTATAGTCGTCCTCACCGGTCACATCACCGGCTATCGCCGCCACCCTCTTGCCCTTGGACTTCAGTTCCTTGGCCAGCTCAACGATGAGCGCGGTCTTCCCCGATCCGATCGAACCCATCACGTCCACCGATCTGACCCCCTTGCTCCTCAGCCTCCGGAGGTTGTCCGCCGCTAGCTTTCGGTTCTCCGCAAGCACATCGGCCTCCATCTCGATGGTCGTCGTCTTGTGCACGAGAGGCGATATTTCGGTCTTTTCACTTAACCTTTCTCCGGATGCGCTGAGATGTTACGACGCTTCGTATGCGTCATTTCGCGTTCCGATAATAAGTCGCCCGAGGAATTGCCCCCTGCCAACAAACCATCAAAATCGTTTTGCGAACTAGGACCGCTAGCCAGGTGGTTTTTTCCAAAATGTCTCAAGGTGGGATTTTTTCCCATACTGGAAGAAGGTTTAAGTAATAGGCAATTCCATAATACCTTTACCATTTAAACGCTTTGGTACGGGAGGAATTTCTTGTACCTCTTCCTGAGGTGGCGAGACATGGATACGGCAAACGTTACTGAACGCGCCCTACCGATAGGTCACGTTCTTGGAAAGAGAGCATTGCTCTATGTCGCGTTGCTCGTATTCGCTTTTGTGTTGGTGCTCTTGCTTAGCACCAACCATGCGAGCGCGACGACGACAATAGCAGCCGACATCACTGGTGATTACACCATGGATCCGGCTGTGGATGACTATGTGATTAGCGGAGATATTACAGTTACAAGCACTGGTAGACTATTCATTCTGCCAGGTACTTATTGTAATTTCACCGATGGCTCAAGCCTGACTGTTGAAGGTTATCTGTGGGCTAATGGTACTAGCGCCACGAACAGCGTCATCAGGTTCTCAAGCTCTACCGGGACCATACCTGGATCCTGGGACGGCATCTACCTGAACGGTCCGCCAGGATCGAGGATGGTGTTCTTCTCCATCAGCTATGCCACTAACGCGATTACGATTATAGACACAACGGCGAGCGTCAGCGGAACCATACAATTCGTGTCTGGCAACGCGGTTACCATTGTCAGGAATGTGGGTAACATGAACGTTGCCGCGTCGGGTTTCGTGGTCAATGATGCGGCCAATGGATTGGTTATGATAACCTACGGTGGAAACATCGTGGCTACCATAACGGATTGCGTCATGGCAAACGTCGATGGGAATGCGGTCAGCGCTTCATCTTCGGAGAACGCTTCCATTAGCGTCGTTGGGGGACTTTACACATCACCCTCGGCAGGTATGACCACCGCGGTCTTGGCTAGTGCTTATTGGAATGCCTCGGTCAGCATCAGTGGAGGGACGGCGATATACTTCGCCCAGTCCTGTGCCGCGGCAATATCGGCTAATGCCAACGCCGTCGTTAGCGTCAATGGCGTGACCATGGGTAATGTCATAAACCTAGGCACGACCTTTGCAGCGGGCGCCTTGACGTTTGGACAATCTGGGACGGCGCAGGTCACCTTGACCAATATGGAAGTACAGAACGCCACAATCGGTGCATTAGCCTTAGCCCCCTTAGGTAAGGTTAACATGGTCGTATCCGGCGTCACCTTTGACAATATGACGCAGTATGGCATATACGCAGAGGCGTTTGGCGCCATAACGGTAACCCTGAACAATGTGAATATGACGAACGTCAACGATTATGGCGTTTACGTCTGGTCATATGAGGGAGGCGCAACGGTCACAATGACGGGCGTCTCCATCATCGGTAACTTCCTAGGCCCTGGCCAAGGGAGCGTTTATTGTGACGTCAACACCACTGCCTCCGTGACAGCGACCAACTTCTACGCGGCCAACCTGTTCCTTGGGTTGAGCGTTCTGACGGCGAATGGCAACGTCAACCTCGATGTGTCAACTGCGACGATCGAGAATTGCTTCGTCGGCATCACAGCAGTTGCGCCGAATGGGGTGGTCACCGCTAGGATCGATCCGACTTTGATCAACCACTCTGTCTATGGGGTCTTCGTGACCGCTTTGGGCAACATCGTCCTTACCTTGGTCGACGTGGACATGAACGATACGGTGTACTGCGTCTTCGCCGAGTCCAGCCTAGGCAATGTCAACTTCGCATGGACCAATGGTTTGGTCACAGGAGCGGACACGACCTTGGCGGGCGTCAACCTCATCGCCGATGAGGGCGGCGTGACGGCATCGATGACCAATGTCGACTTACAGATGGACGCATCTAATCCCAGCTGGTACTGGTTTAGCGGAGACCCATCGAACAGTCTTCTATATGTGGCAGCTAACCGGACCACAACCATCACAATGAGTGATGTTTGGGTGAACTATACCTGGGCGGGCGTCTGGGCCGTCTCTCAGAATGGGGACGTTTCCTTTACGGCAACCGACCTAACGGTATGGAATGCCATCCAAGGGGTCTATCTCTCTACCCCAGGCAAGCTGACAATAGATGTCTCAAACTATCAGTTTGTCAACCCATGGATAAGCAATACCCCATACGCATCTGTACCATACCCACAGTTCCTCGATTATAATATCTTCGAGGGACTGGCGGTCGGCGACATCACCGCTTCGTTTGATGACGTGTTCTTCAACATCGATGGTGGAATCTACCTCATCTCCGATTCCGGCGATATTGACTTCACTGCCACAAACGTAGCCAGGGACCCAGCATGCCTTTGGCAACCAGGGGCGTATTGGTACTCGATTGACATGATATGGCTACAGGCCGTTAATGGTGGAGTAACCGCGGAGTTGACGAACGTTGACCTACAGATGTTCCCGGAAACGATATTCAACGGATATGGGCTGAATGTCTACTCCAATCTTAGCGCAGATGTATCCATAGATGGGTTCACTCTGGTTGGCGCGAGCAATGGCATCTCAGTGATGTCCTTGATTGGGGACGTTAATGTTGTGATGACCGGTGTCGAGCTGACGGACAACACAAACAACGGCATACTTGTCTATGCTAACGAAGGAGCCCTTACAGCCAACTTCGACAATGTTATGGTGAACCACTCCTGGAACGGGAACGGCATCGTTCTGCAATCCATGGGAGACCTTGGCGTCACTATGACTGGAGTTGGTGTGAACGACTCGGACGTCAACGGCATACTAATGCTTTCGAGCATGGGCAATGTGGTCCTGGATCTTAGCAACTTAGAGATCACCAACAGCGGGCAGAATGGTATCGATGTCGTCGCGGCCATGGGCACCATTGATGGTGTAATCGACCCATCCTGGATCTTTAACAACGATGTTGGGATGTTCCTCGACGCGGCCGGAGCCGTCACCTTGGATGTGATGGACACGACCTTCGAGAACAACACCAAGGGCATAGAGATCCACTCGCAGGCTGGTGGGATAACCGTTACACTGGACAACGCTGAGTTCCTAAACAGCAGCGAGTTCGGACTGTTCGCTGAGGCCGACCAGGACGATATAGTGGTGGAAGGGACCCAATCCTATCTACTGAACAACTGGTTCGGATTCTACCTGCGCACCTTGCTCGGCGGCGATGTGACAGTTAACGTGGACAACACGACCTTCGAGCTAGGGGAGTACGGCATCTATGTCGAGAGCTCGAACGATGCGATCGTTTCATTGGTGGACTGTGAGTTCCTAGGTCAGAGCTCCGGTGGCGTATACATCACTGCTTTCCATGACGCCACGGTGACCTACCTACGCGACAACTTCGATGGCTCGATGGCTGACGACGCACAGCTATTCCTGCCGAGCGAGGTCGACACAACCTACATGATGATCGACCCAGATGCTTGGACCACCAATACCTGGCTGACCGTTGACCTGCCCTGGGACTTCGAGTTCAATGGCGTGGTCTATGACCAGGTCACGATGTCCCTCTATGGCTGGCTTGGATTCGGTGTGTCAAATGTGAACAACACGTACTACAACTTCGGACCTGGCGTGCCCAACATGATCGCGGCGGCCCAGAACCCGAACTGGATCACCTCTGAGTATCCAGGTATTGGATACAAGAATGTCGAGGGGGCCATCGTGTTCCACTGGTACGTCTGGCAGGCAGACAGCCCGCAGCTGAAGAACGTCTTCCAGATCTGGCTGTTCCAGAATGGAGATGCGGAGATCCGCTACGCCATGATGGAGTCCAAGTACTCGCCATCGAGCCCGGCAGATTACGCCTATGGTGTAAACTTTGCAGGCTCATCGATGAACTGGGACCTCAGATTGTGGGACTATTGGGCATTCGACAATGATTGGATGAGCGTCCACTTCACCATGATGCGCATGTCGAATGGATTCGCCTCATTCGTCTCCGCTAACGGGAACCTCACAGCCTCTGTGACCCACAGCTCGGTCAGCCACTGGATGACTGGTGGTATGCTCTTCCAATGTTGGGATGGTGTGCTGTCAGTCGAGATATCGGACACTTCGTTCGACTTCATCGGCGGCAACATGGGTCCCTATTGGGCTGCGCTGTCTCTCCTCGACTGGAATGGAACGATGAACGTCGAGGTCACGGACCTGAGCTTCTACTACATCATGGGTTGGGCCATCGGAATGTTGGATACCCCGATCAATGGTGGCGTGAGCAGCATGGCCATTACCAACTGCGTGTTCGAACAGGTAATAGCGTGCGGCTCGATGGAGAGCATCGTGTATGACAGCGACTTAACGGGCACCTATTCCCTGGCCGTGACCAAGATGGTCGAGGGCAACCTGGGAATACATGCTGGTATGTTCTACCTTGAGACCTCCATCGAGACCGAGAGGGCCAACTGGAGCATAATCGCGGAGACGGTCTTCCAGGACAACAACATCACTGGAGGCCTTGACCCATGGCTCGAGAATATGTGGGGATTAGGTGCGCCCCCAATGCTCATGCTCGGTCCGGCTCAGTTCTATAGTACACTATACTACCTGAGCGCGGCCGACGGGGAATCGAGCATCCAGCACGATGTGAGCGTCATGGATAACATCCTAACCGACGCCGCATTCAATGGATTCGGAGCAGTCGGGATTATCGACGAAATAATCTATGCTGGCTCCGGAAGCATCGCCACGGCCTTCAACCTGGACGCCCAGGGCAACATGATCAGTGACATGGACACCTACTTCGACTATGGTATCTTCGCCACGATCACGCAGACCCTGACCGGCACCGACGCCGGATCAACAGCGGACCTTGCGGTGAACGCCAACTACGAGAACAACGTCCTTGACTTCGGTTACGGGAACGCCGACTTTGGCTTGGCCATGGTGGCCTATCAGCCAGTTTCGGAAGGGCTTGGAACCGGGACCATGGAGTTCAATGTGAACGTGGTTGACAACACCATCTGGTACGCCTATGAAGGCGTTTACATCTGGTCTGAGGCGAGCGTTTACAACAGCTGGGGCGCAACCAGCTCGGACGTCGCTGTGACCATCCAAGGCAACGACATCGCTGCCTATACGGATGGAATATACGTGAATATCGTTTCCAGCGCAATGTTCGAGCACTACTTCCCGCCATATGAGACCGAAGTGAGCGCGACCTCTGACATCACCTACATGGTGGATATCAGCGGCAACGACCTCACCGTCTATTATGACGGGATCAACGTGTATGTAAGCAACCTGGCGCAAGAGGACTACTTTGGTGTCTTCACCAGCGCGATGGCCACTTCGAGCGGTTCTATCGACGTCTACGACAACTACCTGAGCCGCTGGTCGTGGAGCTCATCTGGTTGGCTGATGGACCTAGAGGCTTGGACGGTTTCTTCGACCGGCCAGGCATCCAGCAGCTTGGACGCTAGCATCTCCGTGCTCAACAATGTAATGTATGCGTACGATGGCAGCGGCGTCTACATAGGAGCTGGTGCCGAGGCAAAGACCTTGGAACGCAGGTACGATGACACGGCCTCAGCAATGGCAACGGTCGACGTGCTGTTCCAGGGCAACCAGGTGTGGTACGCATACGAAGCCTTGATGGTCGAGGAATGGTCCTGGGCCACATGGGGAGAGACCATGACCAACGTGCAGACCACCGTGGACATCCTTGACAACGTGGTCATGGAAGCCTACGAAGAGGGCCTGTACACCGACATCTACGCCGGAGTCAATGACAACTGGGGTTCGCCAATGGCGTACATGGACGCGGCAGTGGTCGTCAACAACAACACCGTCACCGGTGATGGTTGGGACGGCTACTGCTGGGCCATCGACGTGGAGATCTATGACGACTCCGACAACTACTGGAACGTGTTCGTATCCGGCTCCGCGGTAATCACCGAGAACACGGTGACGAACGCTGAGGGCGGCATATACGTCTACGGCTGGCCGGTCAACGATGTGGCTGCGACCATCACCGACAACACGGTGGACTCCTGCTATTGGAACATCGAGGTCGACTACATGGCCTTCGTGATCCAGAACAACCTGGTAACGAACTCGGCCTATGAAGCCATCTCGGTCTATGGTGGCACTGGTAGCATCCTAGACAACGTCGTGACCGGAATGCCGGACATGCAGTGCTATGGTATCGATGTGTATGGTTGGTCGGAGGACGAAGAAGACCTCTATCCAGCCAACTACGTGTGGATACAGGGCAACATGATCTCTGGCTTCGGTGGAGACGGCATCTGGGCGGACAACACCTATGGCATGACCATAACCGGCAACGAGATTACCAACATCGGTTACAACGGCATTGAGATCATAGGCGACATGGACTACATGGAAGACTTCATCTCCGGAAACCTGGAAGTGACGGACAACGTCATAACCAACGTGGGTGGAGGAGTGTACGTGTCCGCCTACTTCGATGTCATCATCGAGGACAACGTCATCGATGGGGTGTCGATGTGGTACGGAGTCTGGGTGGACAACTGCCTCGGCTTCGACATCATGAACAACGTGATCAGCAATGCCTACGGCGGAATTGCCATCACCGACTCTGCGGACGGCATGGTGTCTAACAACGTGCTGAGCGCATCGGCGGTCGAGGGCGATGACGGCGGCGACGGAGAAGAGCCAGAGTCCACGAGCATCGTGTATGGTGTCGGCATCTTCATCAGCTACAGCGAGAGCATCGCCGTTAGCGATGAGCCCGTGACCGGGTTCTGGGTGGGCGTGTACGTGCTGTACTCTGCCGACATAACCTTCGACACGGTCATCGTGACGATGTCTAGCTACTATGGTGGCTGGTTCGAGTACAGCTCAGGCGTGGTAATACAGGACTGCGTCTTCAGCATGAACGGCGATGACGGTCTGGTCATCGACTACTCGGACGCTACGATCATTGATGTGGTGGCCAACAACAACTTCAATGATGGCCTGGAAGTCAATGGCGGAGGCCAAGTCACCATATACAATGGTCAGTTCAACAACAACGGTGAGGATGGTCTCTGCATCAGTACCGCGGTGGAATGGATCGTCGATGGAGCGAGCGAGGTTGTCAACAACCCCGTCTACTTCGACGGTGACTTGACCATTGTGGACGGTGGAGACCTCTGGCTCAACCTCTTGGTGGACTTCGGGATCGCGGACACCGGTGATGGCATGGCCGAGATAACCGTCCAGGCCGGTGGAATGCTTACCGCCATGGATGTCGACTTCTACCTCGAATATTATAATGAGTCAGCCCCGTACTATCTGTTCAACGTGAACGGCGGCCTGGACTTCATGAACGTCCTGGTGACCGATGCGCTCGAGCTGTACCTCGGTCCGACAGCCACGGTCCAAATAATGACCAGTCAGATCGTGTACAACCTGCGCAACGGTATAGTGGTGGACGGCTGCGCGCCGGTCATCATGTCCTCGACGATCGCCATGAACAACAGGAACGGTCTCTTCGTGATCAACGGCGCGTCGCCTGAGATCACGGACTGCATGATCGCCTCCAACGCCCGTGGTATGTACGTGCGCGACGGCGACATGAGCCAGATAACCGACAACGTGTTCGCGATGAACTCCGAGGCGGGCATACTGGTGGAGCAGACCACTGGAACCATCCACGACAACGTCTTCTTGTTCAACAACAAGGAGATCATGGTCAGGGGCGGTGTCATAAGCATCGAGGACAACCAGATCGGCTACAGCACCCTGGTCGACGTGATCGTCCAGTTCGCGCCCCTCTTGGGCCTGATGGAAATGCACGATTCGGCCTACATCCCGTTGCTGGGCATCTGGGTAAGCCCCGAGGTGCTGTCTGAGCTGTTGTTCGGCCACATCGGTGTCTATGCCACCGATGGCGCCGTGGTGAGCACCTCCGACAACGAGTTCGGTATGCTGACCACCGGTGTCATGGTAGTGGACTCCGAGCTGACCTTCAACGACGACATCCTGTCCCGCACGCTGATCGTGCCCTACATGAGCCACGATGGAATCATCCGCAACATGAGCCTGCCAGTTCCAGTATACGATGGTATCATCGCCAGGAACTCTGAAGTGACCGTCAACGGCGGCACCTTCAAGGTCCTTGACGACGCCATCTTCCTGGACGGCTCGGTCGCGACGATCTCCAACGCGGTGCTCGATGCGGGCGACTTCAGCCTGTATGCGGTCAACTCCGAGGCAACCTTGATGGACACAATCGCCGGCAAGATCAAGGCCGACGGAAGCTCCGAGGTCACGGTCGCGTTCTCCTTGACCGTCGTGGTTAAGGATCCATGGGGCAACACCTTGGCCAACGTGCCAGTGACCGTCAAGAACGCTAAGGGCGAGATCGTAAGGCAGGGCAAGACCGATGCGAACGGCGTCTTCGTGGCACCGGCAGTCAGCTCAGTGCAGACCTCTGCAGGCAAGGACAGCAGCATGAACCCATACAAGGTGAATGCGTCCTTCGGCGGAGTCGACACCAGCGGCTACCCCGGACATGAGGCGGAGTTCAGCCCGGCCGAACCGGCCCCGACCACCGTGAGCGTGAGCGGTCCGACCAGCGTGGTAGTGCAGACCAATGTGATCGTGAAGTTCTTCCTGATGACCAAGGCCACCGACCCACAGGGGCATGCGGTGCCTGGGGCCACCATAGTGCTCACGAGCGCCAACGGCCTGTACACCTACAGTGGGACGACCGGCGAAGATGGAGTGTTCACGGTCCTGGTCAAGTCGTACATCCAGACCCCGAACGGCAAGGACGCGAGCGCGGAGCCCTACTCCGTGATGGCGACCTTCCCGACCTCGGTCGAGGATTACGGCGGCAGGGTCGAGTTCACCCCACAGGTGGTCAGCGACACCGTGACAGTGAACGAGGACATGGCGAAGGTCGTCAAGACCGGCATCAAGGTCTGGTTCGATCTCACCGTGACTGCGAAGGACAAGTTCAACCGCACTGCGGCTGGCGTGTACCTGGTGATAACTGACGCCAACGGCATAATCGCCGATGACGGCCTCACCGGAGAGGCTGGTACCGCTACGTTCGAGGTGGTTGGCTGGGCGCAGTCCGTGGATGGAACCATGGATCTCGGCATGAACCCGTACAAGGTCACCGCCAAGTTCGACGGCAACCCGACGCTCGCCGAGGCTAGCGTGGACATGAGCCAGGGCAATGTAGACATGTGGATCCAGGAGATCGTGACGGAGTTCAACTGGACCCTCACCTTAACCATGGCCCTCATCGGTGCGCTGCTACTGGGCGTCATCTTGGTACTCATCGCCCGGAAAGACTGAACACCCAAACCTTTTCCTTAAACCCTCTTTTCATTTTTCTCTTTCTTTGATTGCGAGAGCGGAGCCTAGGCCCCCCACACTCAAAAAAACCATATGGCCGAAGCCTAATCTCGACCCAGGCGATTGGATTGAGCTATTCACGGAGGGTCGCGGAACTCCTGCGCCATGCTGGCGCCGAGGAAGGGGACAGCGTGAGGGTTACCATAGGCGCGACCGAGAGGTCTGGGGTCCTCATGCCCCACCACGAGTTCTCCGACCCGGACGTGGTGGTCCTTAAGCAAAGGAGCGGGTACAACATCGGGGTCCGGCTGAGCGAGGGCGACAACTTGACCGTCACCAGCAAGGGCGTGAAGAGGGAGAGGACGGCCAAACCCTCCGCCATCGCCGAAGGCAAGAAGAGGGTGGCGGTGCTAGGGACGGGAGGGACCATCGCCTCCTACGTCGACTATCGCACTGGAGCCGTGCACCCCGCGCTGTCCGCCACGGACCTGGTCTCAGCGGTCCCGGAGATGGCCGAGGTCTGCCAGGTGGACGCCAAAGTGATCTTTTCCATCTTCTCGGAGAACATGAAGGTGGAATACTGGCAGAGGCTGGCCGAGGAGGTCGCCGATCGGTTGAACGCGGGGGATGAGGGGGTGATAGTGCCGCACGGCACGGACACCATGGGATACACCTCTGCCGCGCTGTCCTTCATGCTCGACGACCTGCCCAAGCCAGTCGTCCTGGTCGGGGCCCAGAGGTCTTCCGACCGTCCCTCCTCCGACGCTTATACCAATCTGGTCTCAGCCGCGAAGTTCTGCGTCGATTCGGACGCGGCCGAGGTGCTCGTGCTCATGCACCAGTCCTCCTCCGACACTGCTTTCGCGGTGCATCGGGGGACGAGGGTGAGGAAGATGCACACCAGCCGTCGCGACGCCTTCCAGAGCATCAACGAGGGGCCGGTGGCCAGGATGGACCTGGACGGAAGGATCGAGATGCTTTCTCACTACCGTAGGAAGTCGGGCTCCAAGGTGAGGTTGAGGAAGGGCATGGAGGAAAGGGTCTGCCTCCTGCAATTCTACCCAGGCATGTCACCGAGCGCCTTAGAGTCCTCCCTGGTGCAGCATAGAGGGGCCGTCATCGCGGGCACGGGCCTAGGTCACGTCTCCAAGGAGCTGGTGGAGGTCATAAGGAAGCATGCTAGGAAGGGCATGCCCATCGTGATGACCTCGCAGTGCCTGAACGGCAGGGTGAACCTTAATGTCTATGACACGGGCAGGGACCTGCTCAACGCAGGCGTCATCCCCGGGGAGGACATGCTGCCCGAGACCGCCCTGGTCAAGCTGATGTGGGTCCTGACCAACGCTAAAGGACCGGAGGAGCTTAGGTCGATGATGGTCGGCAGCCTCAAGGGGGAGATTTCCCAAAGGAGGGAGGCCTGATGGCCGAGCACCAGCTGATCTGTGGCATCGAGATCCATCAACAGCTGGACACCAAGAAGCTGTTCTGCTCTTGCGCCACCGAGCTGGTGGAGGAGCCGGGCCTGGAGCTGCACCGCCGCCTCCGCCCGACCCAGAGCGAGCTGGGAGAGGTGGACCGGGCCGCATTGGCGCAGGCGGAGAGGAGGATGCGCTTCCGCTACCTCGCCCCTCACCGCGTGAGCTGCCTGGTCGAAGCGGACGAGGAGCCCCCTCACGATGCCGACCCCCAGGCCATCGAGACCACGCTGACCTTCTCCGCCCTACTAGGGGCCAAGGTGGTCGACGAGGTCCATTTCATGCGCAAGATCGTCATCGACGGCTCCAACACCACCGGCTTCCAAAGGACGGCCCTGGTGGCCGTGGATGGGGCTCTGGAGATCGACGGAAAGCGCATCTCCATCCAATCCATTTGCCTAGAGGAGGACGCGGCTCGGAAGATGGAGGCCAAGGGGCAGGAGGTGACCTACAAGCTGGACCGGTTGGGAATACCCCTGATCGAGGTCGCGACCGGGCCGGACATGCACACCCCCGAGGAGGTGAAGGAGGTCGCCGCCAGGCTCGGCTCCCTGCTCAGGGCGACCAAGATGGTCAAGAGGGGCCTGGGCACCATCCGCGAGGACCTGAACATCTCCATACCAGGCGGGGCTAGGGTCGAGGTCAAGGGCGTCCAGGAGCTACGCATGCTCCCGGAGTACGTGCAGAGGGAGGTCGACCGACAGAGGTCGCTGCTCGAGGTGCAAGGGATGCTGCATTCGAAGAAGGTCGCCCCCATCCAAGCCGACATCGTCGATCTGACCGCTAGGTTGAGAGAATCCAAGTCCAAGGTGGTGGCGGGCGCGCTGTCCAAAGGTGGAAAGGTGCTCGGGGTGGCCCTTCCCGGGTTCGAAGGAGTGATGAGGAGCCCGGATGGCAGGCTGCGCCTGGGGGCGGAGATGGCCCAGAGGGCGAAGATGCGCGCAGGGGTGATGGGAATCTTCCATTCCGATGAGCTGCCTGGATACGGCATCGCCCCGGAGGAGGTGGTGGACGTGAGAGGTGCGCTGGCCATCGATGGCGAGGGCGCCTTCGCCATCTGCGCCGACGAGGCCGGCAA
>CAYHAO010000015.1:0-11920 GCA_964354665.1 uncultured Methanomassiliicoccaceae archaeon | reverse complement strand
AAATACGACCTCGCGGCGGTGGCGGCGCGCACCCTGCTCAGCACCTTGCCCGAGATCCAGAAGGAGGGTGCGGATGTGGCCAAGCTGGACGACGCCGCCCTGCTCCAGGCCTTCGCCGCCCTGCACGATGGCCGGTTCGCCAAGGAGGCCCTGCCCCAGGTCCTCAAGAGGATGTGCGAGGTCAGGAATGTCGATGAGGCGATCAAGGACCTGGGCCTGCAGCGCATGGACAGCGGCGAGGCCGAGGCCGTGGTCGCCATGATTGTCAAGGAGAGAGAGGCCTTCGTCCGCGAGAAGGGCATGGGAGCGGTGGGCCCGTTGATGGGCCCGGTGATGGAGCGCCTCCGGGGCAAGGTGGACGGCAAGATGGTCAGCGAGCTTCTGAAGCAAGAGATAGCAAGGTTGCTGGAGAGCTCAGGGTAGGCGAAGCATCTCCACCCAAATCTCCTCGAAGAAGAGCCGTTTGGCGGCCAATCGGTCCCTGATGAACTGGGAGAGGACGCATTGCAGGGGCGCATCCTTCATGGCGGTGGATAGGAGCACCAATATCTGGCCTCCTTTGGCCAGATGATTGGGGGCGTCCCTCAGGAACCGATCCAGCACCCTGACCCCGTCCTCCCCTCCGGCCCACGAGCGCTCCATATCCCCCTTGATCTCATCCGGGAGGTAAGGAGGGTTGAAAACGATGAGGTCGAAGCCACCCTCGACATCCAAGAACAGGTCCGAATGCACCACCTCAATTTCCAGCCCATTTAGTTTGGCATTGGCGCGGACGCAATCCACTGCCTTGGGGTTGATGTCGGCCGCGGTCACGATGGCGCCGGCCTTGGCGCAATGGAGGGCGATCAAGCCCGTGCCGCATCCCATTTCAAGGACCCTCTCCCCCTCCCGAACCGTAACGTACTCGAGGAGCAGATAGGTGTCATCGGAGGGGGAATAGACCGATGCGCACTCCTTCCAGATGATCCCTGGGTCAATCCGCATCGCTGCTCATCTCTTCCTCGGCCGAGATGGGTTCGTGTCGACCCTGATTTTCCATTCTTTCCCGAAGTAGTCGAGCGCCGCCCGGACCTGCTCTTCGTTCCTCGGGCCGATCTGGCGGTTCTTGCCATTTCTTGTCAGGGTATCAAAGCTGCTCACCTTACCCAATTGCCAAGCATTGGACAGACGGACCAGCTCGATCTCATCCTTACTGACCCATTGATTGCGCCTCATTCCTTTGTCCATTCTGGAGACTGGGAATTGCAGGCCGTCGGAATAGACCATTACTGGCCTGATATATTTCCCCAGGACATGGTCCATCAGAAAGAAATCCAGCACGCATATCGAGTAAAGGACGATCGCCTCCACCAACAACAGGTCCGTGGAGTCGCCGAACGCATACAACATCGCCAGCACTGCCGTGAATATGACGGGCATCCCGATCCAGCCAGACCATAGAACGAATCTCATGCGCCTTGAGAAAGAGTCCACAGGATCGAGGGTCATCACCAAGATGCCATGTGATGGGTCCTCCAATTCTCTACCTCCGGACGCCAGAACATCGTTGTCGGTTTTAATACTGCTTCCAAGGCGAAACCAACATATCCGTCCATCAATTAGGGGCATCGGAACATGGACGCCTTCTCGCTCGCGGCGATAGCGATAATGGTCGCCACTCTGGCCTTGGGGATGCTCAAGCGCTTCTCCCTTACCCTGATGCTGCTAATAGGTAACTTGGCTGTCTTTTTCATGGAGATACTCGGCCCAGGGACCACGATGATGGTCGAGCTCGGGTTCCGACCCATCTACCTTCAGACCGGCCAGGACCTTTACACCGTCTTCACTAGCATGTTTGTGCACGCGGGCATCTACCATATCTTCGCTAACATGCTCTTCCTCTTCCTCTTCGGCTGGCCTTTGGAGGTGAGGATAGGGAAGTACAAATTCTTCGTAATATACATCGCAGCTGGCGTCCTCGGGCTGCTGCTTCAGGCCATGGTGATGTGGGGTAGCACTGTCATCATCATCGGCGCCTCCGGGGCCATATCCGGCCTGGTCGGGGCGCTGTTCATCCTTTATCCGAGGGACAAGCTCACGCTGCCCTTGTTCATCATCATCCTGCCTAACGTGCCGGTCTGGGCCGCCACCATGGCCTTCTTCGCTTCCCAGCTGCCCTTTGTACTGGGCGTAGGAGGCGGCGGGGTTGCTTATGCCGCTCATCTTGGAGGCTTCCTCACTGGCATGGCGGTGGGCACACTCCTTGGAAAGACCCAAAGGACTGCGAAGTCCGTCAAGTTCAAGGACGAAGGTCTGGAACCCCTGGCCACGACGCCCGAGCTCAAGAACGCGCTCGAGAAGATAAAGGGGGAGAAGCAGGAAGACATCAGGAAGGCTTGGCTGGACTATTTCGCCGCCAGGGCTAAATGTCCCAGGTGCGGTTCCCACTTCCATCATAAAGGTGACAAGCTAGTGAGCGATTGCGGTTACGAGGTGAGACTGAGATGAGCGCCAAGGTCAACGTGCTATGCGAGGGAACGATCCGCAGGGATGGCAAGGTGGTTTTAGAGGCGCACAGCTCCTCGACCTTAGTGCGGACCAAACAACACGTCATTGTTGTGGATACATCCTCCACCGCCAATAGACCGAAGATACTAGCCTCACTAGAGAGGTTGGCCGTGCCGCCCGAGGATGTGGATATTCTGGTGATAACCCATGATCATCACGACCACTGCGAAAACAACGACCTCTTCACCAAGGCCAAGGCGATCTTATTCGATTCCGAGCCGGAGCAGGAGGACGAGGAGAGCCGAATCGACGCATCCGCCCGGTTGGTCAGGACCCCAGGGCACACGCCTGGCAGCGTCAGCGTGTTCGTGGAATCGGACAGGAAGTACGCCATCGTCGGCGATGCCCTGCCGATTCTCGACAATTATCTCAAGTGGGTACCTCCAGGCCTCAATTACGATCCGGAGAAGGCTCTGCGGAGCATGCGCAGGATAGTCGATTGGGCGGACGTGGTGGTCCCCGGGCATGGCGCCCCCTTCGAGATAAGAAGATAGATTCAATAGGGGGCGGTGATATGGAAATGAGCGTGTTAGCAAAGGAGGGATGAGATGGCGATTCCTAATTCACTCTATCTGGACTGCCCTTCCTGCGGCGAGAAGACGCTACATGAGGTGCTGAAGGGAAGGCTCTCCAAGGGCGGTGACGTCCTAGAGACCACGGTAAGATGTCAGGAGTGCCAGCAAGTGCATGGTGCCGTGGTGCGGGAGCCCAAGTCGGCGAAGGTGGCGATCGTCCTCAGCGACATGGGCGCGACCAAGAAGGCGGAGTTCGAGTTCGGAGAGGATGAGATGGTGGCGGTGGGGGACGAGCTCTTCGTGGGAGATTCCAACGTGGTGATAACCGCCATAGAGAAGGGAGAGCGGAGGGTCAGCCAGGCGCCGGCCAAGGAGATAAGGACCATCTGGGCCAAGAGGTTCGACAAGGTCAGGGTCAAGATCTCGGTCAACAAGACCTCAAAGACCCTGGCGGCCGAGCTCACCGCCTTACCGGACGAGGAGTTCTTCGTCGGGGACATCCTCAACATCGGCAGGGACAGCGTGGTCATCCACTACATCAAGACCAGGGAGGGCATGGTTCGCCATGGGGGCGTGCCCGCCCGGGACATCGTGCGCATCTATGCCAAGAGCGCCCGCATCACCTATTCATAGGAATATGGAGCCCAAGGAAGCTAGGGAAAGGATGGTATCCAGGCTGCGGAGCTCAGGCCACGTCCATAGCCAACGAGTTTTCGAGGCCATGATGGCCGTGCCTCGGCACCTTTTCCTTCCACCAGAAATGTGCGAGCAGGCCTATGTCGACACGCCCCTTCAAATAGGAGAGGGCCAGACGATAAGTGCCCCTCATATGGTGGCCATAATGGCCGAGGCATTGGACCTCCATCCAGGCCTAAAGGTGCTCGAGGTCGGCGGTGGGTCGGGTTACCACGCCGCGGTCATGGCCGAGCTGGTCCGACCAGGGGGGAAGGTGTTCACCATCGAGCGAATACCTCTCTTGGTGGAAATGGCCAAGAAGAACCTGGAGGCGGCGGGGTATTCGGACATCGTATTGGTGATCGAAGGTGACGGGACCAGAGGCCTCCCCGAGCACGCCCCATATGATAGAATCTCGGTGGCCGCGGCGGCGCCCCATGTTCCGGAACCGCTCAAGGACCAGCTTTCCGATGAAGGCAAGATGCTGGTACCGGTGGGAGGCAGCTGGTATCAGGACCTGGTCATGGTCACGCGGAGCAAGGGCAGGTTCCATACTGAGAATCTCGGAGGCTGTGTTTTCGTGCCCTTGATAGGGGAGCATGGCCACAAGGGCTAGCCCAGCCTCACTTTGCGTCCAGGATGTAGGGAAGGACGGCGGTGAGGTTCTGGCTTCTGACCACGTGGGTTGCCTTGCGCACCACCACCTCGTCCGAGGGGTTGTAGGCTATGCTCATGCCCGACGCCTCGAACATGGGGATGTCGATGAAGCTGTCCCCGATGCTAGCGGCTCGCTCCTTGGTCACCGAGTACTTGGCTAGGAAGGACTCCAGCGCGGCCCTTTTATTTTTGAGCTCTACCCGTAGGACCCCTTCGCCGGTCACGCGCCCCCGTTCATCGCACTCCACGCCGTTGGCCAAGAAGTCATCGAAACCATAATGCCTGGCGATCCTCTCGGCCACGATGTCGATCCCCCCGGTGATTATCACCGTCTTTATGCCAGCCGCCCTCAGGGCGTTGACCGTCTCGGCGATTCCGTCGGTTATGGGAAGGGGCTCAAGGATGGAGTCAAGGTCCGACCGGCAAAGGCACGGGTTCCGCTCCTTCCACAGGGCGATGTCACGGCGCATGAACTCCATGTCGTCGATGCGGCCGTCGATGAACTCGTTCAACGCATCCTCATTGTCCACCGAGAAATGATCATGGATCCAGGTCCAGCAACTTCTGTAATCTACTAGGACCCCGTCCATGTCGAAGGCGACCAGATCGAACCCGGCCTTTTTCATCAGCGCACCGTCCAACCCCCCTAACATAATAAACGCTTCGCTGACAGAAAAGATATTTACCATCGGACCGATAAATGAATTGCTGGTGGGAAGAGAGTTGTACCACCAACGTTGCGGGACCTACAATGACGAGGGGTTCGTCCACTGCATTAAATGCGGAGGGGGATTGGGCCCAACCAAGGACAACAACAGGCTTCTCTGGATTATCCTATTGGTCCTCATTGGCCTTCCACTTCTCACCATCCTGCCGTCCTTCATACTCTACATCTTGGTGATGGGCACCGGGTGAAGTCGTAGAAGGGCGCGGCTCCAAAGGAAAGAATTAAGAAGGCAAGCGGTTTCGTGAGCTCGATGATCACCCTCATCGGCGTCGGCCACGTGTTCGATATCGGCGGACAGGTCCGGGAGATCATCCAAGGGGAGATGCCGGGCGCGGTCTGCGTCGAGCTCGACCCCAATCGCTACCATGCGCTGAAGAATCCCCAGGCCAAGCGCAGAATGCCACCTACTTACAGGTTGCTCTCCATTTTCCAGAAGAGGATGGCCAAGGATTTCGGTGGGGAGCTGGGCTCAGAGATGCTCGCGGCCATCGATACTGCCCAGCAGGCTGGGATCGCCGCCCTGCTCATAGACGCCGACGCCGGGATCCTCTTCGGTCGCCTGTGGCAGGAGATGCCCTTCAAGGAGAGGGTGCTTCTGTCCATATCCGCCCTCACCGGCCTTTTCACCAGCAAGAAGAAGGTGCAGAAGGAGCTGGACAAGTTCTCAGAGAACGAGGGTGAGTACCTGGCCCAGTTCGGCAAGGAGTTCCCCACCTTGAAGAAGGTCCTGATCGACGACCGCAACCAGCTCATGGCCGGGCGCATCGCCGAAGCCGAGGAGAGATACATCAACGTCGTGGCGGTGATCGGAGATGGCCACGTCGAGGGGATAAGCTCGATATTGGCCTCCAGGCAGCTCAACGTCATCCGGCTCAAGCAGCTCCTCTCCGGCGATTTCCCCAGGCGGGGCGCCGAGGTAAAGTCCGGCAACCTCGAGGTCAGCTTCCAGTACACCTACCGCTAAGGCGAACAGCTTAATGCCCAGGCACGCCATCTCCATCCGGAATGAAGGTAACCCTGCTTTCCTACACCAAGGACGCCGAGCGATTGTGCGCCGCAGCCGCCCGCTCCTGCTACTCCAAGAAAGGTGCCAGCAAGCTATTGGAGGAGATCGGCGAGGAGAAGGCGGGCAAGGCCATTTCGGACATCACTGGGATGGGGCATCACTCGGTCATCGAGCATGCCTCCTACACCTTCTCCATCGAAGGCGTCTCCCGCGCCCTCACCCATCAGCTGGTGCGTCATCGCATCGCCTCATTCTCTCAGCAGAGCCAGAGGTATGTTCCGTTGAAGGATGCCTCCTTCGTCACGCCGCCTTCGATAGCCGAGGACCAGGAGCTCAGGGCGGAGTTCGAGGAGCTGATGGCCAGGTCCTGGGACTGCTACCGCAGGCTATCGGAGAAGGTCCCGGCGGAGGACGCGCGCTACGCCCTCCCCAACGCCTGCACCACCAATATCACGGTCACCATGAACGCCAGGGAGCTTTGGCATTTCTTCTCTTTACGCTGCTGCAACCGAACACAGTGGGAGCTACGCGAGGTCGCCGACGAGATGCTGCGACAGGTCAAACACACCTCCCCCCGCATCTTCTCCGAGGCGGGCCCTGGCTGCGTCCGCGGGCCCTGTCCAGAGGGCAAGATGACCTGCGGCAAGCCCCGCAGGCATGAGCTGAAAAACCTTAAATAGGCTTAGACCTTAACCCGGACTTACCTGGTGGATAACCATGGGAAGGATCAGGCCCACTTACATCAAGAGAGTCGCCATAGAGCTCGTAGAGAAGTACCCTAGGCTCTTCACCGACGACTTCGAGGCCAACAAGCAGTTGGTGGACAAGCTCACCAACGTTCAATCCATCACCATGCGCAACCGCATCGCCGGCTACGCAACCCGCTACCACCAGAATAACAAGGCGTGAGGCCGATACTCTTTTCCGGACATCTTCTGATACGACCTAGCCCATGCCATTTGCCATAGAGTCCAACCAGCTGGTCAGGACCTTCGGGGGTGCCAAAGGCAAGAAGCCCCTGGTAGCCCTTGACCACGTCGACCTGCGAGTAGAGGAGGGGGAGCTGTTCGGCCTGCTGGGCCCGAACGGCGCAGGCAAGACCACCTTCATCAAGATCCTGGCCACACTCCTCCTCCCCACCTCAGGCACGGTGAAGGTCCTAGGGCACGACGTCGAGAAGGAAGTCCAGGCCATCCGCCCCCGCATCAATATGGTCTCGGGCGGGGAGACCTCGGGCTACGGCCTGCTCACGGTGAGGGAGAACCTGTGGATGTTCTCCCAGTTCTACGGCATGCCCAGCGAAGAGGCCAAGAGGACCATCAACGAGATGTTGGAGCTGTTCGGAATCGCCGACAAGGCCGACTCCAAGGTGCGCACCATATCCACGGGCCAAAGGCAGAAGATGAACGTGATCCGGGGATTCGTCACCGACCCGGACCTGATCTTCCTGGACGAGCCCACCCTCGGGCTGGACGTCAACGCCTCCATGAACATCCGCAGCTTCATCCGCAAATGGGTCAAGGACCAGTCGGGCAAGACGGTCCTGCTGACCACCCACTACATGCAGGAGGCGGACCACCTCTGCGACCGGCTGGCCATAATCGACCAAGGCAAGATATTGGCCTGCGACACCCCGCTCAGGCTGAAGCGGATGGTGGCTAAGGACTCGACCTTCACCATCACCACCTCCCCCTGCGCCAGCATCGGCGAGATATGCTCCTTGCCTGGCGTCAAAGGCTTCAACGCCAAGGGTGACGGGTCGAAGGAGGAGGTCCGCTTCATCCTGGAGGACGAGGCGGTCATATCGGACATCATATCCCTCATCACCAACAAGAATGCCAAGGTGATCTCCCTCAACAAGACCGAGGCCACCCTAGAGGACGTGTTCATCCAGCTGGTGGGAAGGGGGTTGGATTGATGGACCTCCAGCTGAACTGGAGGGCCATGTGGGGCCGCGCCTACCCCAGGATCATCGGGGTGCAGCGGGAGCCGAGCTGGATCCTCTTCGACATCTTCCTCCCCCTGTTGGGCATCGCCGCCTTCATTTTCTTCTATCGGGCCATGGGGGCGCCGGAGATCTACACTGGCTTCGTCGTGCTGGGCGGGGCCATGACCGCCTTCTGGATCAACGTCCTCTGGAGCATGGCGGCCCAATTCTATTGGGAGAAGGAGACGGGCAACCTCCAGCTCTACCTCATCGCGCCCATGTCCCGGATGTCCGTGCTGGCCGGCATGGCCATCGGGGGGATGTTCCTCACTGGCGTGAGGGCCTTGTCCACCTTCATCCTGGGGTTCCTCCTCTTTGACGTGGAGCTGGAGGTCACCAATCCCGCGGCGCTGCTGGCCGTGTTCGTGGTCACGCTCATCGCCCTATATGGCATGGGGATGTTGTTCTCCTCGCTCTACCTGCTCTATGGCCGTGGCGCATGGCACCTGTCCAACATCCTGCAGGAGCCCATCTACCTGGTCTCCGGCTTCTACTTCCCGGTCAAGGCTATGGGCTTCTGGGTCGCCCTGGGGGCCAGCATAATCCCCATCACCCTGGGGCTCGACGCCATGCGGCAGCTCATGTTCGACGGGGAGCAGATCATGCCCTTCTTGACATGGCAGGTGGAGCTGGTCATCCTCATGGTGCTGGCGGTAGGGTTCGTCCTTGCCGCAAGGTACGCTCTGCATTACATGGAATACCTAGGCAAGAGGGAAGGGAGGTTGACGCTGAGATGGCAATGAAGGCGAACCTCCGCACCCTGAAGTATGCCGCCTGGCTCGGGTGGCAGATGGAGTCGAACTGGACCAACCCTTGGCTTTTTGCCATATACTCGATCATCAAGCCCATCTCGGCCACCCTCATCTTGGTCATCATGTACCTGATAATCTGGGGCTCGGTCCTCGAGCAGCCGGAGATCTTCTCCTACATGTTCGTGGGCAACACCTTCTACATGTACGTGGCCCAGGTCCTCTTCGGGGTGGTGTTCGTCATCCACGAGGACCGGGAGCACTACCAGACGCTGAAGCAGGTGTACATCGCCCCCATCTCCTTCTACTTCTACATCGTAGGTAGGGCGGTCCCCAAGATCGTCATCACCACCATCGCCGCCGTCATCACCCTGGCCTTCGGGGTGCTTTTCCTCGGGCTGCCCATCGAGCTGGGCGCAGTGAACTGGCCATTGCTGCTCTTGGCCATGGCGGTGGGGCTCTTCTGCATATTGATGATCGGGATCGCCCTGGCCGGCGTCTCCATGCTCACCGCCAAGCACAGCATGGGCATCAACGAGGGCATCGCTGGCATGTTCTACCTCTTTTGCGGGGTGACCTTCCCCATCACCTTCCTCCCCACCTGGGGGCAGGTCATCGGATTGGCGATCCCCATCACTTACTGGCTGGAGGTGGTCCGGAGGGCGGTGCTGCCTGCGGACCTGCAATGGGACAGCGGCATGGCGGCCTATTCCACGGGGGACATATTCCTCATGCTGCTCGCCACGAGCTTGCTGTTCCTGGTCCTCTCCCTAGGCATATTCCGTTACGCCGATCGCTTGGCCAGGAAGAAAGGTAAGTTGGACATGAGCACCACTTACTGACGTGGTTAAGTATAAGAACCGGGGAGTCTTGAGGGTGTTTCGTCCTGCCCGAGTGGGGTAGCTTGGATATCCTAGCAGGCTGCGGACCTGCAGACCCGGATTCGAATTCCGGCTCGGGCGCTCATCCCCACCCCTCCTAAAGGTTCACGCGCTCCCTTATCTCCAGGTCCCCTGGGGGGAGGATGCGGGAGACCTCCTCCTCTGGAACGTTCATCTCCTTGGCCAATGCCGACGAGATCTTGCTCCTGTCCTCGTCACCTGGCACGATGATGGCATACCTCTTGGAAAGCTGGAGCACGGCCTCCTTCGGCCCGCACATTATCTTCCTCGCGCCCTGATGGTCGATCTCGCCGATGGCCAGCTGCAATTGGATGTGATGCACGTAGTTGCGCTTGCCCCGGATGATGAAGGCCCCGCGGGGCACGAACTCCCCCGCATCCGGGGTCTTGGAAACCTGGTCGGGCAGCACCCAGTAGGCGCTCCCCTCCCTTATGCCGGCGTTCCAGGCCTTGGAGTGCGCCAGGGCGAAGGCACAGGCCTCGGCCAGCTCCCGCTCGTTGGCGGTGGCACCGTCCTTGATGACCACGCTGGAGGCTCCATGGACATCCGCGTGCGCGTACCGGTCCACTGAGGTCAGGTGCTTCTTCACCACCTGATCGTTGGTCCGGGCGTCCCGGCCGGCCAGTACCAGGTGCCCCCCGCTGGTGATGAACCACTTGTAGGCCTCGAACCAGAACTTCTTGGTGGGCTTGGTCACTACCTTGGCCTTCTGCGCCTCGAGGGCGTCCTTGCGCCTGAGCGCGGCGATCCTCGCCTCCGTTTCTTCAATCAGCTCATGGGAGCGCGTGGCCTTGTCCTTGGCCTCCCGCGCTCGGGCATAGGTCAGGCTGGCATTCTCCTCCAGCCCTTTCGTGTAATCGAGCTCCACCACTAGGTCGCCCAGGATCAGGCCCATCACTTTCCTCTTGGGGTCGACGAACCGCAGCCGCGCATCCTCCTTGCCCAGGGCCTTGAGCTCCTCCCAGTCCTTGCCTTCGGCGTTCTCCTTCATGCTGGAAAGCGCGGAACTCGCATCTTGGTAGTTTGCATAGATCGCCTCTGCCTGCCTGACCAACGCCTCCGCTTCTGCGTTGGACGTCCCCTCCGCCTCCTTGAGCTGCGCCAGCTGTCGGGCGAGGCGCTGCACTTCAGGGTTCACGGCAGCCTCCCTCTCCTTCGATCTCCTTTGTTCCAGGTAGAATTGCAGCCCTTCGGAGAAGGAAGGGAAGCAGACCTTCTCCTTCCCTTCATACTGGCGGAGCTCGATTGGCGAAACGTCCACTACCTCCCCGTTCGCCTCCTTGTAGGCGCAGGAGGTGGTGCTGGACGAGACCTCCTCCAGGATGGACCGAGCAGCTCCAGTCAATCGGACCAGGGAATCGGAGTCGACCATGCTTGCCTTGAATGACTTGTCCACCCCGGCTCGCAGGCAAACCTCCTCGGCATACTGGCCACCGAGGTTGATGGAGGTGGCCAACGTCCTGACGATGTCCGATTTGGACGATCGGATGGCCTTCTCGAACTCCTCCTGTCCATGCACCCGGGGATTGAAGCGGACCGGAGGGAACTCGTAGGCAGCTCCTGGCCTGACGTCCCGGTGCTTCCAGGTCTTGGACATCAGGCAATTGACGATCCTGCCCTCGGAAACCAGGAGCAGATTGCCCTCGCCGAAGAGCTCGATCACTATCTGGTACACCTCATCCCTCTGCAGCTCGATGACAACAACGCGGTCGAACTCTTGCTGCCTTATGACGGTGATCCTGGCATTGGAGAGGAGCTTGCGCAGGTGCACAGCGAACTGGGAGGGCATGTCAGGCGTTTCCGGCCTGTCCTTGGAGAGGTAGAGGAATTTCTGGTCGATGAGGAGGACCTCTCTCCTTCCTAGGCCAGGCACGTTCGCCCTCAGCAGCACGTTCCTGCGGTCCCAATGGAAGACCTTATCCAGGTAACCCCCGACCAGCTCCTGCATATCCTTGACCACGCGAAGCACGTCGAAGGCGCTCATTTCGTTCTTCATCATCCAATGGAAAAGAGCCGACGGGAAAAATACTTATGGCCAAGCCACCGCGGCTTTGCACCTAAAGTCGGCATCATTCGATCGCGACTCGTCCAGTGCTCCCTGGCCGTCCGCTCACCCCGTGCGCCCCGGAGCTACCCGGGGCGTAGAGGAGGATCA
>CAYHAO010000014.1:11362-42067 GCA_964354665.1 uncultured Methanomassiliicoccaceae archaeon | reverse complement strand
GGTCCTCCAAGTGGAGAGAGACCTCTGTCTGCAATCCCATCCCTCGAGTCCGACAGGTGTCGGACAAACATTAGTATTGGTATGATGGTATAAATAAGTTCTCTGATTGATACGAGAGTTCTTTAGATAAAAGATATTTGTTAATAGCAGGATGGGTACCCATTAAATGAACTCAACTGACATCAAGGTTCTTGTCATTACAAAGGCATATCCAGATTTATCAAGGAATTATTTCGGTGGATCATTCGTAGCTGATCAGGTTAAATACCTTTCAAGAATGGTCGGTCAAGTAGATGTATTATGTAACCAATCAGTATTGCCTCCTAAAAAATTTTTTAGAAAAGTTCTAATTAACAATTTGACGGTGAATTATAATTATTACTTTCCAGGGTATTTATTTCATAGATATAAAGGCGATTGGATAGAGCATCTAACAAATATTTACTATAAGTCAGCGAAAAAAATTATTGAAAATAACAATAAAAAATACGATATTATTCACGCACATTTTTCTCATCCATGTGGTTCTGCTGCAGTTAAGCTAGGAAAGGAATTTGGATTACCTGTTGTAACCACGATTCATGAAGACCACGAATGGTTAATGCAATTGATCGATGAAAATAATCCTTCTTTTACCAGTGCTTGGACGAATTCAGATGTACTTATTAGAGTCAATAAACTTGATAGGGAATTGCTCAGAAAATTCAATGCCAATACCGAATACATACCAAATGGCTATGACCCTGAAAATTATTATCCAATTAAATCAATTATCAGGGAAAAGAATAGAATTTTTGCCATGGGAATGCTTGATGAGAGGAAGGGGTATCAAGATTTAATAAAGTCTTTATACATAATAAAAAAGGATTTTCCAGATATTAAATGCATTATTGCAGGGAAAGACGTTGGCTATGGTAAGACGCTGAGGGAATTAATTGATTCATTAGGCCTTAATAATATTGTCACATTGTTAGGACCAATTTCTGTTGAAGAGGCAAGAAAGGAAATGAATAGGTGCAATATTTTTTGCCACCCTTCAAAATCCGAATCATTTGGAATTGTCCAAATTGAGGCAATGGCTTGTGGAACACCAGTTGTTGCCACATTCAATGGTGGAAGTGAATTAATTATCGAAAATGATTGTGGTTTGTTGAGCCATAGACTCGAATTACCTTCAACGATAAAGGAGGCATTAATTAAGAATTGGAATCATGAGAGAATTATTGATGAAGTTTCGAGATTTAACATAAATAATATTGTGAAAATGACGATTCAAAAATACATGGAAGCAATCGAAAAAGTAACTGATAATGATAATATTTAATAAGAGGCGTATAATTGAAGGCATATAATTATTCATTCAGGGCGTTGAAATTTTGGCTAAGGGAACCCGAGTTAGAAATTACAACGCCTGAACTGATTAGGTTGCTATTGCCTGAGAGAATTGTGCGTTTTATGAAGAAGCCAATGGATTCCGCAATCGTTAGTGTTCAGGAGGTTGAAGATTATTCCAAGATTCAATTCAGGGGGCTTTCTTATCCTTTATATTATCCAAAAAAAATGCCTCTGGAACCATTAAACCAGGTAGCTCGAGAATTATTCAATAAAAATGATCCGCATTATTATGAAAAAAAAATTACTCCTGTAGAAGATGATATTGTTCTTGATTGCGGTGCAGCGGAAGGACTTTTTGGTCTCACAATACTTGGCAGAGCAAGAAGAATTTTCTTGGTTGAGCCTCTACCGATTTTTCAAAAATCATTAATTCGAACTTATGCTGGCTTTTCTTCTATAGAGTTACTTCCATATGCCTTGGGTTCGAGTACGGGTCAGGTTTTTTTTACTAGCGATGAATTTGCAATTTCTTCACGGGTTTCTGAGGCGCCTTCGGATTTAATCGTAAACCAAACAACCATAGACAAATTATTCTTTGATCGGGGTGAGGAAGTGACATACATCAAGGCCGATGTTGAAGGTGCCGAGATTGATTTGATTAGAGGAGGATTGAAGACTATTAAATCAAATAAACCAAAAATCGCTATCACAACCTATCATAGTCCTTCGCATGCGAGGGATATTATAAAAATGATCAAAGGTGTGAGTTCAAATTATAAAATTGTGACCAAAGGTTACGTTTTTAATCAAAATAATCCTGAACTGAATTTTCCAGTTATGTTACATGCAAGCACATGATAAGGGCAAATTATTCCAATTGTACATTGAATTTCTTCATCCAAAGACCGAAACTTATGGCTCTCCATATTTGGCTTGAATACTCCGTCTTATCCTCAATAACACCATACATCCTCTGAATTTCTTTTCCCCTTATGACGCCTTTTGACGCGTCGATGGCGTTCTGTAATAATTCTGAAAACAAACCGGTATTGGTCCTAATCCAAAATTCTTCGGGAGTGGCAAATCCCAGTTTAGTCATTCTTGTCCTAATCTTTTCTGGTAATATTCCTTGCATCCCCGATCGTAATACTCTCTTTGTTACTCCATTATCAATATACATAGAAACAGGTAGTGACATTGAATATTCAACTAGCCTGTAATCAAGGAATGGCACTCTAGATTCTACAGAATTTGCCATTGAATTTCTATCTTCAAATCTTAATAATTTAGGCAGGCTGATGTTAAATATCTCGCATAATTGAAGATTCTTCATTAATTTCTTATTCTTCAGACATTTCAACAAGACCATAGACTCATTATTTCCAATTATTTCCTTGTCAAACCATTCAGGTTCGATGTCCGTTTTAATCAATTTTTTAATGAATATTTTTGTCTTGTCATTACTTAAAATATCGACCATTTCCTTAATTAATTTTTTATATGAATAATTATGCACTTTATTAATATATTTTAACTCCATTAAAAATTTAATAAATTTGTAATTCATTAATAAGTGAATCAAATATGTTGGAAAAAAATTGTGATATCCCGCTAAGATTTCATCAGCTCCTTGACCGTCCAGCATAACGATAACGCCATTGTTATGCGCCAGTTTAAAAACACACCACTGAGCATATGGACTTGTTGAACTAAAGGGTTCATCTTGGTGCCAAATAAGGTCGTCGATTTCATTTTCCAAACCCTTGACATTTGGATATACAATATGAGATTGTACTGATCTTTCTCTTACGACTTCTTCCACATAATCTGACTCATCAGTTGCTTCTTCTTCAGAATACGCTGAAAAGGTGTTCTGAACATATTGTTCATTCTTTTGGATTAATAATTCATTCATTAAACATACGATTGATGAGGAATCTAACCCCCCAGATAAACAGGATCCCAGAGGCACGTCGCTAATCATTCTCAATCTTATTGAGTCTTCCAATAGATTTTTAAAAACCTGCCCTGCCTGGAATAGGTTTTGAGCCGGTTGTTTTTTTTCGATTTCATAATATTTATATGTAAATAAATTATTATTCTTATCCTTAAGGTCGATAATCATTGCTTCACTTGGCCTCAACTGAAGCACGCCTTTGAATAGAGTTTTTCTTGTATGATCAGTCACACCCCATTCTAGGAAGTCGTAAGCCATTTCCTGATCTAAAATCGCAGTCCATCCCGGAAGCACCGTGAACGCTTTAATTTCCGAAGCCAGTGCTAAGAATCCCTCGGAGGAAAACCAGTAGTACAAAGGTTTGACGCCGAAGCGGTCACGCGCAAGAAAAATTTTCTTTTTCCGATTATCAAATAGAATGAATGCCCACATGCCATTGAATTTTTCTAAACAATCTATTCCCCATTTCATGTATGAAGCTAAAATTACCTCTGTATCTGTTCTCGAATTGAATTTGTAACCTGATTTAGTCAATTCGTCTCGCAGGGCTTCATGATTGTAAATTTCTCCATTAAAAACCAACCAAAAATCACCCCCCCCATAAGTCATCGGTTGATGTCCTGCCGGCGATAGATCGATAATGGACAATCGCCTGTGACCTAACCCGATACAAAAATCTTCAGCAATTGTCTCAATGTCTTTCATTTGAGTTGTATATGGACTTAGGTAAGTTCGAACTTCAATTGGCGTATCGGACCCATAACATTTCGTTGGTCTATCATTTGAATAATTAATTAATAAATACCCTTCGTCATCTGGACCGCGATGATTTACAAGTGAATTCATCATCTTCAAGTATTTTGGTGATATAGTCTTGTCACCACTACAGATAATTGCGGTAATTCCGCACATTTAGGCTTGGTAATTTATGCATTATAGATAAGTGTTTTTTATTAAGGCAACCATTATAATAATATTATTGGATAACGCTTTATAAAATATATAATATTACCAAATAATTTTATAAAAATCTAACACACATTTATTCTTTATATTTTAAAGTAAGTAGGTGTTTAACCCAGAAAAATAATAATTATTGATATTCTTAATGAACCTGATTGAAATTGCGGTGGTAAGTTTGGATTCTCAAAAAAATATGCCATCCAAGAAAAAATTGCTGATACTCTCAATAACAGACCTCCAAACAGACCCAATGCCCTATCGCCAAATTAAATGGTTTAAGGAAAAATTCGATTTGACAACAATCGGGCTCAAACCTTCTGAGTTTACAGATATCATCTTTATGCCAATTCGCCTTTCATCAGTAACATTAAAAGATAAAATTTATCGTCTTTCATTAATCATTACATCACAGTTCGATAAGTATTTTGAGCAAAGATTTGGACTAGAAGAAATCCTTAAACAGCTAGAACAGAAGCATTTTGATATTATAATTGCGCATGATGATGAGACGCTACCTATTGCATTTAAAATCAACCAAGGTAAAGGCATTATCTACGACGCACACGAATATACCCCGTCAGAGAAACAGAACAGCGTCTTTTGGCGTTTGACCCAATTCCCATATAAGGATTGGCTCTGCCGGACTTATCTAAGGCGATGTGCCTCTGTAATCACGGTTTCGAATGGCATTGCTGAGGAATATGAGAAGAACTATGAGGTGAAGTGTGAGGTGATCCTGAATGCTCCTGAGTTCTTTAATCTAGAACCTATCCTTCCCTCGCCAGATAAAATAAGGTTAATTCATCATGGAGTGGCAGCGCCTATAAGAAAAATCGAAGAAATGATCGAGATGGTCAAGTTCCTAGATGATCGATTTACCCTCGACCTGATGTTGTTACCATTGGATAGAAGATATTTCGAGAGGATCAAGGAGATAGCGCGTAGGAATAAGCGTGTAAGAATTCTAGACCCTTTACCGATGAAGGAGCTAGTTCCAAGGACAAACTGTTATGATCTTGGGATCTTCATGACCCCACCATCGACATTCAATCTGCGCTATTCGCTGCCTAACAAGTTTTTCGAGTATATCCAGGCTAGATTAGCCGTGATTATCGGCCCTTACCCCGAGATGAGTAGGTACGTCGAAAAGTTCAAATGTGGCATTATCGCAAAAAGCTTCGAGCCTAAGGATGTCGCAGTGGAGTTGAGAAAATTAGACGCGGCTAGAATCTTGGAATTGAAACTTGGTTCACACCAGGCTGCAAAGGAGCTGACCGCTCAGAAGAGTATGGAGAAGCTGGATGAGATAATTTCAAGAGCGATGGTTACTTCTAAGAACGATTAGCGCCCTTCTTCAATGGCCATAAATCGGCTTACAATGTCGCTCAGTCTAGTCATGTTCCGTTCTGAATTGACTTCTTGAGCCGCCCTTGCGCTGTGCTGCTTCAGGTGAATCAGCTTCTCCCTCGATAATGTCCTTAGCTCTTCCGCCATGGTTTCCGGCTTGAAGTCCTTAGCAATAACGCCGCAATCATATTTCCTTATGATATTTGCCATCTCAGGAGACGGCCCAATCGCAACTGCCAATCTGGCTTGGAGGAATTCGAATAACTTGTTCGGAAGAGCGTGCTGGTGATTGAAATTACTTGGTTCGAAAATGTAAATACCAACATCGTAGTCATTGGATGCCCACACAATTTCTTTCATTGGCACAGGTTGCCTAAATCTTACATTATTTAGATGTTTGGCCTTCTTCCTGAGGGAATCAAGATACTTCGCATCTGTCGGTAGCAGCATTAGGTCCAATGAGAACCTTCCATCCAGGAGCTCCATTACCTCTATCATCGTCTCGATGCGCCGAGCCTTATTCGCGCTTCCATGGTGTATCATCCTGATACGGTTTTCGAACACTGACGAGGGTTGGATGTCGACGAACTCAGTGGCGTTGGTAATCACATAAGACTTGACGCCATACTGTCTCTCGTATTCCAAGGCGATGCCATCCGAGACGGTAATCATCGCTCTGCATCTCTTCAGGTACTCTCGGCATAGATGGTCGCGATATCTCATCATAAAGAAACGCCAATACAGCTTCTCCTCCTGCTGCCTGGGAGCATACTCATGAGCATCGTGGAGGACGTTGGAACCATCTGAAATCATGAACGCGAGCTGCAGGGAATCGGAATCGTTCGCTATGATAAGGTCGAGCTTTTCGTTTTTGACCCGATCGAGCAGTCCTTTGAACTCGAATGTCTCCCTGTAATAGTCATCGTACCTGCGCATTTTCAGAAGCAGCGCCCTTTTAGCATTCTTGACGAGCGATCTGCTCCTCTCTGATATCTGGACGAACTCTACACCCTCTAGATCGGGGCTGTTGAGTCCGGCGGCAATGACAGTATACGATCGACTGAGGTTGGCTATCTGCCTATATACCCTTGGGTCAGAGTTCAGCCTAGAGAACGATATTATTAGGATCTTCTTCTTGTCCATTGGGTGCTAGCCTCTTTACCACGCCATTAGTTGTGAATATATTGGGATAATCCACTCGGTTTGAATAATGTTGCTCTGTCCTCTGACTATGAACACTTAATATACCGATTTCCCCATCGGTTGCCGAGATGCAGGAACACTATAGGATATGCACCAGATGCGTGATGGACACCTCCGATTCTGACATTACATTCGATGCTCAAGGGGTCTGTAGCCATTGCCACCGAAGGGACGATCTGATCGATCGATACGTCCATCGAGGGGAGAAGGGCAAGGCCGCCTTGGACGGTTGGGTCTCCCGCATGAAAGAGGATGGCAAGGGCAGGGACTACGACTGCATCATTGGTGTGAGTGGGGGCGTGGACAGCAGCTATGTAGCCTATCTAGTGCATAAGTTGGGCTTGAGGACCCTGGCAGTCCATATGGACAATGGCTGGGACTCCGAGCTCTCCGTCAAGAACATCGAACTGCTCCTCAACAAGCTAGGCATCGACCTATACACCGAGGTCCTTGATTGGGAGACCTTTCGCGACCTTCAGCTCGCCTTCCTGAAGGCATCCACACCTGATTCGGAGATACCCACCGACCATGCCATCGTAGCAGTGCTTCGTAAGAAGGCCGAAGAGAGGAGGATCAAGTACCTAATTATCGGATCCAACTACATGACCGAGACGCACATTCCCCGCTCTTGGTCCTATGGAACGGAGGACCTCAGGTACATCAAAGCGCTCAACCAGCGCTTCGGGACCATGTCGCTCGATAATTTCCCTCACTACAACCTTTTCATGGATTGGGTCTACAAGTACCGACTGAGGAGGTTTCCCATCCTGAACTATATCGATTACAACAAGACCCAGGCAATCTCCGTCCTCTCCAATGAGATGGGGTGGAAGTATTATGGCGGGAAGCATTACGAGTCGATCTATACAAGATTTTATCAGGGCTACATCCTGCCCAGGAAGTTCGGCTATGACAAGAGGCGTTCCCACTTCTCCAGCCTAATCTGCTCAGGAGAGATGACCAGGGAGCAAGCATTAATGGAGTTACAGAAGCCCACTTACCCCTTGGAGCAGCAGATGGAGGACAAGGAGTACGTCATCAAGAAGCTGGAACTTACCGACGAGCAGTTCGAGCGCATAATGGCCCTCCCTCCGAAGACCCACCTGAACTATCCTAGTTACGATGGCACCTTCACCAAGATCCGCCGTATCCCGGCCTACAGGTTGCTACAGCAGGCAAACAGAAGGATAAGGATCATCGAGCAGCGATAGGGCCGCTCACGGAAGGAACTTGCTGAGCTGATTCTCCTCAGGGAAGCTGATCAGGACGCCGCGGTGTTTACCGTGGAACACGAACATACTGCCAGCAACGACACCCGAGGCTCCTCCTTGTTTGACCGACTGCTCGAAGTGCTTAAGCTCCCCGGCCCCACCGTTAGCTAGGACCGGCACGTCCACGACGCTGGTGACGCCCTTGATGAGCTCGAGGTCATAGCCGGACATAGTACCCTCATTGTCTATGGATGTGATGAGTATCTCACCCGCGCCGCGGGCCTCCATCTCCTTGGCGTGTTGGGCGGGGGTCCTCTTCGCCCCCATCTTCCCGTTCTGGACGAAGACCTCGTACTTCCCCAGCAATGATCTCTTAGCGTCGATGGAGACCACAACGCTCTGGCTCCCGAACTGCTGGCTGGCTTTCTCGATCAGACCAGGGTCTGATATGGAGGCATTGTTGATGATGACCTTCTCGAAGCCGATGCTGAACACTTTACGGATATCCTCAAGGGTCCTGACCCCCCCACCATAGGCGAGGGGCATATAGGCCTCGCTGGCTATGTCCTGGAGATAATCGAAGTTGGGGCTCCTGCCCTCAGCGGTCGCCGTGATGTCCAAAATGGCGATCTCGTGCGCTTCCTTCTCGTTGAAAATTTTGACGATGTTGATGGGGTCGCCAAGGTAACGAGGGTTGGCGAATCGCTCGGTCTTGACGAGGCCCTTACCCTTGAGGAGCAGGCACGGGATCACTCTAGTCTTGATCACGTTGATCACATGCCCGCGAAGTTGCTGAGCACCTTGGTCCCCCAGCGCAGGCTCTTCTCGGGATGGAATTGCGTGCCCATGATGTTGCCGTGCTGGAAGGCTGAGGTGAAGGTGATGCCGTAATCGGTCGTGGCCAGGACATCTTCCTGGTCCTCGCATACCACATGGTAGGAATGCACGAAGTAGAAGCTGCTCCCCCCATCGATATCCCTCATGAGGGGGTGGGGCTTCCTGACGCTGAGGGAATTCCATCCCATGTTGGGTATCCTTTTTCCATTCAGCTCCTCCTTCTTGAAGCGGATGGTCCGGGCCTTGATCCAGCCCAGCCCTGGCGACCGGCCTTCCTCGCTGTCCATGGACATCAGCTGCATTCCTAAGCATATGCCTAGCACCGGAACTCTCTCATCCAGGACCTTCTTATTCAGGGCCTCGAGCATGCCTAGCTGGTGCAGCTTGTCCATGCCGGCGTCAAACGCGCCCACCCCGGGCAGAATTATCTTATCGGCTTCCCACAGGTCCTTCGGGTCGGAGGATATCTTGGAGGCGTGGCCACCTTTCTTCAAGATGTTCCGGATGGAGCCGACGTTCCCAGTGCGGTTATCGACGATGACAATCATGCCCTAACCAGTGGATGGAGAGGCCACAGACCTTGCCCCCCCATAAACATGTTGTTTGTACTCTCGGTCCTGCAGGCATCATGCGCCCAGATGTTGGTAGGATGCGAGGAGCCGTCCCCTCATTGAGGACCAGTTGTACTCCCGGGACGCTGCCTGTTTGCCACTGGCCGCCATCTCGTTCCTTTTTTCTTCGTCGAGAAGCAGCTCAATGGCAGCCTCGAACTCCTTCGGACTCCAGGCTATGGCGATCCCGCAGCCTTCTTTCTCCACTATCTCGCCCGCTAGAGTACCTTTCGAGGCTAGTACCGGCACGCCCAAGGCCATGGCCTCGTAGAGCCGGTTGGGCGTCCCTATCTGATTGTTCTTATTCATCGGGTCCATGAGCACGGTGACGGCGTCGGCCGTTCGGGTCAGCTCGTACACCTTATCCTTGTCGACATAGCCTAGGAACTCGATGCGTGAGCACCTGAGGCTGGCCTCCCTGACCATGTCTACCAGCCTTCCCCTTCCAGCCACAATGAATCTTAACCTGGGATCGCGCTCCACCGCTTCCATCAACTCCTCTATGTACCTCAGAGGCTCCAAGCTCCCACCGTGGAAGATGACCAGCTCCTTCCTTCCATGAGTTGCGGGTTCGGGCAAAGATGGCGGCGCATCTATGCAGTTCATGACCACGACCATGATCCCCTGATACCAATCTCTCAAGTATCTGGCTATCCGTTCGTTTGCTGCAATAATCAGTTCGGCGTTTGGCACCAATGCTCTTTCCAGTCGGTCGAGGAGGCGCGATACGACTGTAGGGACGTCCCCCTTCACCATCTCAGCATAATGCTCATGGGCATCGTATACGAGCCGTGCACCCATTAGCTTGGAGATGAGGACAGCGGGAAGGAGGGTATCGAGGTCGTGCGCGTGCACGATCTCGGGCCTAGCTCGCCTTGCCGATCCAAGCAGACCCAAGTAGAATCGAGGCAGGTTGAGGAAGAATCCAGAATTGCTACCGGCATTTCCCGCCCTCACCCTCCTCACGAGAAAATCACCTCGCTCCTCGGCCTGTAGCCTGCGCCTTCTGTCCCAGGCTAGGACGGTCACTTCCATACCCGCGTTGGAGAGGGTGGCGGCCTCCTTCTCCACCCTCACGTCCGGCCTGAACTCGTTGGACAGCAACATCAGGACCTTCTTGCCCAACGCCCCTCACTCATCCTATCCTTTGATGGATACGGCACAGCCCTTGGCCAGCGATTCCTTGCTCCTCTCGATCAGCTCCACCGTCTTCAACCCTACCAACCCGGAGTTGCGTGTCTCGGCCAAAGGGTTGCCGATGCTCTGCAGGAAGTGAATGAGCTCGGTGCGGATGGTATTGTTGCGGTCTACTCCAAGCTTGTAGGTGTACCCCGACTCATAGATGGTGATTTCCTGCGCCACGGCGTCGATGTAGGCGGAGCGGCTCTCGCCCACTACGTTGATCTGCCTCACCTTCTTGGGGGAGAGCCAGCTTAACGTGGCATGCGAAATGGTCCCCGACCTCATCTCCGAGACGATGTAAGCGGTCTCCTCCAGCTCCTTGCGCCGGAAGGGCTTGGCCACGCAAGTCACCTTGACCGGCCATTCGTCCAGCAGGTAGTTGATGATATCAAAGTAATGCGGAGCTAGATCGACAATGACGTCACGATCCGAGAAGGGCTGCTCCAGGTTGGTCCATTCCATCTCCACCAAGAAAACCCGCCCGAAGAAACGCTCCTTGACCAGACGCCTGATCTCCGCCAGGGCATTATTGAATCTGTATATGTGCCCGACCGAGAGGGTAAGGTTCATCTCCTCTGCCAGCTCCACCAGCTGCATCCCTTCATCTGTCGTCAGGGTCATCGGCTTCTCCACCAGGACGTGCTTCCCCTTCTCAAGCGCCTCCTTGCAGGCGGGGAAGTGGAGGGCGTTCGGGAGGCAGATGTTCACGGCCTTGATCTCGGGTATCGCCAGCACTTCCCGATAGTCGTGGAAGAGCTCCTCGACCCCGTAACGGTCCTTGGCCTGCTCCAGGTTCTTGGCCGAGAGGTCGGAGACCGCTCTGACCTTGACGTTCGGTATGGCGGACCATTCCTCAACGATCTTCCGGCCCCAGTAGCCAACGCCAAGAACGCCCACCTGGATCTTCATTTCCTATTTCCCCCAATAGAACTCCTTGATAACCGCGCAGACCTCCTTGACGTCGGACTCCTTGAGCGCGGGGAAGATGGGCAGGGACATTAGATGGTTGGACAGCATCTCGCTCACCGGGAAGTCGCCCTCCTTGTATCCATACATCTGCCGGTATATTGGCTGGAGGTGGATCGGCACTGGATAGTGGATCCCGACCTCGATGCCCTTGGACTCCATGTGCTTGGCGAGCTCGTCCCTCTGCTGGCATCGAATGACGTAAAGATGGAATACTGGCGTGATCTCCTTATCGCCCATGGGTGGGAGAGCGACCTGCTCCAGCCCATTCAGCTCATGGGAATAGAGCTTGGCCAGCTCCCTTCGCCGCTCATTGTACTTCTCCAGGTTTCGAAGCTGCACCCTCCCTATGGCGGCGTTGCAGCTGTTTAGCCTCGAGGTGTAGCCGACGACGTCATGGATGTACCGTGAGACCCTGCCGCAATCACGGAGTTTGGATATCTCCTTAACCAATTTGTCGTCGTTGGTGGTTACCATGCCGCCATCCCCGCCCACGGTCATGTTCTTCGTGGGATAGAAGGAGAAGCAGCCGACGTCCCCGATCGACCCGGCCCTCTTGCCCTTGTAGACCGCGCCGTGTGCCTGGCACGCGTCTTCCACCAAGAGCAACCTCTTCTTGCGGCAGACCTCGACGAGCGGGTCCATGTCGGTCGGATTGCCATAGAGGTGGACTGGAAGTACGCCGGCCGTGCTCTCCCGAATCGCTTTAACGACCTTGATGGGGTCGAGGTTGTAGTCTCTGTCGCTGGAGTCTGCGAACATCGGCTTGGCCCCCGCCTCGATGACGGCGTTGGCCGTGGCTATGAACGAGAACGGGGTGGTAAGGACCTCCTTCCCACAGACCTTGGCGGCGATCATAGCTAACTGCAGAGCGTTGGTGCCAGAGGAGCAGGAGATCGCATACTTGGTTCCGGTGAACCGAGCGAACTCCTCTTCGAACTTCTTGACGCTCTCTCCCATGACCAGGCGCTCGTTGCGCAGAGCGGAGGCCGCTGCCTCGATCATCTCGTCGGTCATCTCCGGTCTGCCCAATGGTATCTTTGCCATGCTCTCACTCCAGTTTCTTAATGACCTTGGCCGGGTTCCCCACGACCAATGTGCCAGCAGCAACGTCCTTGGTGACGACAGCGCCCGCCCCGACCATCGCCCTCTCCCCGATGGTTACCCCGCACACGATGGTGGAGTTGGCGCCGATCGATGCCCCCTTCTTCACCAATGTGGGCGTGATGCTCCAATCGCCAGTGGCATGGGGGTGCAGGTCATTGGTGAAGGTCGCGTGAGGACCAACGAAGACCTCGTCCTCGATGATGACCCCCGAGGGGATGAAGGCGTAAGCCTCGACCTTGCAACGGTCCCCGATGACCACTCCGCGCTGGATCTCCACAAAGGCCGCGATCTTGCAATCCTTGCCTATCTTGCATCCATAGAGGTTTACGAAGTCACGCACCACCGTGCCCTCACCAATGTCGCAGTCGTTGATAGAGAAATGCTTGGCGTACAGCTTGTACTTAAGGCCATTCGGTTCCGCACTCATCTGGCGCGCGATGGCGATGAAGGGATTAAAAGTTTGTTTCCAATTTTGTTACGCAAGGACAGTTCGAACTGGACATCGCAACCTAAAAAAATGGATATACGATGTTCAAGATTCTGGTCTCTGATGAGAATCGCGACCATTGTCGGGGCAAGACCTCAGTTCATCAAATGCGCCCCTCTATCCAAACGGCTGCGCGAGAAGAACGATGAGATAATCATTCATACTGGCCAGCATTACGATTATGAAATGTCCCGTGTCTTTTTCGAAGAGTTGGACATACCTGAGCCAGATTACAACCTAGAGGTGGGTTCGGGGAGTCAAGCCTTTCAAACCGGAAGGATCCTCATGGCCGCTGAGGAGGTTCTGCTAAAGGAAGAGCCCGACCTGGTTGTAGTATTCGGGGACACGAATTCTACCTTGGCCGGAGCTCTGGCCGCCTCCAAGATCAGTATCCCAGTCGCTCATATCGAGGCGGGGTTGCGCTCCTACGACCGCTCCATGCCCGAGGAAACCAACCGCGTGCTGACAGACCATCTGTCCGAGCTACTCTTCGCCCCTACCAAGATCGCTGTTGCCAATCTCGAAAGGGAAGGTATTCGCAAGGGCGTTTCCAAAAGCGGGGACGTGATGGTTGACTCCTTGGAGACGGCGAAGCGCATGGCGCTGGAGGACTCCAAGGTGCTGGATAAATTCGATTTGGTGGAGAAGGAGTATTTGGCCATGACGGTGCACAGGGCTTCTAACACCGATAGCCCCGAGAGCATGAGGAAGATCATTGGAACGATAGGAAGGACAGGCTTGAGGACCGTCTTCCCCATTCATCCCAGGACCAGAAAGGTCCTCGAGGATGCTGGGATGATCGAGGAACTGCCGAATAATCTGACGATAACTGAGCCCCTGGGGTACCTGGACATGTTGGCGCTCATGGCCCACGCTAGGTCGATCGTCACGGACTCAGGTGGGATCCAGAAGGAGGCGTTCATTCTAGGGGTAAGGTGCATCACCCTTCGCCAGAATACCGAGTGGCCCGAGACCCTGATCGAAGGTAGGAACCAGCTGGTCGGACTGGACGTGATCAAGATCGCCCGGGCGCTTTCTCTGCCGCCTTTGAAAGGCGTTCCCCGATCCCATCCCTTTGGCAAGCCGGGTGCGTCTGGGCGAATCGCAAGGGCCATAGGCTCATGGTGGGAAAGGGCTCACTAGCCCTCATCAATACCTATTAATCGTGCGATGATGTTGGCGGGCGCGTAATGTTGGTCAGTGTCGTCCTGAACATCATGAACGAGGAGAATCACATAGCCGACCTCCTCGACTCGCTGGTCATACAGGAGGGGCCTATCGAGGTCGTGGTGGTGGACGCGAACTCGCGCGACCGGACGAGGGAGATAGTGGAGAGGTATGTCCAGCAATATCCGGGCCTGGTCAAGATGTACATCAAGCCCGGCTCCCGAGGTCTAAGCACCAACTTCGGCATCTCCCAGGCAAAGGGGGAAATCATCGCCTTCACCGGCGGGGACTGCATCGCCAACCCCTTCTGGATCAAGGAGCTGCGCAAGAGCGTGATGGAGGGCAACGCCGTGGTGGCGGGCAAGACCATCAACATGGGCCTGAAGGCCTGGGAGGAGCTGGACCGGGTGGAGCTCTTATACAGGGGGGTCGACCTCTCCTACCCCAGCTGCAACGAGGCCTTCAAGCGCGAGGTGCTGGAGAAGGTGGGGGGTTTCGACACCTGGTTCATCACCGCGGAGGACATCGACCTGAACTTTAGGTCCGTGGACGCGGGCTTTAAGATCGTTTACAATCCGAGCGCCGTGATTTACCATCGCACCAAGTCCACGCTCTATCGCTTCTACAAGCAGGCGTTCTGGAACGGCGCCGGCCGCAAGCAGCTCACCTTGAAGCATGGCCGCCTGTGGGGCAACTACGATCCCATGCGCATGTTCAAGCAGAAGATGACCTTCTGGTCATTCACCAGGCTGGTCGTGGCCATAATGGGCTACATCGGCTTCAAGCTCTTCGACGCCAAGGGCCCCTATGCCAAGAAGCTGCTCAAGGCCAAGTGAGGCGTGGGGAGATATTATATCGTGTCAGCATTTACCGGTAGGGCTGGTGCCACCCTGAAGGTCAGCATCGTCATCCCCACCATGAACGAGGAGATGTCCATCGGCGCGGTCATGGACTCGGTCAACTCCACCATGCGCTCTAGTACATATGATTTCGAGGTGCTCATCGTCGACCTATCCAAGGACAGGACGCGGGAGATCGCCACCTCCAAGGGGGCGAGGGTGGTCGATGAGCCTCGGAGGGGCTATGGCCGCGCCTACAAGTCTGGGTTCGAGGCGGCCACAGGCGATATCATCGCCACATTGGACGCGGATTGTACCTACCCGGCCGAGGACGTTCCCAAGCTGGTGGAAATGCTGCAAGCAGAGGGGCTAGATTTCATCACCACCGATCGTTTCGCGGCCATGGAGGAGGGCGCGATGAGCGGCATGCACCGGTTCGGCAACAAGGTGCTGACCCTGACCTCCCGAGTCCTTTTCAAAGTGAAATTCCATGACTCGCAGAGCGGGATGTGGGTCTTCCACAAGGAGTGCCTATCCAAGCTTGACCTGAGCGATGACGGCATGCCCTTCTCCGAGGAGATCAAGATCGAGGCCTTCAGGAAGCTTCGCGCCAAGGAGGTCCCCATAGTATATCGCAAGCGGGTGGGGGAGGTCAAGCTGTCCTCCTGGAAGGACGGCTGGAAGAACTTCAAGTTCCTGTGGAAGAAGAGGTTCTAGAGGTCGGGGAAACGTGCCTTGACCAGACGTATCGTCTGCCTGAGCCCTTCCCTGGCCTGGAGGTTGCGCAACGCGGCCGAGGGGTGATAGGTCGGGACCAGGTCTATCCTATCCCGGCCCACGACGATGGTGAAGGTCTGGTTCACGCAGTCCCTCATGGCCAACTTGTTGTTGAGCAGACCCTCGCAGGCCGTACGCCCCATGCACACGATCAGCTGCTTCCCCCTCAGGTCGTCCTCCAAATAGGACCGGCAGGCCAAGACCTCGTCGGCCTTCGGCCTTCGGTTGCCTGGAGGGCGGCATTTCACCGTGTTGGTTATCATTAGCTTCTGCCTGGAGAGGCCCTCCTCCCCCAGCAATCGGTCCAGCATCTTCCCGGCGCGACCGACGAAGGGCTGGCCCGAAAGGTCCTCCTTCTCCCCTGGCGCCTCGCCCACGAAGACGACCGGGGAAAGCAGGTCGCCGCTGGGAGCCACCACCTTGGTCCTTTTCAGGCTTAGGTGACAAAGCTCGCAATCGAGGTCGAGGAACATTTCACTGCCTCAGCACGTCCTCGGCCGTCAGGAGGGCCAGGAGCTCCACCCCCATCTCCGCCAACCTCTCCTTTCCGCCTTCCTGGCGATCGATCACCGTCAACGCCACGGACACCTTGGCCCCAGCGTCCCTGAGTATGGTGATGGCCTCGGCCGAGGAGCCTGCGGAGGTGACGACGTCCTCCACCACCAGGACCTTGTCGTTCTGCATCATCGCACCTTCGATCAGCTTGCCCGTGCCATGGTCCTTCTTCTCCTTGCGCACCATGACGTAGGGTGTGCCGGTCCTCAGGGACAATGCCACCGCTAGGGGGATGGAGCCTAGGACCACGCCCGCGATCCGGTCCACGGCCATGCCCTTGGCGATCATGATGCCCGCCATCTCCTCCGCGATCTCCGCCAGGACCTGGGGGTCGGTGGAGGCTTTCTTGATATCGATGTAGTATTTGCTCTTCTTCCCCGACGCCAGGGTGAACTCGCCATACATCAGCGCCCCGCACTCACTCAGCGCCTCCTTGATCCTCATCTTGCTCATTTCACCAGGGCTCCTTTTTCAGACCTCTTCTGTAGCCGATGATATTGACCAGGCGATGGATTACTGGGACGATGATGATCAGCGCCACCAGTGCCAACAGGCCATTGCCCTCCACATAGATGGAGAGGAACCAGGAGGGGAAGAACAGGGCAGTCAGCAGTAGGGCTCCAACCACGAAGTCGTATTGGTCGAGACCGGTGGCCTTGGCCCCTCTCTCCAGACCCATCCTCCTTTTCAGGAACGCCCCTCCCATGTCTCCCAGCAGAGAGCCCAGGGCCATAACCACGATGATCCCCGCGGCCTGGGGCATTGGCCCGTACCCGAGGTAATCCATCCCGTCAGCGGGCGTGGTGACCAGCAGCTGGACGAACCCTACCAGGATCCCACTGAGCACGCCGCCCACCAGGCCGCTCCAGGTCTTCCCGTCTCCCAGAACGCGCTTCCCTCTCCAGGTCCGCCCCCGATCGATTGGATCGCCGCCGCCGAAAAGCACCGCGGCTGAGTTGGGGACCAGGGCAGGCAAGAACACCCAAATGCCCACCGCGATCGAGGAGAGCGCGTCCATCGACTCTGGGGATTCCGGAGGCGGGTATAGAAACTTTCGCTAGACCCCTCGTTCCTTGAAGAAGGCCAGAAGGTCGTTGGGAATTACCTCAGCGACCACCAGGTCCATACGGTCGGCGAACTGCCTCGCCCTCTTGTCCAGTATCAGGGCCGCCCCCACGTCGTTCTCCGTCCGGATCAGCCTTCCGATGGACTGGAGCATCTTCCGGGAGGCGGGCACCTTCACCGTGTACTCCCATCCCCTTCCGAACTTCATCTCGTAGTAATGCAACAGGGCCCGTTGCTTGGCGGTCGGCTTGGGGAAGGGGATGCCTGCCAACAGGGCCACCTGCAGCTCCCGGTCCGGGAAATCGATCCCTTCGCTTATCCTGCCGCCCATGACCGCGAAGAGGACCTGGCCCAGGAGGGTGGCCTTCTTGAAGCTCTGGACCGTGCTCATCAGCTCGGCCTGGGGCATGCCCCTCTCCTCGAGGTGGACCTTCTTGCGGATGCGCGCCAGCACCCCGTCGGAGATGAACCGGTCCATGAGCGCGTAGGAGGGGAAGAACACCACCGTGTTACGGTCCAGGGCGTTGCAGCACACCACCACCAGGTCCTCCATCCTGGGCACGATGGTGTCGTCCTGGGCCATCTCCTCGTACTTGGTGGTCACATCCTCCGAGTAGAACACCCGCTTGTTCTCGACTGGGAAGGGGGAGGGGAAGCTCCTCATCATGGCGTCCTCCGGCAGACCGATGGAGTCCCGATACTCGTAAAGGGGGGTGAGGGTGCCGGACATGTGCAAGGACCCTGCGCACTCCAGGAGGAAGGAGCAGGCGATGGCCGGGTCCAGGCAATAGCCCTCGAACCTAGGGTTCTCGCCTCCCACCACCAGCTTCACGTAGAATTCCTCATCCATCTTCAGCCAGAAGTTGAGGAAGGCCCCGAGCGAGAAGATGTAGGAGCGCGGGAGCCTGCCCTGCTCCTTCTTGCTCTCCCTCACGATCTCGCCATGGGTCATCATGGCCTTGCAGGCTATGGCCAGCTGCCTTGAGGTGATGGTGAAGGCCTCCATCAGCCCCGCCTGCAGGAAGTCAGGAGGGATCAGCCCGTCATCATCGATGACGTACTCCCTTACCGCCTCTTCCAGAAGCACGCCCAGCCTTTCCACCACGTCCCTTATGCTCGCTCCCCCCACCACCTCCGGATCGCCGTACTCGTCCAGCTCCCTCATGACCATGTCCAGGGCGAACCTGGATAGCTGGATGGTGCGCGAGTCCCTGGCATAGTCCGGGAGGTTGTGCGCCTCATCCACCACCATAATCAGCTCCGCCATGGAGATGTTCATCCTCTCGACGAAGGCGTCCCGGATGAAAGGGGCGAAGAAATAGGCATAGGGGGCGGTGACCACGGTCGCATGGGACAGCAGCTCCTTCCCCAGCTCGTAGGGGCAGAGGCCCTTGGCGTCGCAGTACTGGGAGAACTCCTCGACGGTGGGCAGCTCCTTTTGGCAGTGCTCTAGCGCCTCGTCGAAGTTGGTGGTCAGCACCGCGTCGTAGAAGCGACAGCCACCTTCCTTACCTGACAATGACCTCTTCTTCCTTTCCCCGCAGAGCCTGGCCAGCTCCTCGGCGTTGCCTTGCTTGAGGTCGGGGTCACGGGAGAAGAGGGGACAGGTGGACTGCCTGCCCTGGACGCCCATGCCGAACACCTTCTTCTTGGAATTGATGCGCCGCAGCTCCAACATCACCTGTCGCTGCTGGGAATTGGTCCGGGTGAGGTATGCCACCTTTTTTCCTTGGGATAAGGCCACCTGCAAGGCTGCGGTCAGCGCGCACACGGTCTTCCCGGTTCCAGTGCCGCTTTCGAGGACGATGTGGCCCTCGTCCTTCAAAATGGTGGAAGCGGAGGAGACGAAGTCCTCCTGATGCTTCCTGGGCTCATATGGGAACAGGTCCATCCGCCCTTACAATCGGTACGGCGGGAATACGGTTGCGCGGGGGTGCCCGAAACTGGCCCCTCCCCGACTGTGCGAAGTTGATCAAGTGTTGCGCTGCCAGACTTCTTCAGGCATGTCCTCGTAGCAGCTGTCGACCCCGTTTAGGTCACCATTGCAGCCGGTACCACCGGAGATGAGCTCGAATATCCTTTCCTTCTTGAAAAGCCAATAATGGATTCTCCACTCCCTTCCATCGTACAGGGTGGTCTCCTCGCGCTCGGTGGTAAGGATGCCGGTGTCCTCCAGCATGTAGAAGGCGTCCCGGTCCTCGGGCTCGAGGATGTTGTCGATGATTCGCTCGGAATAACCGAAGAAGTTCATAACGTGCTGGGCCATCGCCCGCGCCTGTTCCTCAGGCATGCCAGTGTGGTCGATGCTGGTCCGAATGGCACTGGTCAGGTCATCGATCGTGAGCGTCATGACCCTCCCATTCTCCTTGAGAACCAAGGTCTCTGCGCGGCCATTCCCTCCGTTCCCTTCAGCGACCTCCATTCGCGCGGACGCCTTTCCGTTCCCCTTATGCCCCTTGGCAAAACCATTCCCTTTCGCAACGACATTCTTCGGAATCATCTAAATAAAGCCCCCCATTAGATGACTTGATATTCAACCACAAGGTAGATTAGACATACACCATTCAACAGGTTGTATTTAAAGGTTCTTACGGGTCACAATAATGATTGTTAATGGAATTTTATATGTCTGGCATATTTATTTCGGGCGGTGCTATGTATCGATGAGAAATCTATTTAGGATGCGGTCCCAAAGTCAGTAGGGGTGGAAAATGATCGCTCAATTCAAAGTCGTGCCGATAGGCAAGGACGAGAGCCTCAGCTCGTACGTGGCCGAGTGCGTCAAGATTGTGCAGACTAGCGGGCTCAAATATCAGCTCACGCCCATGGCAACGATCCTGGAGGGAGAATGGGACGAAGTCATGAGGGTCGTCGGGGAATGCCACAGGAAGGTTCGCTCCATGTCCCGGAGGGTCGTCACCACCATCGAGATCGATGACCGGGAGGGCAGGAGTGATGCCATGGAGCAGAAGATCAGGAGCGTCCAAGATAAGCTGACAACAGAGTAGTATTCTCCCAGGATGAGTTCGTGGCCAGAGCCGTTTACGGATCGCGGTCCTCGCTCATTGGATATAGGTCTTCAGCCTCATCTGGGTCAGCCGGATGAACCGCGCCTCCTTGAAGTCCTTGAGCTTCAGCATGTAGTCCAGGACCTCCTTGGAGACCACGTGGTCAACGGCCACCAGCATCACCGCCATCCCGCCCCGGCTCTCACGCCCGACTCCCATCCTTGCGATGTTGACGTGGTTGTCACCCAATACCGTGCCCACACGGCCGATGATCCCGGGTACGTCGTTGTGCTTGGTCATGAGGAAATCGCCCTCGACCGGCATGTCGATGTCGTACTCATCGATGCCCAGGAGCCTGGGCTGGGTCCCGGGGAAGACCGTCCCCCGCACCTCGCGCTCTAGACCGTCGGAATGCAGCCGAACTGCCACCATGTTGACGTAGCGGGGCGACTCCTCGCTCTTGGTCTCCGAGACCTGTATACCCTTCTCCTTGGCTATGGAGGCGGCGTTGATGATGTTGACCTGGGTCTCCCCGATGATGTTGCTCAGCACGCCGATGATCGCGGAAGTGGTTAGGGTCTTGGTGTCGATGCTGGCTAGCTCCCCATAGAACGCCATCTCGATCTTCTTGATCGGGCCATCGACCAGCTGGAACGCGAACGATGCCAGCATCTCGGTCAGCGGCATGAAGGGCATGAGCTTGGGGTCGATCTTGCCCAAGGGGGCGTTGACGGCGTTGGAGATCTTGCCCTCCACCAGGAAGGCCTTGACGCACTCCGCCATCTCCCAGGAAACCTTCTCCTGCGCCTCTTTGGTGCTAGCCCCGAGATGGGGCGTCAACACGATATTGTCCAGTTCCAGCAGCTTGGAGCCCTTGGGGGGCTCGTGCTCGAACACGTCCAACGCAGCGCCAGCGACCCGCTTGCTCTTGAGGGCCTCGTACAGAGCCTCCTCGTCCACGATCCCGCCCCTGGCGCAATTGACGATCATGGCATGAGGCTTCATCAACTTGAACTGCTCCTTGCCCACCAAGTGCTTGGTGGAAGGAGTCAAGGGCGCATGGATCGTGATAATATCCGCTTCCTCGATGACCTTCTCCAAGGGCAGGAGCCGGACCCCTAGCTTCACCGCGACCTCGGGTGGCAGGAACGGGTCGTAGCCTACCATCTTCATTTGGAAGGATTTGGCCCTCTTGGCCACCTCTGCGCCGACCCGGCCGATGCCGACGATGCCCAAGGTCTTCCCGTTCAGCTCGGTACCGGTGAACTTCCCCCTCTCCCACTTACCTTCCTTGAGGGAGGCATGGGCCCAAACGATCTTGCGCACCAGGGTTAGCATCATGGCCATGGTGTGCTCGGCGGCGGACACGATGTTGCCCATGGGAGTGTTCATGACCAGGACGCCTTTGCGAGTGGCCGTTTCGACGTCCACGTTGTCCACGCCCACCCCGGCGCGCCCCACCACCTTGAGCTTCCTTCCCGCCTCGATGACCTCCTTGGTCACCTTGGTACCGGAGCGGATGATTATGCCTTCGTATTCCCCGATGATCTTGATCAGCTCGTCCTGAGGGATGCCAGGCCTCACATCGACCTCCAACCCCGTTCCTTTCGTCAGTAGGTCCAAGCCATCCTTGGAGAGCTCGTCGGTGACTAAAAGCTTCATTTCATCGCCTCAAGCGAATCGTCCAATGCCTTGAACAGGTCGTTCATGTCCTTCATGGTCAGGTCGCCCATGTGCCCGATCCTGAATGTCGACTCCTTGATCTTGCCATAGCCCGGGGAGACCTCGAACCCGCGTGACTTGAGCTCCTTGTCCAGACGGGAGAAGTCCAGCCTTCCCGATTCGACCACGGTGATGGTCTCGGACTCGTATCCCTTCTCTGCATACAGCTTGAAGCGCTTCTGCGCCCAGGCCCGGGTGGCCTCGGCCATCTCATGATGACGAGAATACCGCTTGGCCATGCCCTCCTTGAGCATCTTGTCCAACTGATAATCAAGGCCGTACATGAGCGAGACCGGGGGCGTGGTAAGAGGCATGTCCTTGTCGGCGGCCTTCTTGTACTCCAACAGGTCGAGGTAGTATCCCCGCCCCTGGACCTTCTCCGCCACCTTCAGCAAGCGGTCGGAGCAGCAGATTATCGCCAGCCCTGGAGGCAGGGCGAAGGCCTTTTGCGAGCCGAAGACCAGGGCATCGATCTCCATCTCCCTGAGCTTGAAGTCCACCGCGCCCACGGAGGTCACCCCATCCACGAAGACCAGAGGGTCGGCCTCCGCCTTGAACAAGCGGGCCAGTTCCTTGGTGGGATTGAGCACACCGGTGCTGCTCTCGTTGGATACTATGGTCACTGCCTCGGTCGTAGGCTCCAGCTTACCCGCCACGTCCACGCAGCGAATGGCCTTCCCCCATTGGCCCTCGACCCGCTTGACCTGTTTACCGCAGGCCGTGCCTATTGAGGCCCAGCGGTCGCCGAAGGAGCCATTGGTCAGGGACATCATCCGCTCGTGGACGCCGCAGCGAACGCAGGCTTCCAGGAAAGCGGTGGCCGAGGCAGGGGCCAGGAAGATGTGCATGTCGGTGTCCAAGACCTTGTGCAGCTTCTCCACTATCCCATGTTGCAGGCTGGCGTACTTCTGCCCGCGATGGATCATCATGGGCTTGTTCATCGCCTGCAGCGTGTCCTCGAAAACCTCGACCGGTCCAACGGTAAACAATCTGTTGCTCACGGATACACCCCCAAAGACCTCAAGGAGGATCACCAGGACCGTCCGGAGCTAAGGAAGAGCATCCTCGCCTCTCCCCCTCCTCCGAAATAGGATGTTTGGTAACCGCCCGATCCCAATGTATCATGCCCTATGCATAGCATGCCGTTTATGTATATCAGACTGATGCGCTCGAGAGCATACCCAGGCATGAAATACTTTGACATGACGCACCGGTATCAAGAGCGATGTCATATAAACTTTGCTGGTGGCAAGAGCCCAGTGTGTTTATGTGAGGAAAGAAGATGAGATATTGAGCATCCCTGACAATCAATCGCCCGGGAGGTCGAGGTGCGATGAACATTAATCTATTTCCACTTAGGAAATCTCCGAAGACCAGCGCCCCTCAAAAAGGTGTTATTGACCGTCCACAAGGCTCATAGGAACTCGACAGCTCCACGCTTGCTTGGTTCTTTTCCATTTCGGCGGCTTGCCAATCGTGCCCAATCCTTCACCAATGCGCCCTCGCCTCTAAAATCCATCTATAGTCCAACGCCTTTCTTCCGGGCACGTCCTTCGCGTTTGCCTTAAAAAATAGATGGCGTGTTATGCAGTGGTTCGGATTTCATGTCCATTCTTATCCCCTCTACCAATACCCTTATACACGAAACCCGCATCGATAAACTTGTCTGGTTCTACTACGTTCCGGCCATCGACGATGATGGGATTCTTCTGGCCGGTTAGCTTTTTTATCCAGATTGGATCGAGCTTGAGATAATCATGGTGAGCTGTCATAATCGAAATGCAATCAGCTCCTCTCGCAACTTCTTCCAGATCCATGCTGAGTTCCACACCAGGATAACTTAGTACATATGAATCATGTACGGCGACTTCAGCGCCTGCTTCCAATAGAAAATCTCTGTACGGCTCTGATGGAGGGTTTCGTGCATCGTCTGAATCGTGGATGAAAGCCCACCCGAGAATTGCTATCTTGGACCCTTCTGGCCTCTTGCCGATGCGTTCAAGCGCATCCAGTGTCAAGTGATACATATGTTTCGGCATGAAATCGTTTACCTTTCTGGCGAGAACGTAAATCGAATCCGCCCCGTCAGGATAATCCAGATGGGTACCTAGGATCTTCGCGCCACGTTCCAGATGGTATGTGTCCTTAGTCAGACAATGACCGCCAACGCCAGCTCCCGGCCACAAAATGGCTCGTGTAATCCCTTCCCCTTTCAGGCTATCGATGCCTGCTCTTACATCGTAGACATTGACGCCTATGGCCTCACAATACAGGGCCAGCTGATTCACGGCCGCGATCTGAAGATCTCTGAATGTGTTCTCGGCGGTCTTAGTGACCTCTGCTGCGGTGGCCGTCATCTTAATGATCTTTCCTTTCGTCAAAACTGGGGTATAAAGTTCAACCGCCCGCTGAGTGCTGGCATCGTTGATGCCGCCGACAATCCGGTCGTGTTCCCGTATGTTCTTGAGAAGACGCCCCACCATAACCCTTTCCGGTGCATGGGCCAGTGCAAAATCTTGCCCTGCAATGAGCTCCGACTCCTCTTCGAGGATCTGTCTTGCTAGACCATTGGTAGTTCCAGGTGTTATGGTTGACTCTAGCACCACTATCATTCCTGGCCGTAGATATTTTCCTGCATTTTGGATGCCAGCATTAAGGGCACTGAAATCAGGCTCGAGGTCCTTCGGGTTGGAAAAAGGTGTCTGAATGGCCAAGGCCACTGCATCTAGCTCTGAGATTCTGGAAAAGTCGGATGTACACCTAAACTTACCAGCATCTACGACTTTCCTAAGCAGCCCTTCAAGTCCTGGCTCATTGCCCCTTAAGGGGCTTTCTCCCCTGTTCAGCATATCAATCTTGAATCCAGATGTACTGGACGCTCGCTGAAATCCTAAAACATGGTCAAATTCATCAGCATCTGCAAAAAGGACTGCGGCAGGAATTCCTACATATCCCATGCCTATTACACCAATCTTCTTGATCGGCCCTTTCTTCGATAATAACGATTGCAGTTTCCCCGTCATAACGATTCTACATAGGAATGCCAAACTTAATGATTTTGAACTGATTCCGCATCGCTTGATCTCTGGGTTATACTCCTCTCCAAAGCGCAGCGCTATCGGGACCTGGGCTTCGTCTTCAAGGGCGTGGCAAGGAGCATTAACTAGGTTCGTAGCCTCTCCAGCGCGTCCTCGATGTCCTCTTCGGTAATGCCATGGTGAGTGACGAAACGGACCAGGCTCTTCCCGAAGGAGGAGCAGAGGACCCCATTGCGCTTGGCCTTGGAGATGAGCTCGGCCGATTTGTTGGGGGCGGTCTCCGCCACCACGATGTTCGTCTGGACCGTGGTCATGTCGATCTTCAACCCCTGCTCGACCAGACCATGGGCAAGGAGCTTGGCGTTGTCATGGTCCTCCCTTAGCCTGGGCACCATTTTCTCCAGGGCGACAATGCCTGGGGCAGCTATCACTCCAGCCTGTCTCATCCCCCCGCCCAGTATCTTCCTGACCTTGCGAGCGCGGTCGATGAACTCCTTGTCGCCGACCATTACCGAGCCGACGGGACAGGAGAGCCCCTTGGAGAGGCAGAAGGTGATGCTGTCCACGCTCCTAGCGTAGTCCTTGGGATCGGCATCGAGCGCGACGCAGGCGTTGAATATGCGGGCGCCGTCGATGTGCACCTTCATGCCCCGGTCGTGGGCCGCCTTCCCCACCTCCTCCACCTCCTTGATGGTCCAACAGCATCCCCCCGCCCGGTTGTGCGTGTTCTCGATGGCCACGAGCGAAGGGTTGGGATAGTGCATCTCCCTGCCTCGGAAATGCGCCTCCAGCTGCTCGGCGGTGTATACACCCCTTTTACCCTTGACGAGGCGAGGGATCACGCCGGCTATGGCGGACATGCCTCCCACCTCATAGTAATAGATATGAGCCTCGGATTCGCAATAGATCTCGTCGCCATGACGGCAATGGGTCATGACCGAGATCAGGTTCCCCGCCGTCCCGCTGGTGACTAGCAGACCCGCCTCCTTGCCGAAGCGGTCGGCCGCCATCTGCTCCAACCGGTTGACGGTGGGGTCCTCGCGCGACACGTCGTCCCCTAGTTCCGCCTCTACGATGGCCTCGAGCATCTCCTTGGTCGGAAGGGTAACGGTGTCGCTCCTAAGATCGATGATCCTCATGCATACCGCCTCAATTCGAGATCTCCACCTTGTTGCCGGAACGCAAGGATGCAAGCGCCGCCTCGCATACCTTAAGGTCGTGGTAGGCATCGCGGCCGCTGGCCATGGGGACATTGCCCGAGGCAGAAGCTTTTAGGAAGTCAGCAAGCTCAAGCTTCAGCGGTTCCTCTTTCTTGACCGATATCCTTCTGACGTCCGTCTCCAACGGTATGCGGAAGGCGTCCGCGACATCGAACTCCTTGGTGGTGGAGGACGAAACCTCCAGGCTCTGATCGATGTAATCGAGCTGGACGTATCCTCCGCTGCAGGTGAGCGAGACCTTGCGCACCTTCATGGGCGTGAGCCAGTTCACCTCCATGAATGCAACGACCCCACCCCCCATCTCAACCAGCAGGTTTGCATGGTCCTCGAAGGAAGGGTTGTTGAACAAGCCGCCCAATGCGAAGACGCTTCGAGCCTCGGTACCAGTTATGTACCTAAGCACGTCCACGTCGTGGATGCCCAGGTCCATGATGACCCCTACGTCCCTGATCCTCGTGGGAAACGAAGAGACTCGCTTAGAGGTAAAAGTGATGAGCTTTCCAAAGCGACCCTCGCGCACGGCGTCCCTGGCCACTCCCACCACCGGGTTGTAGCGCTCGACGAAGCCAGCGGCGAGGGTGACCCCTTCCTTCTCCGCCATCTTGCAAAGCTCTGACGCCTTCTCAGAGGTGCCGGTGAAGGGCTTCTCCACCAGCAGGTGCCTTCCAGCCTTGATGGCCTTGCTCGCGACATCGAAGTGAGTGGTGGTGATGGTACAAATGCTCACCGCTTCCACCTGGGCAAGCATTTCATCGATGGAATCGAACGACCTTACTCCGAAACGCGCGGCGACCTTCTTGCTCTGGGCGCGGTCGACATCATAGACGCCGATGAGCTCGGCCAGCTCGGAATGTATGCGGGCGTGGTTCTGGCCCATGGAACCTACGCCGATGACGCCTACCTTTGCCATGAGACCGCAATAATGCAGGTCGTTAATTAACCCATTCCTGCGCATCCGCAAGAATTATTCATACCTTCTGCGTACCAGGTGCGAGCAAGATGAAGCGAACCTTGATGGAGATCCTCGCCTGCCCCAAGTGCAAGTCCCACCCCCTCGAACTCAAAATTACCAAGGAGGAAAAGGGAGAGATACTGGAGGGTGTGATCACCTGTCCAAAATGTCGAATCGATTACCCGGTCGAGGACGCCATTCCCAACATGCTCATCCCCGAGGGGCGATAGGCCTAGAGCTTCGCCAAAGCCTGCTCGATCCTCTGCATGCCCTCTTGCAGATCCCTGCGACTGGCAGCGTAGGAGATCCTTATGTGCCCTTCGCCGGCGGGGCCGAAGGTGGAGCCGGGCGTGACCGCCACGTGCGCCTCTTTGAGCAGGTGCATGGTCAGGTCCTCCGATTTCATGGCGATGTCGTATTTGGGGAACATGTAGAAGGCGCCTTTGGGCTTGGGACAGTGCAACTTGGGGATTCCTTGCATGTATCGGTACAAGAGCTCCCTGCGCGCCTTGAACTCCTCGATCATGAATCTGACCGAGTCCTGGGGTCCGCGCAACGCCTCGATGCCTGCGACCTGGACGAAGGACGTGGCATTGGTGATGGACTGGGTCTGCAGCTTGTTGATCTCCTTGATTATATTGGGCGGGGCTATGACCCATCCCAACCTCCATCCGGTCATGGCATAGGTCTTGGAGAAGCCGTTGACCGTGATGGTGCGCTCGAACATGCCAGGAAGCGAGGCGAACGAATGATGGCTGCCTTCGAAGATGATCTTCTCGTAGGTCTCGTCCGAGAGGACTATGAGGTCGTGGTCCTTGGCCAGGTCGGATATGCCTTGGACGTCGCTCTTATTCAGCACCGAGCCGAGAGGGTTGGAGGGGGAGTTGGTCAGGATCATCTTGGTTTTTGGTGTTATTGCCTCTGCCACCTTCTCTGGCAGCATGCGGTAGTCCTCTTCCGCCTTCAAGGTCACGTACCTAGGTACCCCACCAGCAAATCGTAAGCAGGCCTCGAAAGTCCCCCATGAAGGGTCGGGGATGACGACCTCGTCGCCCTCATCCACCATGGAAAGGAAGGCCATGAACAAGGCGAACTTGGTGGGGGTGATGACCACGTGCTGCTCCTCGCAGGGTATGCCATTTTCCTTCCGCGACTTCTCCGCCACTGCCTTGCGCAGCTCGGGTATCCCGGCCGAAGGGGTGTAATGGGTGAAGTGGTCATTGAGCGATTTGATCGCGGCCTGGCATATGTTGTCGGGGGTGGGGAAGTCGGGCTCGCCGACCGAGAAGGAGATGATGTCCACGCCCTCGCCCTTCAACTTGCTTACCAAGTTGGAGATCCGGACCGTGCCGGATTCGGGCATCCTCATCATGCGCTCGGCTACCATCTCCCAGACCATACCCAAGACCATATTTTAGGCTTTGCAGAAATGAGTTCTGAACATCGGAACAGGCATAATTAATGAACTTATATGTACAGTAAAGTACTAATAAATGCATTTTATGCAAGGTTCATATAAACGTTGGATATTAGAGTGGACCGGTGAGAATCAATGCCATTCGAACTCGACCTGACGAAGCTACGCTTCGGCACCGAACTGGTAAAGAGAGGTTTCGCCAAGATGCAGCAAGGCGGGGTGGTCATGGACGTGACCAACGCCGAGCAGGCAGGCATCGCTGAGGACGCTGGTGCCGTGGCGGTGATGGCCCTGGAGCGGGTCCCCGCCGACATCAGGGCACAGGGCGGAGTGGCCAGGATGGCCGACCCTGTGAAGATCCAGGAGATCATGGACAATGTCACCATACCCGTCATGGCGAAGTGCCGCATAGGCCATTTCGTCGAGGCCCAGATCCTCGAGTCCTTGGGCGTGGATATGATCGACGAGTCCGAGGTGCTGACCCCTGCTGACCCCTTCTACCATGTGGACAAGCGCAAGTTCCGCGTCCCGTTCGTGTGCGGCGCACGTGACCTTGGCGAGGCTTTGCGCCGTATCGACGAGGGCGCGGCGATGATCCGCACCAAGGGCGAGGCGGGTACCGGCAACGTCATCGAGGCCGTGAGGCACCAAAGGGCCATCATGGGACAGGTTAGAGAGCTGAGGGGCAAGGAGCAGGAGGAGCTCTACACCATCGCGCGCAAGATCGAGGCGCCATTGTACCTCGTCAAGGAGGTGGCCGAGCTCCAGAGGTTGCCAGTCATCAACTTCGCCGCGGGCGGGATCGCCACTCCGGCAGACGCAGGATTGATGATGCAGCTTGGCAGCGACGGCGTCTTCGTCGGGTCCGGCATCTTCAAGGCTGACAATCCCGAGGAGAGGGCCAAGGCCATCGTGGAGGCGGTCACCAATTTCGACGACCCTCAGGTCTTGGCCGAGGTCTCCAAGGGATTGGGCGAGGCCATGAAGGGCATCGAGATATCCACCATCAAGCCGGAGCAGCGCCTTCAGGAGCGCGGCTGGTAATCAGGGGATCGAGCCTAGGACCTGAGAGGTCACGTCAGGGACGGTGAGGAGCTCGTCCCCCAAGGAGACCTTCTCGTCCGTCATTTCGTACACTGGGCTATGGAAATCCCCTTCGGGGAATCTCCCGATGACAACGGCCAGATGCTTCGATACGGAAGGCTTGAGGACCTCGGTCAGGTCTCGCTTGACGCCCGAAGGCGTTAAGGCGATCACCTGATCCGGCATCAGCGCCCCGATCAAGCTTCTTAGGTCCATGTCTCTCTCCAACCTCAGGCCTTCCTCGTCGCTTCCCATCAGACCATTATCTAGGAGTTCCCCGAAAGACCGGAGGAAGGAGAGGTAGTTCTGGTCGGGCCGATATCCGCTACCGACATGAACGACCTCGTCCCCCCTGGTATGGATGTAGCTTCTGAGCCTGCCCTCCCGGCATGCCTTGGAATTCTGAGCTAGGAGAAGGAAGGAGTGCACGATGTCCGGCCTCCCCCTACTTTCCGCGTCCTCGAGGCCCTCGAGGATGTGCCGATGGAGGTAGCTGTCGAGCACGATGACCCCTCGAAGCTCCTCGTCCTTCACGCGGCAAGCTCTCGGCGGTCCCCCGGGGTCCGAGCAGGTCATGGGCAGGCGCTCGATCTCTGCATCAGCCAGGATCAGGGAGATCATGAGATTATCTTATCTAGCAGGTCTTTCTCCAGTCC
>CAYHAO010000014.1:0-11262 GCA_964354665.1 uncultured Methanomassiliicoccaceae archaeon | reverse complement strand
GCCAGGATCAGGGAGATCATGAGATTATCTTATCTAGCAGGTCTTTCTCCAGTCCCAACCGTATCTCTCGGGCGATCCGACGCCCGGTGGACATCCCCGGCTCGATGAGGTCGGAGTAAGGGGATCCAGAGACGAACGGGTTGCTCCCAGCCACGATCCTTGAGGAGATCTCGAAGACCTTGAACTGCAGCTGGTCGGTGACGATGGCCTCCAGGCAGAAGGGGCCGATCATGCCTCCGAATAGCTGGTCGGCCCTACGAACCACTCGCTCCCCCATCTCGAAGACCTTGGGGAGAAGCGATTCGCGGATCACGACCGCGACGTTGCCGGTGACCACGAATGATGGGAAGTATCCGAGGCGCTTCAATTCCTCTGATGCGCCAAGCTTGTACATCTCATCGATGTTGCTCTCGTCTCGGCGGTCCATGGATAGGAGCTCCAGGGTGCCCCCCGGCACCTTATAACCATCCTGCTTGATGGGCGAGTGGAAGAAGTGCAAGTAGTATCTGGTGCCAAGGATGTACTCCTGTATCGTGTAGGGCTGGGAAAGGTCGATGCCCATCTTGAACTCGGGGTAGTCCTTGGCGATGAAGAACCCCCGTCCACCTTTGGCGCCGTGGTACTTCACCAGCACCGGGCGGTCGATCTTCTTGGCGTCGTCTATCTTGGCCGGCATCTCGATCCCGGCCGATTCGAGCCACTCCCTCATCTTGTCCCGGTCCGACTCCCAGCCGAGCACCTCTCGGTTGCCGAAGGTAGGCACCGCCAAGGACTCGAACCGCTTCGAACCGAGGTATTCCACGAAGGAGCCATGTGGGATGATGATGACGTTCCGGGCGAGCAGCTCGTCCGCTTGGTCTAGAAGGTCCTGATAGGTGGATAGGCGGAGGATCTCGTCGGGTTTGGCCAGCGGGAACGCATCGTAGAACTTGGTGTTCTGCGTGACCGCCACCCCCAAGGTGCGGAACCCTTCCTTGCGGGCGCCGTTGAAAATCTGCATGGATGAATGCGAGCAGAGGGTAGCGATGGTTATCTTGTCCCGATCGTACTCCTCAAGCAGCTTGAGAATCCTGTCCTTTTGGACCATATCGTTGTATTCGCATCCATAATATAAACATTACCATTTGCCGCTGGACCGTCGCTCGCTCATCGCAAAATCAGACTACATATATGCCCAGGCTCTCGGCCAAGAAGATCACTATCATGCAGCGGTTGATCGTTGCCAGGAAGTTCACGATCACGAAATATATTGGGGTTATTATCTCGTCCTTGTTGAAGACGGAGTAGAGATAGATGGTGATGGTGTCGGGCATGAAGGGCACGCTCATCAAAAGGTAGAGGCCCCAATACCGGGTCTTGGATACGAACCACTCCATCGATTTCACAAACCAGCCAATGAAAAAGACGTGCTCCGACCACTGCCGGATACGCTTCTCCACCTTCAGGCCCAGATAGAAGACGAGGATGCAGCCTGTAGCCTTGCCTGCGGCCACAATCAGGGATTTTATGAGAATCCCAAGGGATGGAGCCAGGAACAGCCCGAGCTCGACGGGGATTGGGAGAAGGACAGCCGTGGCGATGGAATATAGATAGAGGACGACGGCATATTCCAATGGACTGTTAGCTAAGGACTCTAGGAAGCCCATGAAAATGCCGATTAAGTCCATCGGCAGGCCATGAGGACGGTTGCAGAAATATGTTTGTCTGAAGCTGCTGAGGTGTGGATGGGAGGGAGCGGTAGCCGAATTAGCTTATCCAGTATGTTCACCGGTCAGCAATCTTTTTATGGTCGAAGTGGGATAATCCCCATTCAGTACTCGGAAGGGGATTTTGACCATGGGTGACGGCAAGGACTGGTTTGCGGAGCTGGATGCAGAGCTCCAGAAGCAGACCGAGGCTATCAGTAAGGACCTCGCTGAGATGAACAATCAGAAGCGAGCAATAAACAAGACGCTCATCGAGGATTTCTGGAAGATATTCATGCGCTTCGGCAAGATCAATGTCAACATGACCATGGAGCCGTCGCACGAGGCTTTCGCCGTCTTCGAGGTATACCCTGACGTCTGGCATTTCAAGGAGGGCTTCAACTTCGCCGCGGTGAACAGCCTACAGCTGGTCGACCGCACCACCGAGCAGGGGCGGATGGGGGACTCGCTTAAGGTCTGGTACTACTCCGTGGACTCGACCCCCCACGTGCGGATGATCTTCGAGTACTGCGAGGGCGAGCACTACTACAAGTATGCTGGATGGAAGCGCATCTTCGCGCAGTTCGTGGTATACGATGCTCCGGTGGCCAAGGCCGAATTGGCCAAGCTGCATGAGAAGATGAGCGACGTGGTGAAGGTCTGGTACGAGAGCCACCTACGCCGCAACCGCGACATCATCATCAAGCACCTGAAGGATAATTTCGAGCGGGGCGAGACGTTCACCGAGTGAGCCTGCCCTCTGCCCTTCCATTTACTTCCTTCTTTGACCTGAGGGCACTTTCGAGCACCCCTGGTATCATACTTTTAAAAGGCATTTTGATAAGGGTAGTGGGCCTAGTGCCCACGAGGTTTAACCATGGAAAAGGAAGAGATCGCACCCCATGTGTCAGAAATATCCCGGGTGCTCGGAAACAAGGTGAGCGAGGAGCAGATCGAAAAGGAGCTGGATACCTATCTCAATCTTTACAGGGTCTCGCTCGAAACGGCCAAGCGCTCGGTGGTGCGCAAGCTTGGGGGAGACCCGAACGCCCTCAACAAGGGCGTGCAGAAGAAGCTGTCCGAGCTGACAGGTTCGGAGCAGAGCGTCGACCTCTTGGTCAAGGTCCTGTCGGCAAACCGGAAGGAGATCGAACAGAACGGTGAGCTGAGGACCCTCGTCTACGGCCTCTTCGCCGACGAGACTGGAACCATGCCTTACACCGCATGGGACGCGGACCGCTTCGCTCTAGAGAGGGGACAGGTGCTGCTGGTACGCAACGCCTACACCAAGGAATGGAACGGCAAGCCCCAACTGAACTTGGGAACCCGGGCCACCATAGAGTCGCAGCCCGCTGATTCAGTGAAGCTGCCAGATGGTATGGACGTCCCCGTCTACGGGCCTACCACGGCCAAGGTCTCTGAACTGATCGAGGGGATGAACAGCGTTACCCTCACGGTCAAGATCCTTTCAGTCGAGACGCGCAAAATCGAGTCCCAAGAGGGTTCCAAGACCTTCTTCTCAGGAATGCTTGCCGACGAGACAGGGCGGGCTCAGTTCTCTGCCTGGCATGATTTCAATCTGAAGAAGGACGATATCGTCCAGATCAGGGGGGCATACGTGCGCTCCTGGAAGGGCATCCCGCAGCTCAACTTCGGTGAGAGGGCTGAGGTGTCACGGGTCCGATCACCGTTCCCGGTCGACCTCGACCTCTCCAAGCCGAAGATCCGGGCGATAACCGAGCTCGAGGCCGTGGGCGGAGCCTTCGACGTCCTGGTATCTGGAGTGGTAGTGGACGTGAAGAAGGGCAGTGGGCTGATCCAGAGATGCCCGCAATGCAATCGCCTCGTGCAGAACAAGCTCTGCCGCCTCCACGGCAAGGTCGAAGGTCAGTACGACCTGCGCATCAAGGCCGTGGTTGACGATGGTGCTGGGTCCATCACCGCGGTCCTGAACAAGGACATCACCGAGGCCCTGGTCGGCATAACCTTGGAGCAGGCCATTAAAGAGGCGAGGGAGGTCATGGACCCTGAGGTCGTCAAGGAGAAGATCGAGGAGCGATTGCTGGCCAAGCCGTTGGAAGTGCGCGGGAACGTGATCAGCGACGACTATGGCCTCATGATGATCGTGTCCGAGGCCAGGATGTTCGTGCCTGAGGTCAGGGCCGAGGCGGCCAACCTGCTCTCGGAGCTGGAGGGAGCGCAATGATCGTTCGCGAGGTGGCCTGGCGCATCTTCGCCGCGGAATACAATTCCTCGCGCCTCGAGATAAAGGGAGAGGGCGAGAGAGCGCCCTCTTACATCGTTTCGCCCTTAGGGGCGATGGTGAATCGTGTGTTCCTCGTGGGCGTGCTCACGGACCTGGAGAACATCGGCACCGGCGATGAGCCATTGTGGAAGGGGCGCCTGCAGGACCCCACGGGCAACTTCTACGTCTCCTCAGGGCAGTACCAGCCTGAGGCCACCGCCGCCCTGTCGAAGATGGAGGCGCCAGCCTTCATCGCCATGGTGGGCAAGACCCGCACCTATTCCCCGGAAGAGGGGGTTCTGTACGTCTCCATCCGTCCAGAGAAGGTCCGTTTGGTCGAGGCCAGGGAACGGGACCATTGGGTCCTTGAGACCTGCAAGGCCACCCTCAAGCGCATTGACGCCATGACGGACGCCAAAGAGATGTCGGTCCCCACCGTGGACGAGCTGGTGAGGCTCGGCCACTCGCACTCGCTAGCTGAGGGTGTCGTCAAAGCTACTAGTCATTACCAGGATGTGGACCTGGGCCGATATCGAGCCATGGTCGTCGATGCTCTGAAGTTCCTCCTGCCTGAATACCAGTCGGAGCTGGAATCGGACGTGCCCACGGAGCTCGGTCAGCGCCCCGAGGAGGTAGAGGACGAGGAAGAGGCTGAGGCCGCCGAGGAGGAGAAGGAGGACAAGGTCCTGACCATCATCACCAAACTGGACAAATCCGGCAAGGGCGCCGCCTGGGACGAGATCGTGGAAGAGGTGAAGCGCCTAGGCATGGACCGCACCGTCCTGGAGGAGGTCACCAACTCCCTTCTCGACAAGGGCCTGATATACGAACCCGTGCTCGGCCGCATGAAGCGCATCTGATCGGCGGAGCTTCCCCTTGAACGTCAGGAGCATATCCAGTTCACAAGCGAATCGAACGAGAGCGAGCCTTCCCCTCAATCGAAGGTGGATAGGAGCTCGTCCTCGACCTTCCATTGGACCCGGAAATGCTCATTGGCCTCCCGGATCATGACATGATACCAGTAGGCAAGGAACGGGAAGAGCGCCAGGGATATGAGGGCGTAGAGGGCGAAGGAGCGCTTGGCGGTCGTCGATGAAGGGATTGCAGGGGTGACGAGGGCCAGTCTGGAGCCAGCAGAATGGTATAGTTCCAAATAGCGCAGCCACCGGGCATCGTGCGGGGAGGGCGCCCGGTTGAGGTGGTACAAGTAATAATATCCGAAGGCCAGGCCGACCAGGGGCAATGCTGCCATGGCCGCGTAGAGCTGGTTTGGCAGCTTTTCCTGCTCGAAGGCTTCGCCCTGGATCCGCCCCATGGCCGATATCTCCTCCTTTGCATCTGCCTTCGTCACCCCACCCTTTGCCTGGATGCGCTCCAGCATCCCTTGGCGAATGGACGCTTCCCTGCCCATATGCTCCGCGAGTCTCCTGGTCTGCTTGTAGTTCAGTATGGCCAGCATTGCGAAGCCTGCTATGTACATGACCACGTAGCCGAAGACCAAGCCGTCTAAGCCAGGGAGCAGGAGGATGAAGGCTAGGAACCCACCAAGACCGAAAGCGACCGCGGCCAGGGGGAGATATCTCCACCATCCACTTATGATCTCGTCCGCCTGGGCCCTGCGGGCGATGCCCTCCCCGACCTTCTGCTTGCCGTTCCCACCGGAGCTGGTGCCGGAACGCTTGCTTTCGACGGAGGATGCTGACAGTGTGTCCACCAAGCCTTGCTCGAGCCGGTTATGGAGGGGGGATATACAAAACGTTAACCGGGCTCATCTCCGGACGACTATCCCGGCATAGCCAACGACCTCAGGCATGGGATGGACGTCCCCCGAGGTGGCGTACTTAAGGAGCTGGGCGCTCTCGCCTCCGACCGCCTCCAGCATGGCCATCACTGGCCCATAGCCGCACATGGAGACGCCCTTGCCTATGACTGCGGCCTCGACCCCTTGCGCGTCCAGAGCGAGTATCCTATCGATGACCGCCCGGTCCTGCCTCTCTGCGAAGTCGGGAGGCACATAATGGGAGAAGTCGCTGGAGGCGAGGACGATCACGTCCCGTCCCTCGCAGGCCTTCCTCAACCTGGTGCCGAGCTCCTTGGCCGTCTCGAAGTCCTGGAAGGCCATGCAGATGGGCAGGAACTTGGCCTTGGGCGAGAAGTACTGTATGAACGGGACCTGCACCTCGATGGAATGCTCCTGCTGGTGGGCGGAGGAGTCCTCGTCCACCCATCCCCTCAACTTCTTGGCCAGTTCCTTATCGACCTCTATGGTCCCCAGCGGGGTCTTGAAGTCCTCGCTGGTCATGGCAACCCCAGAACCGACCCCGTGGTGATTGGGTCCCAGGACGACGAAGGTCTCGGGGAATCCCTCTTTGGCGATGGCGCCAAAGACATGCGCGGCCACCGGGCCGGAGAACATGTATCCCGCATGCGGGACGACCGCTCCCACGATGCTCCCCCTCCCCTGCGTCAGGGCGGGGACCTCGCCGGGGCCAATCTTGCTCCTGAAGCATTCCTCGATCTCCTTGCGGAGGGCTTTCTCTTTGGAGGAATAGAAACGACCGGCGACGGCGGGGTAACGCATTGTGACCTGGAGAAAGCTTGGTATAAGGTGGATTAAAAGTTTTGGTTGAAGGGGTTTGCGAGCCCAGATTATAAGCTGGCCTCGAAGTCGTCGATGGTCTTGGTGAAGGCCTCATCCGTCGAGATCACGCCCTTCTCCTTGAGCATCTCACGGGTGAGGAGCCAATATACGCAAGCTAGCGCCCGGCGCCCCTTGTTGTTGGTCGGGATGACCAGGTCCACGTTCCTGGTCTCGTTGTTGGCGTCGCACAGGGCGATAATCGGGATACCGATGTTCATCGCTTCCGCCATCGCCTGTTGGTCGGCCGCAGGGTCCGTCACCATCAGGATCTCGGGCTCGGTATACTGGGGAAGCTGGGGGTTGGTGAGCGACCCAGGGATGAATCTTCCTTCCTTGGTGGTCATCGCGCCTACGATGCTGGTGAAGATCTTTACTGGCTTCTGGCCGTATTGGCGGGCCGATACCACCATCACCCTCTCGGGGGGATAGCGGGCCAAGAACTTCGCCGCCGCGCGGATGCGCGAGTCGGTCTGCTTCACGTCCAAGACGTACAGCCCGTCGGACCGCACCTTGAAAATGAACTGCTTCATGTCGGCGCTCTTCTGCTGCGTGCCTATGTGAACGCCGGAAGTGAGATAGACATCCTCTGGTACTAGCAAATCAACTTTGGTCTCGTCGCTCATCTACAACCCTTCCATTAGTCCCTCTTGACGTCGATGGGTATGACATGCCTATCGAACTCCGTGCGAGCGATCTCGATGGGGTCGATAGTGCCCTCTGGTATATCGATGAGTACTGGTGCACCGAGAGAAATCTGAAGCGCCCTGGCACCAATGATGCGAGCCTTCTCGAACCTGGTGTACTTCTTCATACAATCACCAATAAAGGGGTAAGGCCCCTAATTAACGGGTCCCTTATAAGCTTTTTGTAATGATGGCTGGCCCTCTTCCCATCTCTTTTGGTTATGCCAGAGTGCCGAACCTCGGGCTTTGGCATGTTCATGTCCCTTGCAGCCTTCTCCTCGTGTAGGGGACCAAGCCCCCCTCGTCCAAGATGCGGATGAGGAAGTCGGGCAATGGAGAGAAGGTCAGCCTCTCGCCGCTCGGCAATAGGACCGAGCCACCGTGCATATCGATCTCGATCGCCTCGCCCGACCTTATCTTGGAGTGTGCCTCAGGGCAGACGATGACCGGAAGGCCGACGTTGATGGAATTGCGATAGAATATCCTGGAAAAGCTTCCCGCCACAACTGCCGAGACCCCGGCGTGCTTCAAGGCCAGAGGCGCCTGCTCCCTGCTAGAGCCACAACCGAAGTTGCGTCCCGCCACCAGGATGTCGCCCCTCGCCACCTTTCTTGGAAATTCGGGATCGGCGTCCTCCATTACGTGCGCCGCGAGGTTCTTGGCGCTATAATCGTCCAGGTAACGGCCAGGAATGATCAGGTCGGTGTTAATGTGGTCCCCGAAGACCCACGCCCTCCCCTTGATCAACTATCCACCTCCCTTGGGTCGGCTATCTCGCCCCTCAAGGCGCTCGCGGCCACGGTGGCCGGCGAGGCGAGGTACACCTCAGCTGCGGGCGAGCCCATCCTACCTTTGAAGTTGCGGTTGGTGGTGGAGATGCATCTCTCGCCAGGTGCGAGCAGGCCCTCGTGAGCCCCGAGGCAAGGACCGCACCCCGGGTTCAGTATGACCGCTCCGGACCTGGCCAAAGAGGCGAGGATACCTTTCTCGGACGCCTCGATGTACACATCCCGAGAGGCGGGAGCTACGATCAGCCTCACCTGCGGGGATGCTTCCTTGCCCCTGAGCACCCGTTCCGCCTCGACAAGGTCCTCCAATCTACCGTTGGTGCAAGAGCCGATGAAGGCCTGATCGACAGGAATGCCAGCTGCCTCCTCCACCGCGACCACGTTGTCGACGGAATGAGGCTTGGCCACCTGAGGGCCGAGACGCGACATATCGAATTCCATCACCTCGCGGACCTTGGCGCCGGGGTCTGAGGTGACGGCGTGGAATGTCTTGCCACGGGCGGCCAAGAACTCCTCGGTCTTCGAATCAGGGAAGCAGATCCCCGCTTTGGCCCCCATCTCCACGCTCATGTTGGACAGTACCATTCGCCCAGCTATGGAAAGTGAGTCGACGACCTGCCCTACGAACTCCACGCACATGTAGTCCGCGCCATCCGCCCCAAGGTCGCCGATGACCCGCAATATGGCATCCTTGGCCGCCGTTCCCTGAGGGAGGGGGCCGCTGAGCACCAGCCTCAACGTCTCCGGGACCTTGAGCCAGAGCTCGCCCGTCGCCCATACGGAGGCCATTTCGGTCGCGCCGATGCCTGTGGAGAAGGCGCCCAAGGCACCGTAGGTCGTGGTGTGCGAGTCCGTTCCCACTATGAGCATCCCGGGCAGGACGTGCCCTTTCTCGGGGAGCACTTGGTGGCAGACGCCAGCGCGGAAATCATAGAAGTTGGGGATGCCAGAGGATCGAACGAACTCCCTTACCGCCTTGTGCCCCTCCGCCGCCTTCACTGTGTTCGCGGGCACCCTGTGGTCGAAGAGCATGATGACCTTTCTTCGGTCCCAGATGTCCTTGCCGCCCATTTCCTGGAACGACTTCAACACCAGGGCAGAGTTCTCATGCGACATGGCCAGGTCAATCCTGGCGGTGACGACGGAGCCAGCTGACGCCTCCTTACCACTGGCACGGGAGAGGACCTTTTCCGCGAAGGTCTTGGCAGCCATCAAGATGAGCGAACTAGGATGCCTATTAATAACGATGTTGGTCCCATGGATGGCGATGCTGGCCTATTGCTTGTCGTCCCTGAGCATGCCGCTGAGCCGTTGGAACAGGATCTTCCAGGTGACATATCCGACGACCTTCCCCTCCTTGTCCACCACCGGTAGATGACGGATTTTCTTGGTGGTCATTAGGTCCAAGGCTGCGTCCAAGGTGGTGGTGGGCGAGACCGTGACGACCGGGCTGGTCATCACCTGATCCACCGTCAAGTAGAGGAACTTGGACTGGGCCTCCAGGTAATGGCGCAGCAGGTCTCGCTCCGTGAAAATCCCTACCAGCCTCCCTGCCCTATCCACCACCAGCACGCTGCCGACGTCCCTCTCCACCATGAGCTCTATGGCGCTTATCACCGCGTCCTGGGGATCCACCATCTCTCTCTTGGGGGACATCAGGTCGCGCACTATGTGGCCGGTCATGTCAGAGTATATTGAAGGATGAGGACCATATAATGATGCCTAGCTCTTTTCCAGAGACGGTTCGAGCATAACTTCTTGGTCAACGCAATCACTAGCCGGATTGCGACATCTGTTGATTGGTGAAGAGCATGGCGAGGGTCACGGTCTTTGACGGTGCGGATAGCATCGGAGGCAACAAGATACATCTGGAGTTCGATGGGAAGGGCTTGTTCTTCGATTTTGGCCAGAACTACAAGCGCATGAGCGAGTACTACACCGACTTCCTCAAGCCCCGTTCAGCCAGGGGCGTCCACGACTTCTTCGAGATGGGGCTAATTCCCGACATCCCCCAGATCCGCCTGGACGCGATGAGCGAGGACGTCGACCGCAGCCATCAGGCTCAGCTCAGGGTCGATGCCCTCTTCATATCCCATGCCCACATGGACCATATCGGTCATGCAGGGTTCTTGGACTTCAACCTACCCTTCGTCGCCTCGCCCATGACCGCGGCCATAATGAAGGCCATGAAGGACTGTGGGCAGAAGGGGTGCGAGACGGATTGCGTATATGGCCAGCTAAGGGGCAGGGACCCCGAGGATGGGAGGATCGTTCGAACCATCAGGATGAGGAAGGGTGACAGGTACAAGGGCAGGGACTTCCTGCTCACCTCGCCGCCTTCCGAGGAGCTGCGAACGTTCTGGGAGGAGAGCGTCTACAACTATGGGATCGAGGCGGGCGAATTCTTGGACGAGGGCTATCTGGACTTCGAGTTCCAGTCCTTCGACGTGGACCATTCCATCTATGGCGCCTCGGCCTACGCGGTCCAGACCAGCGATGGTTGCGTGGTGTACACTGGGGACCTGCGGCGCCACGGGCGCTACCGCAAGAAAACGGATGAGTTCGTGGAAAAGGCGGCTGCCCTGGAGCCATCGGCGTTGATAATCGAGGGCACCCGGACCACCAGGAGCGAGGCGGCGGCCTACGTGGACGAGATGGTGGTCAAGGAGACCTGCCTCCAAGCGGTCAAGGAGGAAAGCTCCTTGGTTATCGCCGATTTCTCGCCTCGCAACTTCGAGCGCCTCGATACCTTCATGGAAATCGCGCAGGAGACGGAGAGGAGGTTGGTGGTCACCAAGAAGGATGCTTACTACCTGCAAGCGATCCAGAAGGTTGATGGCAAGGACCGGATGCAGGGGGTCAAGGTCTACGGAGCGTTGAAGGCGCAGGAGAGCGGGGTGGAGGAAGCGGCCTGCCGTTGCCTGGACGAGGTGCTGGACCCCAGGGCCATTGCCGAAGAGCCGGAGCGATACATCCTTTGCTTCTCTTATTTCGACATGGGGAACCTGCTGGACATCAAGCATAAGGGAGGGACCTACGTGTACTCCAACAGCGAGGCGTTCAACGAGGAACAGGTCGTGGACTTCCGAAGGTTGAACAACTGGCTGCAGCTGTTCCGCCTGAAGGTGAGGGGTTTCACCTTGTCGGGCCAAAAGGGAAGGGAGGAACCGAGCTTCGACAAGCGCTTCCATGCCTCCGGCCACGTGTCCTTGGAAGACCT
>CAYHAO010000013.1:0-42325 GCA_964354665.1 uncultured Methanomassiliicoccaceae archaeon | reverse complement strand
ATACCACGTAATTTCACGAAGTTATCTATATCCCCCGGACAGTAGTGCGGGGGGTCGAATTTGAACCCAATTGTTACAAACCTAAGTCGATTTGGAGCTAGGCCAAGTTGGCTCCGACGCGCGCTATGTAATCACCGCTTGCCCTCTAGCCAGACTTTGCAGCCAAGGCGCTCAAGCCTCCTGGCCGACTCCAGCATGATCTTCCTGCTCAAGGGCTCGCAGCTGCTGGACCTGGTCGGCGTGCTAAGGTAGATGATATCGGGCGAGAGGTCTTGGCATATCTCTCCTAACCCCTCCAGGCTGTGGCGGTTCTCCTCCATAAGCATGATCTGAAGCCTAAGGCTTCCTTTAAAGGAAGAGCGCATCGAGCGCAATCCTGCCAGGACCTTCGAGTAAGCGATATCGGGATGGGGCCTATTGATGGTCTGGAGCTCCTTCTCATCGCAGGCGTCGAGCTTGGCGATAACGATGTCTACGCCCCTTAGATCCTCTCGAACGTCCATGTTCGGCAGAAGCGAGGAGTTGGTGACCACCACAGTGCTCCTCACTCCCGCCATCTTCGCCTTGGATACCAGGTTGCCCAGGTTCCTCGCTAAGGTCGGTTCACCGCTTCCGCTGAACCTTAGAGGGACACGCTTCTGCTCGACAGTGAGGCAGGAGACTTCATCGGAGAATTCTTCGGCATCGATCATGTGCGAACGCTTGATGCTAACGAACCCGGAAGACCCGAACTTGCAATAGGTGCAGTCATAGCTGCAAACCTTGGGCGAGCGGCAGATAGGGTCGACATTGAAGCACTCCCCGATCCGCCAGGAAGCCACCGGCCCGTATATGGTCTTCATCGCCTCTCCCTGCAAACAGGCAACCTGATGGTCAATCTGTCGAATAAGATGGGGGAGCGCTCTCGGTATATACTTATTTGAGAAACAGGCACGAAAGTGGTTACCGCTCGCTCAACCTTCCTGTTGTTGCGAGGCCAAGAGCTCCTCCCAGAGCTTTATCGTCTCCCTGGCCTCCTCCTCGTCGACGACCTGAATGGCGAAGCCCGCGTGCACCACGACGTAGTCCCCCACCCTCGGCTCGATGAGGGAAACGTTGGCCTCCCTCTGCACCCCTCCGAAATCGATCATGGCGTTCTGGTCGCTGATGGACAAGATCTTCCCTGGCACCGCTAAGCACATCTTGGAACCTCAGGATGATATCAGTTTGATGATGGCCTCTGCTGGCTGGCCATCACACGCCTTCAAGGCCTCAATGGCCTTCTCCCTCGTAGCCCCGGTCTGAGCCATGACCAGCTGCACGTCCTCCTCTGGGATGGATGGCTTGGCGGGCTCGGTCTTGGCCTCGGAGGTCTTGGGAACATGGTCCAAGGGCATGACCTTGTCCTCGCCCACGATCTGGAAGGTCTTCTGGCCCTGGACCTTCATGATGGTGACCTCCGCATCCTTGATGACGTACTGCTTGTCCTTGGTGCGGATTATGACCTCGGCGACATCCTTCAGCTCCTCGGTCTCGATGCCCATCTTCTTCATGGCCTGCTTGACTTGCCGAGGGTTCACGCCGCGCATTCCTGGCATCATGGTAACGTGGATGACAAATCAGCAGCGTCTTTTAAACTTTTTGAAAATGGCTTGAAAAGGGCGGGGAAGGGGTTTGGTATGAGGCTGGAAACGCCTCAAAGGACCTTTAGATACTTCTTGTGCTCCCAGTCGCTGACCCAGGTGCGGTACTCGTCCCAATCCGCGTTCTTGATGTGCATGTAGTGGGTAAAGATGTGCTCGCCCAGCACCTCCTTCATCAGCTTGCTCTGAGAGAATATCTCGAGCGCCTGCCCGAGCGACTCCGGTAGAGAGTCGATGCCCAGGCGCTTGCGCTCGTCCTTGGGCATATGGTAGATGTCCTTCTCCACCGGCTCGGGTGGATTGAGGTTCCTTTCTATCCCATCAAGCCCGGCGGCGAGCATGACCGCGAATTGTAGGTAGGGATTGCCCGAGGGATCAGGGTTGCGCAGCTCGACCCTGGCCCTGCCACCGCGCCCGGCCGGGACGCGGATGAGCGCAGACCGGTTCATGTTGGCCCAAGAGATGTAGCACGGCGCTTCGAACCCGGGGACGAGGCGCTTGTAGGAGTTGACGTGCGATGCCAGGATGACGCACATGGCCCGAGCGTGCGTCAACAGCCCGCCGAGATATTTCATGGCCACATCGCTGAGCCCATACTTGCCGTCGGGGTCATCGAATGCGTTGCGACCATCGATCTGAGCCAGGCTCTGGTGCACGTGCATCCCCGAACCGTTCACACCGTAAAGGGGCTTGGGCATGAAGGTGGCGTAGAGCCCATATTGAGCGGCGATGGTCTTGACGCCGAACTTGAGGGTCATCATCCGATCGGCCATTGTGAGCGCGTTCTGATAGCGCAGGTCCACCTCGAGCTGCCCCGGGGCGACCTCGTGGTGCGACGCCTCCATGTCGAAATGCATGGAATCGAAAGCCAGAACGATGTCCTTGCGCACCATCTCGCCCATGTCCAAGGGCATGAGGTCGAAATACCCGCCCGAGTCGGCAGGCTCCGGAATCGGGTTGCCCTTCTCGTCCATGTTGAAGAGGAAGAACTCGAACTCGGGTCCGACGTTGAAGGTCCAGCCCTTCTCCTTGGCCTTGGTGATCATCTTCTCCAGCACCCAACGGGGGTCGCCCTTGAACCGGTTGCCGTTGTGGTCGAAGATGTTGCACATGAAGCGCGCGGTCTTCATGGGAGTGTCGCACGTCCATGGATATATCTGGAACGTCTCGAGGATGGGCTGGGCGCGCATATCGCTCTCCTCGATGGTCGCGTATCCTAGGATCGAAGACCCATCGATGAATACGCCCTCGTCCATGGCCCTATCAAGCTTGGTCACGGGGATGGACACGCTCTTGACCATACCGATGATGTCGGAGAACTGCATCTCGATGAAGCGCACGTCCTCGTCCTTGACTTTCTTGAGGATGGCATCCTTCGCCTCATTGAAAGCTTTGGGTGATGTCATGTCCTGGGCTATTCTACAGGTCATAAAAGTAACTTTCTATTATGTACTCTCATCAGTAATTAGATGAATATACAATGAAATACAAAAATAATAGATGTTTGTCTGTATTATTTACCGGAAGATGCTTAAGCCTTTGTCAACCGAGCTAGCAGTCCGGCCTTTGCCGCCTCGAGAGCCCCCTTCGCCCCATTGGGCTGGCTGGACCCCCCAGAGGCGAAGTTCTTACCGCCCCCGCCCTTCCCCTCGACGGCCTTCAGACCATCGCTCAGGACCTCGCGACTGTCAACCTCCAGGTCCTTGCTGGTGGCGACGACAAGCATCAACCGCTCGTCCACGGAGGCCATGATAGCCACGGTCCGATCGCCTTTGGCGAACTCATTGGCGGAATCGATGAGCATCTTCTTGTCCAAGCCTTCGAAGACGCCGGAGTAAAGGCGCACGCCTTGCAGCTTCTCAGGTTCTAGGTGCGCCAGGGCTTGTTTGCCGTATGCCCTCACCGCCTCACGGGCTACATGTAGCTCCCCCTTCAAGTTGGTCAAGGCGTTTACCAGGTGCTCAGGCTGGGCTTTGACCAGCTCGGCTGCTTGCAGGCCAATGTTCGAGAGCCTCAGCGCCGTCCACATGGCCTGCCGCCCGGTCTCGAAATCGATCTCGTAATCGCCCACGGGTCTAGCCGAGGACAGCTTCGTCACCAGCAGCATCTTCAGCTCTCTTGTGTTTTGGATGTGAACGCCTGCACATGCGGCCTTGTCAAGATCTCCGATTTTGACGATGCGGACTTTGTCGCCGTGGATCCTGTCCACCTTGATGCGGATGTCCGTTATCAGCTCTGAGTCCTTGGACACCCAGACATCGCTAACCGGAAGCTGGGTGGCGATGGCCTCGTTAGCCATTTCCTGGGCTTGGGCCATCAACGGCCAATTTAGCCCTCCCTTCACTACCAGGCTCTTCTTCGTGGGGGCGATGGCGATCTTTACCAACTCTAGCTCAGGGTCCAGCCTGCTCAGCATTGAGAAGAGGAGATGTTCCCCGGTGTGCCCACGCATCAGGTCATGCCTTCGCTCCCAGTCGATCTCGCAATCAACTTTGTCACCAACGGCCATGGCATGCTCTGGGACCTGATGCAGCACTTCCTCGCCTTGGGACCTCACCGACTTCACCTCGAAGCCACCCATCCAACCTGTATCATTTTCCTGCCCTCCTCCTCCAGGGAAGAAGGCGGACCTATCCAGGACGACCCACTCACCCTGTATCCTGACAACGGTGGCGTCGAACTTGCTCAGGTATGAGTCGGTCTCGTAAAGCAGGCGCGTCATCCCCCCACCCATGGCGCTCATCTTCTAAAAACATCTCGGGATGAAAAGAGTGATATCCCGGGGCAGCTCAATCTACATCTGGGCAAGGAATGGCGACGGGGACGAGCAAGCGAAAAGCCAAGGACTTCCTCAGGGTGTCCTACAGAGAATACCTCAGGGACATCCATGACATCCCTTACAATCTGTTCCAGCAGATGGAGCAGGAGCTAGGCAGGGAGGCAGCCCTCTCCATACTAAGGCGTGCTGGAGAGCGATATGGTCGGAAGATGGGAGAGGTACACGTCTCAAGATTCGGAAAGGCCGAGAGCTTCCAGGATTTCAGGGAGCTATGGCACAAGGTTATCGCCACACCCTTATGGAAGGGTACGCAGGACTCCGAGATCATTGAGGAGAGCCCGGACCACCTCTCCATGCGGATCACCCGCTGCCTTTGGGCCGAGACCTTCAAGTCATTGGGGGACGTTGAGGCTGGCTATCTGATGTGCTGCAATTGCGACCATGAGATGGTACGCGCCTACAACCCCCGCCTTCGTTTGTCAAGGACCAGGACAATAATGCTGGGCGACGACCACTGCAATCACATGTTTTATTTCGAATGATAATAATAATATCGCACTGGATATCTTTCATTCTCGACAAATGTATCATAAGTACTTGAGACAAACAGACAAATATCCAACAATATAATATCTGAAGTACATTTCAAGGAGCGGCGAGCGATGGCCAGCAACAACCTCGACGAATTAGACAAGCGAATAATCAAGGAGTTGTGCACGTCCAGTCAAGGGTCGTACCGCCAGATAGCAAAACGCTTGGGCGTCCACCCAACCACCCTCATCCAAAGGGTCAAGAACCTCGAAGAGCTGGGGATCATCCATGGCTATCGAGCTCACGTCGACTACCTGAAGCTGGGCTATGAGTTCATGGCCATCGTGCACATTTACGTCGAGGGAGACCTGCTCGATGTCCAGCAGAGGATAAAGTCCCTCAAGGACGTGGTCGCAGTCTTCGATGTCACCGGGGAATGCGACTCGATCGCCTGGGTGGCGTGCAAGAACCGCGAGGAGTTCAGCGCCGTCATCAAATCCATGCTCCAGATCAAAGGCGTCAAGAAGACCAACACCTACGTGGTACTGAACATGATCAAGGACCCATTCCAGTTCATGCCCCGATTCGGTGAATCGAGCGACGTGGAGAGATGAGAGGCCGGGATCTCCCTTTTTCTCCACATTCTTGGATTTATTCCAATTCCATGGCGATATTTTATCATTATGTCAATAAGGAAGCCTTGTGCCCCGCCTTTTCCGCATCAGGTCAGCATTCGCTGGGCAAAGTGTTTATAACCCTCCCCATATTTCCACGCCTTACCGAAGTTTCCAGAGGCCTGTGAAGATGTTGCGCACGCACGATTGTGGCAAGCTAAGATCCGAGGACCTTGGGAAGCGAGTCACCTTGGCCGGATGGGTGCGGTTCCGCCGGGATCACGGCGGAGTGCTCTTCTTTGACCTTGCTGACTGCAACGGCACCACCCAGCTGGTGTTCGACCCCGAGGCCCTGAGGCAGGAGATCGACCAGAAAAGCCTCTCGGAGACTCTCAATAGCGTAGGGCGAGAGTACGTGGTCCAGGCCACGGGAGTGGTCAGGGAGAGGGTCCCCGGGACGGAGGACCCGCGCAATCCCACCGGAATGGTGGAGGTACTGATGGAGAGGGCAAGCATCCTCAGCACCTCCAGGGCCATTCCTTTCGAGGTGGCGGAGCAGAAGAACTCCCAGCTGCCGAACGAGGACCTGCGCATCCGCTACCGCTACCTTGACCTGAGGAGGCCTCAGATGATCAGCAACCTCAGGTTCAGGGCCAAGCTCTTCGCCGCCGCCAGGGAGGCGTTGAACGGCATGGGGTTCATGGAGGTGGAGACGCCGATGCTCACCCGCTCCACCGCCGAGGGAGCGCGGGACTTCCTAGTGCCCTCCAGGATCGAGCCCGGGCACTTCTATGCCCTGCCACAAAGTCCCCAGCTTTTCAAGCAGATGCTGATGGTGGGGGGCGTAGAGCGTTATTACCAGTTCGCGCGCTGCTTCCGCGATGAGGACTCGAGGGCGGATAGACAGCCAGAGTTCACCCAGATGGACGTGGAGATGTCCTTCGTCGAGGAGCGGGATATCCACGAGATTGTGGAGAAGGTGCTAAAATCAGTCTGGAAATGCATCTTTAACGAGGAGCTGCGAACACCCTTCCCCCGACTCCCCTATCACGATTCGATGGCGCGCTTTGGTACCGACGCACCCGATATGCGCTTCGGTCTGGAGCTGGTCGAGGTCACGGAGACCGTGCGTCAGGCTCATTACGAGATATTTCAGAAGGTTCTCGCCAAGAAAGGTAGCGTCGTGGTCTGCATGAACCTCAAGGCCTCCTTGGTAAAGGAGAAGGACCCAGAGTTCGCGGGGGTCGGGCGGAAGGAGGTGGACCGGCTCATCGACTGGGCCAAGCAGCAAGGGATGGGCGGGCTCACTTGGATGCGCTGCACCCTCACCGGCCTCGAGTCGAACGTCGTCAAATACTTCCCGGACGAGGTGCGCCGCAAGCTGCAGGAGAAGATGGGCGCCGAGGTCGGGGACCTATTGCTCTTCCTGGCCGGGCCCAAGACGTCGACCTTGAAAGCGGGTGGCGCGCTGCGCATGAAGCTGGCTCGAGACAACGCCCTCCTAGAGGGCAAGGGCCATCAGTTCGTATGGATCGTGGACTGCCCCTTGTTCCAGTCCGACCCGGTCACGGGAAAGCTCTCGGCGTTCCACCACCCCTTCGTAAGGCCAGTGGAGGGCGATTTGCCCAAATCCGGAGACATGACCAAGGTCATGGGTCAATCCTACGATCTGGTGCTGGACGGAAGCGAGATCGGCTCGGGCTCGATACGCAACCATGATGCCAAGGTGCAAAGGAGGATCTTCAAGCATCTGGGCATGAGCGAAGAGGCCATCGAGCGTGAGTTTTCCTTCTTCCTCGAGGCCTTGGAGTTCGGAGCACCGCCCCATGGAGGCATCGCCCTGGGGATGGACCGGGTGGTCTCCATACTGCTGGGATGCGAGAGCATCCGCGACGTGATCGCCTTCCCCAAGAACAAGAAGTTCCAGTCCCTGGTGGACGGCTCGCCGGCCAAGGTGGAGCAGTCGAAGCTGCAGGAGCTGATGCTGATCAGCATAGCCGAGGAGGACAAGGAGGCGGAGTGATCAGCCCATCCGCCTCTCGATCTCCTTCCTAGCGGCCTCGACGATTTCCTGAGAATTGTACCTGCCCTTGGCGACCTTCATGACGTGGCCGATCACCGCGTTGGCCGCCTTGGGGTTGGAGGCGTAGTCCTTCACCACCTGGGGGTGCCCGTTGAGGTATTCGGAGATCAGCGATCCCAGAGCCTCGTCCTGGACAGCGCAGGAGATGTCGGTGGGGCACTCCCCCGCGGCAATGGCCCCGATGCGCCTTCTGCCCTCCGAATCGGTGATCTGCCGGCTCACCACCAGCTGCACCACCTCCACGATCTCCTTGGTGACCTGGTCGTCGATCCGGGGGAGCAACAGCTCCCAGTTCGCGGAGACCGGTCCCAGCGTCCAGTTCATAGCCACCTCCGGCTCCATGGCGTTGGCCAGCGCCTCGAACAGGTCGGCCATCACCATGGAAGTGAGAACGACCTGCCTGGCCTTCTCGTAATCCACCACGTAGTGGGCGGACATGCGCTGCGCCCGGCGCAAGGGCGTCTCGATCTCCGGCAAAGCGGCGGCGATCTTGGACAGGTCGTAGACCCCCAGGTCCGGCTCTCCTATGTAACCGTAATCCTCCTCGAACTCCTTCTCCCTGGCGGAGAGCGTGACCTTGCGCTCCTCGTCGAAGCGGCGGGTCTCGCGCACCACCCTCATCCCCGCCTCCAAGAGCTTCTGCTGGCGGCTGGCCTCGAACTTGAGGGCCCGCTCCAGGTTCTTCAGCCCTTGGACGTTCTTGACCTCGACCCGCTCCTCGCCCACGGATATGTTAGCGTCCGCCCGCACGCTCTGTTCATCGCCCGCGGTCGTTCCTATGATGTGCCTTAGCTCGACCAGCAGCTCGTTGAGGAAGTTGCGAGCCTCGTCAGGCGAGGTCAGGTCTGGGGCGGTGACGATCTCCACCAGCGGGATGCCCGAGCGGTTGTAGTCGATCAACGAGACCTCTTCGCCCGAGCGACCTACGCGCTTGATCCTGCCCGGGTCCTCCTCCACGTGGACTCGCCAGATGCCTATGCTCCTCCCTCCGACCACGAAGCAGCCATCCACGCCCACCGGCGAGTCGTATTGAGTGATCTGGAAGTGCTTGGGGAGGTCGGGATAGAAATAGGTCTTCCTAGAGAACCAGATCTCCGAGGAGATGCGGCATTCCAGGAAGCGGGCGATTTGCACCGCCATCTCCAAGGCCTTCCGGTTCAGCACCGGCCTGGAGCCAGGGAACCCAAGGCAGGTGGGGCAGACCGAGGAGTTGGGCTCGTCGGCGGTGGTGGGGCAGGAGCAGAAGAGCTTGGAGCGGGTGGGGAGCTGCACATGGACCTCCAGGCCTATCCTCATCGCGCCACCTCCGGGAACTTGATCTGGAACTTCGAGGTCCAACGCTCGGCCAGGTCCAAGAGCGCTCTCTCCTCCCAATGGGCGGAGACGGCCTGCATCCCGACGGGCATCCCTTCCACGTAACCGCAGGGCAGGCTGAGGTGCGGTAGCCCCGCCAGATTGGGCGGTACGGTGAGGAAGTCCGCCTGGTACGCCTCCAAGGGCCTCATCCTCTCGATCTCGGAGAACCTGGGAGCGACGAATGGCATGGTGGGGGTGAGCACTAGGTCAAAGTCCTTGAGAACGCGCTTGTATTCCGATATCACCAGCTGCCTGACGGCCAGCGCCTTCATGTAGTACCGGTCGCGGAAGCCGACCATGCGCGCGTACGTGCCCAGCAGTATGCGGCGCTTGGCCTCCTCGCCGAAGTTGGCGCTCCTGGTCTCGGAGAAGAAGTCGTTGAAGTGCTGCGAGATGTTGCTGTTGCGCACCCCGAAGCGCATGCCACAGTAGCGGGCGAGGTTCGTCGATGCCTCTGACGTCGCCAGCACGTAGTAGGCGGAGAGGGCGAACCGCAAGGAAGGGAAGGACACCTCCTCGACCAGGATATCGTGGTCGTCCTGCAGGGAGCGGAGGGCAGCGGCGAAGCTGGACTCGACCCCGCTGCCAAGGTTGAGCGTAGATTCCAGAGGGACCGCCACCCGCTCCACCTTCCTGGGGCTCAGGTCCAGCATCGGCTGCACGCAGGAGGTGGGGTCCTTGGGGTCCGGACCGGAGATCACCGGCAGCCACGTCCTCAGGGAACCTGCGTCCCGAGCCATAAGGCCGACCTTGTCCAGCGAGTTGCCGTAATCGATCAAGCCATACCTTGAGACCCTGCCGTAGGTGGGGGTGAGCCCGAGCACGCCGCAGAAGCTCGCCGGACAGGAGATGGAGCCTCCAGTGGACACCCCGAGCGCCACATGCCCTTCGAGCAGGCTCGTGGCCGCGGCCGCTCCTCCGCTGCTGCCACCGCAGGCACGGCTCTCATCGAACGGGTTACGGGGGACGTCATAGCCGGAATTGGTGCTGAAGGTCCCGAAGCCGAACTCGTCCATGTTGGTCTTGCCCAGGAGGAGCATCCCTTCCTGCCTCATCTTCCACACCGGCGTGGCGTCGAAGGGAGGCCGATATCCCTCGAGGATGCGGGAACCAGCTCTCGCCTGGAATCCGATGGCGCAGAGGTTGTCCTTGGCCGAGAAGGTGGGTCGTGGAGGATATTCCTCCAGGCCAGAGAGGTCATCCGCCAATTCGCAGAAGATCCGGAAGCGCTCGTTCAGGCGTACCAATCTCTCAGGCGTGGGCGAGCAGCTCATGAGAGCTTCGGCCCCCTGACCATGTCCTCGTAGGTGTCCATGGACTCTCGCAAGCGCTCGGCGTTGACGTCCCTGGACGGCTCATCTTCCCTGAGGACGTCCGATACCCTCACAGGGTTGAAGTCGTGCGTGTCGACCTGAGGTGCCTCATCTAGCAAAGAGAAGTATTGGAGAACCTCCTCGAGGTCTTGAGCAAATTCCATCTCTTCGCTAGGAGTGAGCCTGAGCCTTGCCACTCGGGCTACCTTCCTTACCGTTTCTATGTCCATGGTTAGCACCTCCAGATAACGTCAAGGCTATATGTGAGGGACCTGATTGATTAACGCACCGTTCTATAAAATGCTTGGCTGAGCCTGCCCCAGGCTCACCGTCTTCGGTACGTCCAAAGCCAACTAATCGTATCCGTATCTTGCTGCTCGGAGGGCTTCTGGTCCTTTCCATGACCTTTCGTGTAGCGTATCGTGAAATCACTTAATGCCAAAGTTCCCAAAATAAATAGCGCGAGCCAGGCAAGGAGATATCCGATGGCGACATTCGGGGAGACATAATATGCATTGGATTCGTATTGTGGAGGCAGTTTTGTAAGCGTGTATACTGGCATGTAGAACAACAATAGTATCAGTGCACCCATTGGGATTATCACAGTTTTTGGGAATCTGATACAGATTAGAAGCCCTGCGATGAATGCCCAAACCAATATCATGACAATGAGGTCACCGCTTAATATCAATTCAGTCAGGCTGACCCCGATTGAGTATGCTACGATTCCAGTACCCGGTTCATAGACGTAAAGATAGCTCCAAGGAAAGATGAAGGAAATTCCAATCAAAATGAAACCGATTGCCCAGACCCACCAACTTTCAGAAATATCAGACGTCGACCAAAACCGTTTCTTAGCTTCCCCTGTCATCTCTTTAGAGATTGCTCTAGACTCGCGGGTCCCATCGTGATTAGCGATTGGAGCGTCGCATGAGAAACAAGTCGATGCATTTTCCGGATTAGGGTAGCCACAGGCTGGGCAACGCGTCCAATTCACCTCTGGTAAGAAATTGCGTTAGGTGCCATTAATCTATGCCTGGCCAGTAAAGACAAATAGGTCAATTATAAGATAATAAGCTCATTTGTGGAACCGCCGGATCCATAGAGAGCGCGGCATCCTGGGTTTATCCCAACGTTTGGAGCGCCTCAATCAATTTGAACATCCACATGAAAACTTTTATGTGCGCCCCGCACTTACGTTGGCAATGGTGCTTGGATGGACGATGCTGAGAAGTTGATTCAGCAGGGACAGCAGCTCATGAGCGATGGGGAATACCAGCAAGCCTTGGGTAAGTTCGACAAGGCCCTGAAGGCCAACCCCAACGACGCCGATGCCTACTTCTTCAAGGCGGAGGCGGCCGCTCTCGTGCCCAAGGTCAGCGTCGAGGAGGTCCTGGTGCTCTACAACAAAGCGGTCCAGTTGGACCCGAAGAACCCATTCTACTACTCCTCGTTAGGAGCGTTCTGCTTTGAGGCGGGTCGATTGAACGAGGCCGAGACCGCTTACAACAAGGCTGCGGAGCTGGACCCCGACAACGCGCCTTATTACTATTCGGAATTCGCGGTCGAGTACAGCCACCGCGCTCCAATCATCATGGAGCAGTTCTTGGACGATAACACAAGAGGCATAATCGCCAAGAAGGCGTTGAAATACTCCTTGAAGTCGATAGGTCTGGACGAGGAGAAGGCGAGGAAGCTGCTCTGACCTCTCTGACGAGACAAGCTTTCAAACTTTCATGCGAGGAGGCTCGTCCTTCCTATGCTCTCCATTCCTCCTCTCCACGGGTGGAATGCAATCGGAGCACAACCCAGCGCGCTGATAATAGTGCTGTGGACAGACCAGGCGGCCACAGAGCCTGCAGTTGTTGATTGCAGGCCTCCCGCAGGTCATGCACAGACCTATCTTGTCCATGGTTCAAACTAGTCCCGCTTCCGCTAAAATGATTGCGTCCACCATTGAAACTAGTGTACCAGACAAGCAGGCTGGCTGGGTCCGAACTTATCACAAGGGCGTATACTCAACGAAAACGTCCTCTCCATCCACCACGACGGGATAGGTCCTCATGTCCTTGGCCTGCAGGTTCTTCAGCACCTTTCCTGTCTCAAGATCGAAGACCGCCCCATGAACCCGGCAGCGGATGGTCTTGTCCCCCACCTGTCCCTGGTCCAAGGAGGCGCCCATGTGCGAGCACCATCCATCGATGGCATAGAACCTTTCGTCCTGCTTCACCACCAGAATTTCTTTCTTGCCAGCCCGCACCATCTTCGTCTCGCCATCCCTGAGGTCCTTGGACCTACCCACATGGATCCGTTCCAACGTATCCCCTCCTATCCTAGGATGTAAAAATGCGCTCCTCCGATATTTATTCAAGTCGATTGGTTGCTTTCTCGCAAGCAATATTAAGGGCAAGCATCAATTGGACGCCAACCTAAGGTGGTTAATAAAATGGCAAATGAAGACATCGCTGCTGAGCTGGGGGAGAAGAGCAAGGAGCTCAAGAATATGCTCAAGGACCTGAAGGCGACCTTGGAGACTTGGAAGTTCTCCGTCGAAGAGACCAAGGATGGCATGAGGGTGGAGATCCACGCCATCGCCCTGTTGAAGAGCAAGTCCAAGTAAGCCTGATCAAACCGTTGCTGACTGCGCCATCGCCCTATTGCATCAGGCGCAGCAGCTCCATCTTTGTCTCATCGTTAAATTTGATATCGATTCGCCTTTGGATCAATTCCAGATATTCCGAAGCGGCCCTCATCTCCTCCTTGGAGTAATGCTTCCTGGCCACCTTCACTATCTGCTCTGCGGGTTGGAACTGCAGGAAGGAGGCGATCTGGCACGCAAGGTCATAGGCCTGCTTCTGCGATCTAGGCGCCTCATCGAGGTACCTGCCCACGTCCAAGATGTAGAGCTTGTCGCCCAACATGACGTTGTCCGGCTTGATGTCGCCGTGGAATATACCGTTCTTGTGCATCAGCCTGAGCCATCCGAACACATCGTCCATCTGCTCCAGCGACATCTTGCCTATGTCCGTGACCGGCTTGGCGTCCAAGAACTCGCAGACCAATAGCCAGAGCATCTCGTTCAATTGATAGTAGCCATAGGGCTTGGCCGTGGGTATGCCGAGCTTGTGGATGGCCATCATGGTGTCGTATTGGTTCTGGGCCATGTCCCCAGCATTGCGGGCGAAATCGAACATGGGGTCATGGGCGTTCATTTGCAGGTATAGGTTCTTAGCGGTCTGGATGGTCCGGGCGGTCATGATGTCGGCGTTTCCCAGAATCTTACCGAATAGCTTGGTGCGCTTGCCCTGCTGGTCCAAGCCTGTGATCTTGACCGGTATTGAGAGGCGCGACCCACCAGAACCCAAAGGGTTCACCGATATTTGGCTGAGGCCAAAGTCTTTGACGACTATCTGATGGATTTTCCGCACCACCTCCCGGAAATATTCCCGGTGGGATTGCAGGTGCTCCGCATTCTCATGCTCGATGCTCATCAGGTCGTGTCCCCTTTCTCCTTGAGGTCCTGGTTGTCCTTGGTCCTTTGACTCTTTCCAGCCTGTCCAGGCACGGTCGTTTTCAATTCCGCCATCCTCGACTCCTTCTCCGCCCTCTTGCTGCCCATCCATACCTCCATGAGCAGCCGGAACGCGTTAATGCGGTGGACCTTCAACCCCTTCTTCACTCCCCGGCCGATCTCCAATATCGGTCTGCCCTTGTGGGTGTAGGTGATATGCCAGACCACCAGCTCCGGGAAGGCAAAGTAGAGCTGGTTGGTGTTGACGGTTATGTTCTTATTTTTGATATGCACGTCCATATCCGCCAAGCCTTCTTTCTTTATGGGGATGTGCAGCTCCTTGCCAAAGGCAATGCGGAAGATCCAATAACTGACGACCTCCAAGGTGTTGATGTCCACGACCTCGGTGAGCTTGAGCGGCTCTCCCTTCTCTTTGCTTTCCTTGGCCACCTCTGGCGGCATGGTTACGGCGTTCTTCGCCTTTCTATCGTCACCGACTTCTGCAGATGAGGGTTCCTGGGCTCGCGTTAATGAACCGACCTCCTTTGCTCTCTCCTCGGAAAAGTCCAGGGCAGCACTAGTCTGGACCGATTCGGTCGCCGCTGTCGTCCCCCCCTCCGCTAAGCCCCTAGGACGATGTCCATCCCAACCGGAGGACTTCTCCACGTACGGGGCTCCTTCCTTGTGGTATTCCCCTTGGAAATTGATACCATGCTTGTTCTGCCAATATTTCTCGAAGGCGTCCAGGTCCTCTTCAATCCGTTTCTCGTCGTCCAGCTCATCGTCTTTGTGAAACTCCGCGATAACCTTGGCTCCCTCTGGGTCCTTCCATTCGTCAGCGCACAACAGGGGATGGGTGCACTTGTCATCCTCCTCGGGCTCGCTCTTCCTCTTATCGACCATCGCACACCTACTTTTTGATCAGTATCTGCACCCTGGCGAAGATTCTGGTCCCGTCCTTGAACTCCTCCATGGAGATCTTCCAGTCCTCGACCTCCGCGTTGAGGTTATCGAAGAAACGGTCCACCTCGTCAACGACCTTCTCGGCCTGGTCTGCATTCCCGCCAACCATTTGCAGGATGGAAGCCACTTGCTCCTTTTTTCCCATGTAACCGTGGAAAGGAGGACGGGGGCTAATAGCCTTTTGTTATTGTCTTTGGACGTTCCCGATTCAAACCCTGCCGATATAGGGAAGCACCCGCTCATCGATGAGATACTTCACGTTGGGTCCTACGATGTAGATGGGCGAGTACCCGAAGAGGTTGAGCTCGAAGACCGCGTAGATTACGACGTTGAAGAAATTGATCTTGATGCGCTCGAACTCCTCCTTGTCATAGCTCTCCTTGTCCGCGTACTTGCCCTGCTCAAGCAGCGTCATCAAAGGATCGAGCACGTCCATCCTGAGTATCTCCAGCCTCTTTTCTAGGAGAGTCCTTGCCATCCTTCGACTGGACACGGCCTGAAAATGACGCATGATCACCAGTTCGACGGCAAAGATCATGATGATGATCAATAAGCTGACACCCAACCGTCCACCTTCGCCAATTACCTCTGATAGCACCCCTCCAGTGAGAAGGATCGCTCCCACGAACAACATGGCCAACCCCACTGCCGTGAGGCCGACGCCGAAGACGATGGTGATGGTGTACCATCTACTCCTCTGCCGGGCAACCTCGTAACGGTTGCGGAAGGACCTGGCGATCCTGGTCAGGCCCTGGGCATCAGGTCGGACCAGAACCATGACGACGAAGAACAGGATGATCACCAACACTTGGATGATTACTGACCAGGCCAGAGAGGTGTCCAGCGAGGCTACGAGGAAGGCGAAGTAGATGGCCAGTAAAAGGCCTATGCCGAAGAGCACGAAGAAGCTCAGGGCCAGGGGGACCATGCCGCCAAGGAACATGGTCAGCCCTACCTCGACAGCTAACTTGCTCTTCTTCTTGAGAATGAACTTGATCGGTTGCCACGCCTCCCGACCAATGGTCCGGCGGCAGCTCTCATCCCTCTTGCCCTTCCTGGTGGTGGGGAGGAAGAGAATGATGAAATTGAAGGAATAGAGAACGAAGGCGACGATGAACCAGGCTATCACAACTTCTGGATACAGTATGATGAGAACAATGCTGACCGCGATCAGGATGAAGGTCAGGGCGTATCCGAATTTCGAGCGCTCGATCGGCCTGGATAGCCTCTGCAGCATCCTCTCCTCGGATTCTATCTCCTCGATGACCTCGCCGCGCAGGCCGTCAGGCCAGTTGATGTCCCTGCATATGCCAGCAACGCGCAAGCTCAACACCCCAGGTTATCCAAGATGGTCATGCCCTCGTATTAACGGTTGTCGCGGCCCACTCCATTCAAATCGAATGATTTCGAATGCCCGTTCAGAGGACTCCAAAATGGAAGAGCCCTTCGATGACGCCCTCCACATGGCTGGCCTCGGCCGCATAGGTGGCCGCTTGCTTGGCTAGCAGTGAGGCATTGCCCACTGCCACGCTCTGCCCCACTCCCCGCATCATGCGCACATCGTTGTCCGAGTCCCCAATTGCCAGGACCTGATGGGGGTCGATGCCGAGGAGCTCGCAGCCCTTCACCACCCCCCTTAGTTTGCTATGCCCCGGCTCCATGATGTGTATGGCGAAGCCGGTGACCTCTATCTCCACAGGCCAATCATATAAGATCTTCTGGACCTTGTCCAGGTCCGTGGAACGCTTCAGGCCCACCTCCGTCTCCCGCCAATGGTCCGTGAACAGCCGCTCCGCTTCCGGCATCCTCTCCTTCAAGTAGGCCCAGGCTCGCAAAGGGGTCTCTATGCTCTGGAGCTTGTAGACCTTCTCCTTGTAGTATACCAGCCCACCGTTCTCGGCGATGACCGGGCCCTTGATGCCGAGGAAGGCGGAGAGGCCAAAGGCCACCGGCAGCACGTTCCCCGTAGCCAACATGACGTGGTAGCCGCTGGCCTGCACCTTTCTCAGGACCTCAATGGCCTTGGGCTGGATGTGCCTGCTCCCATCGGTGATGGTGCCGTCGATGTCGCAGGCAATCGCCTTGATCAGGAGCAGCCACCCCTCGGCCCTAGGTCCACGCCTTCCTGCGAGGACCTGTCCCTCAGCTCGCCCAAGGTCGTCACCCTCTCGGCGAAGGCATTGTGCTTATGGATGGACTCCTCGCTCTCGCTGCGCGCGGTCACAACCACATCGTCCGGCAACGAGTCGTATCGCTCTAGGACCTTGGTCAAGATGTCCCTCACCACGTCCTCCACGAACTTGGGATTGGAATGGGCCTTGATGACCACCGCCGCCTCATCGCTTCGCTTCAGGATCTCGAAGGTAGGCGAGGAGAATGAGGCTTCCAGGATCTGGATAAGGTCGTTCGCCTCCACGTCGTACCTCTCCGGCACCTCGATCATGAGGGTGGATACGTTCCTCTGGTTGTGGGAGATGGTGGGCAGCCCCCCTTGGAGGGTGATGTTACCATGCGCCTGTTCCCGGACCGTCTCCATGGCGCACGGGCAGGCCGTCATGCCGATCGCCGTCGCCCCGATCATCTTCTTCATGCTCTTGCCCCTGGTTCCATTGGCCTTGGCGGTCAGCTTGAAGTACTCGCGGGTGGTGCGCCCGCTGGGGTTCTGGCGGTCGAGGAAGTAGTCGGCCTGAACGCTCACCTCCGCATGCGTGGCGTACCCATGCCTTTCCAGGAGGCCCCGGCACATGTCCGCCGCCATGACCTCGAGCCCTGAGACCGGGGTGCAAGCGCTCGACTCCAGCACCTCCTCGATCACCTCCAGGTTCCGCGAGAGGTGCGAGCCGCGCTGGGTCGAGGGAAGGTCCACGAAAACTTCGATGACGCAGTTGAGGCAGCCCGCGACCCCTGCCCTGCTGACCGTGACCTGCTTGCGCACTCCCGTTACTCCAACCCGGGTGAGCTTGAAGCCGTTCAGCAAGTGATGGTTTTGGACGTCAGAAACCGAGATGAGATCACCAAGACCGGATTTGTCAGAGGTTCTTAAACCCTAATCCAATGACCATTTTTTTGGTAAGTTATGATATTCAGAGTAAGTCCTCAAACCCTGATAAGCTCGTACTTCCTGGAGCCGAGGCCAAGCTCCTCAGCATACTTCAGCTGGGGTCTCCAATCGACGTTGTTCAAGGCTTGGATCTTGTCCTTGCCTGGAGCCAGGAAGCTTTTTTCGAGCTTCGTACCCTCGATCCCCGCCTGGGCATTGACCAGATCGGCCGCAGCTTGATCGATTGACACTATGTCCCTGGAAGCGAGGATGCCGACGTCCGGGATCACCGGGTGATCGCTCCAGGAGGGGCAATCGCAGAGGGGGGTGAAGTCGACGATGAAGGAAATGAACCCCATCCTGCCCTTCTTTCCCTTCATTATCCCATAGCAGTACTCGACGATCTTCTCCTGTCCCATTTCGTTGCCGCTCCATTCCCCAGGGTCTATCGCCTGGTTGTAGCAGGTGATGTAACATTCCCCACAGCCGACGCATCTCTTTGGGTCGATGCTCGCCTTCTTGCCTCTGACCGCGATGGCCTTCGATGGACAGTGCTTGGCGCACAGGCCGCAGCCCTTGCACACGTCCTCTTTGACCTTGGGTGTGAAGTCAGTGTGCATCTCCAGCTTCCCTGCCCTCGACCCGAACCCCATTCCCAGGTTCTTCATGGCCCCGCCGAAACCGGTCATGATGTGCCCCTTCACGTGCGACACGCATATGATAGAATCAGCATGGACCGCAGCGCTCCCGACCTTCACCGTCTTGCAATGGCGGAGGTCGACCCTGATCTCCACATGGTCCCTGCCCGTGAGGCCGTCCGCGATAATCACCGGAGCGTTGACCACTGGGGGAATGAAACCATGTCGGGCCGCCGAGGTAAGATGATCGACGGCATTCGTCCTGCCTCCGATGTATAAGGTGTTCGAGTCGGTGAGGAAGGGTTTGCCCCCCTTCTTGGCCACCAGCTCCACTACCTTGGCGCTGTACTGTGGCCTCAGGAAGGTGTGGCTTCCTGGTTCACCGAAGTGCGTCTTGATGGCAACGAGGTCGCCCTTATCGAAAACATCCCCAATCCCCGCCGCCCTGAACAGTTTGGCGATCTTGTTGGGCATGTTCTTGGACTCTCGGTCCGCCCTCAGGTCGGCGAAGTACACTTCGGACATGACGAGGTAACTAGGCTTTCAATCCAAATCAACCTTGCGAGCGGTCCTTCCACGCCAAGCCAATCCCTTCGTCCGATAACTCAGAATATATCCTCCAGGATATGGTAGGTCGATGATCTGCGGGGTGGACGAGGCCGGCCGTGGCCCGGTGATAGGGCCCTTGGTGGTGGCGGCGGTGATGGTAGAGGACGACGCTGCCCTCCGCTCGCTTAACGTCAAGGACTCCAAGCAACTCACACCTCGCAGGCGCGAGGAGCTGGCCCTGGAGATACGCAAGCGGACCAGAATCGATGTAATGGTGATCGAAGCCGCCCAGCTGGACGAAATGATGTCCACCGAGTCGCTCAATGACATCGAGGTCAGGGCCTTTGCCTCGGTAATCTCATCGCTCGGCGCGGAGGTGGTGTACGCGGACGCGTGCGACGTCGACCCGCGCAGGTTCTCCAGGAACATTCGAGGTCATCTTCACTACAGTCCCAAGATGTTCTGCGAGCACAGGGCGGACGAGAGATATCCAGTGGTCTCGGCCGCATCCATCATCGCCAAGACCGTTCGCGATCGTAGGATCAGGGAGATCGAGGAGGAGCTGGGCCAGACCATTGGCAGCGGCTATGCGCACGACGAGGTCAGCTTGGCATTTCTGGAAAAGTGGATAAAGGAAAAGGGGGATGTACCGCCCCACACCCGCAGGACTTGGGAGACGGCGAGGAAGAGGCTCTCCGTCCACAAGAACGCGAAGCTGACGGACTGGGAGTGAGAAGATGCCCGAGCAGGTTTGCAGACCGATCCTACAGGAGACCATCGATCGCTTCAACGCCCGGGTGGCCAAGGACCCCGCGCTCAACAAGGAGCTGGAGTGCATCAAGAAGAAGGTGCAGCTCGACCTTGGATGCGAGCAATACTACTTCTTGCTGGAATGCTCCAGGGTGGAGAGGCTTCATGAGGGGGCCATACCCGATCCCGACATAACCATCATATCCGACCCGGACACGGTCACCAAGCTCTTCAACGGAGAGATGAAGATCATGAAGGCGTGGGCCTTGAAGAAGGTAAAGATCAAAGGCTCGATCGACGACGTGCTCCGCTTGAGGAAGTTCTTCTAAGGCGCCCCCGACCGGCACCAAAGGTTTATAATAGGCTTGTGAGTTAGGAGTTCTCCAACAGCGGGGTGGGGTAGCCAGGACATCCCGTCGGGCTCATAACCCGGAGACCGGTCGTTCAAATCGACCCCCCGCTACTCCCGTTTTCCTCCTCCTCGATATCGCTCATCTTCTGCTCTTGCGATAGGCTCATTAGGGCGGGGGAAGGTCAAGGTTAACGCTGAGAGCTCAGAGGAGAATTTGGCAATTGGCGCGAGTTGAGGCCCTCGTAATCGGGGGAGGTGCGACCGGGGCGGGCGTGGCCCGGGACCTGGCATTGAGGGGGGTAGAGGTCCTCCTTCTCGAGAGAGGGGATTTCTGCAACGGGGCGTCAGGCGGCAACCATGGGATGCTCCACAGTGGGGCCAGGTACGCCGTCAAGGACCCCCATTCCGCGGCCAACTGTGCCACCGAGTCAAGGGTCCTGCGCCGGATCGCGCCCTACTGCATCGATGATTGCGGTGGCATCTTCGTCTCGCTTCCCGAGGACGACCCCTCATATGCGGAGAGGTTCGAGCGGGCTTGCAAGGCCACAGGTGTGGTATTCTCCGCATTGACCGATCAGGAGGCGAAGGCAATCGAGCCGGATCTGAGTCCGGATGTCCGTTCGGCCTTCCAGGTCAACGACGCTTCCTTGGATCCATTCGCGCTCGTCCTGGGCAACATCGAGTCTGCCAGGGAGGCTGGCGCCAAGGTCCTAAACTATCAGATCGTCCAGTCGTTCAAGGTGGGCAGAAGCGGCATCGATGAGGTGTTGTACCGAGATGCGATGACCGGGGAGGTGGAGAAGGTCAAGCCGGAGGTGGTGGTCAACGCCGCCGGAGCCTGGGCAGGCGAGTTGGCCGCCATGGCAAGGGTCAAGCTCGAGGTCCAGGTCGACAAGGGCTCCATGGTGGTGATCGACGGCCACCACACCCGCGGGCTGGTCAACCGGCTTCGCCCCCCGGCCAACGGGGACATCGTTGTGCCCAGCCATTCAGCCACCATAATCGGAACCACATCCATGGCCATGAGCAGGCCCGGGCCCGCTGCGGCCACCAGGGAGGAGGCTCGGGAGCTGAGCCTGCAGACGGCCAGGATGTGTCCCTCAATTGCTAAGGGGAGGGCGGTCCGTGCCTACGCCGGCATCCGCGCCCTATCCCCCTCGGCAGCTGGAAGGGAGGCAAGCCGAGGTTTCCAGGTCGTCGAGCATTCGAGGCAGGGCGTTGACAACCTAGTCAGCATCCTTGGCGGGAAGCTCACCACCTATCGATTGATGGCGGAGAAGGCCGCCGACCTCGCCTGCCGCGCCTTGGGCTCCACCCGACTAGGTCGAACGGCGCAGACGCCAATATGCGAGGAAGGGACGGAGCCGCATTTGGAAGGCTCCTTGCTGATGTACTCGCGACGCATCTGGCGCAAGTATGGCCCAGGTAGGGAAAAGGTATTGGCCGCATGCTCTCAGCGCTCCCGCGGGGCCGAGGTCGCCTGCTCCTGCGAGCAGGTGCTTTTGGGAGAGATGGAGCATTTCGCGGCGCATCCCGATGTCAGGGCCCTCAGCGACCTGACCCGGAGAACCAGGGCAGGGATGGGCTACTGCCAGTCAGGGATGTGCGCCATGGAGGCGCTCTCCACGCTGGCGGCAAGGACGGAGCAGGACCCCAAACGCATGTTGGAGGACTTCCTCTCCGAGCGATGGAAAGGAGTCTACCCCGTGCTCGAGGGAGACCAGCTCCGCCAGGAAGTGATGAAGAGGTATCTCCTTACTGGCACCTATCAGCTCAGCATAAGGGAGGCGCGATCCTGAGGGACCTGCCCCCCATCAAGGTGGACGCCTTGGTGATCGGCCACGGAGCCTCGGGCCTGATGGCCGCCTCGGCCTTGGCGAGCCAGAACAACGTCCTCGTCGTGGGCAAGGGGACCACGGCCACATCCATGTCCACTGGTTGCGTTTCCTACATACGCAAGGACATCCTCAAGCAGGAGAAGGGGGCCATCGACCTGGAGGCATTGGCCCGTTCCGTCCATCCTTTCAACGACATAATCGAGAGGGGCTCTCTGAACTTAGAGGAGGTCCTCCCACAGGTGAGCTCCTTCTTCCTCCGCTCTTTGTCCGACCAAGGCCTGGAGATGACGGACGACGCCTTCAATTTCTTCGACATGTTGACCAACGCTGGGACGAGTTACGCCTGCTCCATCGCCCCCAACTTCACTGCCTCCGGGCGATTGGATAGGTTGGAGGGAGGCCGCCTCGCCTTATTGGGCATCGAGGGGCACAAGGACCTTGACCCTAGGCTGGTCGCCTCCATGTGCGTCGGCCACTTGCAAGGGACGAGGGTTAGGGCCTACTGGCGCAGGCTGGCCTGCATGAGCCAGGGAGGAATGACCGCCACCGAGGCCGCGCTCCGCTTCCAGAATGGAGGGATCGAGGAGCTGGCAAAAGCGCTCTCCAACTTGGACGAAGAGAACGTGGCCATACCCCCGCTCTTCGGACTCCAGTCCATGCAGAAGGGGATGTCCGAGCTCCGCTCTGGGAGCGGAAGGAACGTCTTCGAGCTCGTCACTCCGATGTCCTTGCCCGGCCTTCGACTCCAGGAGGCGATGGAACGGGCCGCGCTCGGCCACGGCTGCCGCCTGATGAGGAATCATCTTGTGACCCGTCTGGAGGTCGAGGGGGAGCGCGTCCTGTCCGCGCTCATCGAGACGCCGACGCGAAGGCAGCAGGTGAGCTTCAACTCCTTGATCCTGGCGACGGGGGACCTGGTCGGGGGCGGCCTCGCTCTCGTCGGAAGGGAGGTGGTGGACCCCTTCTCCACCTTCAAGGTGGGTAGCTTCGGAGAGCTCGAGGCCCTGCCGAACCAGACCGGATACGATGCGACGATGAGGCAGGTGGTGGAAGCAGGGTATCTGGTCACCAACGAGATGAGGCTCATGACCAAGGATGGCAGGCCTTTCGAGAACGCCTTCGGCGCCGGCGCCGCACTGGCCAGCTTCTCCTTTCCCACGGGCGTCGGGTTGGGAGGGGAGCTCCTCACGGCCTGGGTCGCCGCCGAGTACGCCAGGGAGGGGAGCTGAGTGTCGCCCTTCGACAACCGCTGCATCAAGTGCGGCAGCTGCCAGAGGGCATGCCCGGTCGTCACCATCGAAGGCCTCAGCGCCTTCTCCGGCCCGAGGGGGCTGGCGGTGGACGCCTCCCGCTTCTCTGAAGACGCGGAGGCGCTGCGCGACAATCTTTACAAGTGCACCGCCTGCTTCCGCTGCGGGGACGTGTGCCCGGCCCGCCTTCCCCTGCCTGGACAGATCATGGCCTTGCGCCGTTCCATCTTCGCCAAGGACAAAGCCTTGGGCGGGCACGCCCGCATCCTGACCAACATCGACCAGCATCGCCGTTCCGTGGAGCCAACGCCAAAGTTGCCCCAGCCCAAGCCCTCGGAGGCCAAGCTCCTTTACTTCCCTGGCTGCATCGCGGAGAACCGCCTTCCCATCATCTATGAGAGCACCGTCTCCCTCCTGACCAAGGGCAAGGCGGCATTTCACGTCCCTGAGAGGTGGTCATGTTGTGGTGCGCCGCTGGAGAAGGTGGGGGACGCCGAGCGGGTGCGCCTGCTGCGGGAGGAGAACCTGAGGTTCTTCGATGGCTTCGAAAGCCTAGTTACCTCCTGCCCCGGCTGCACAACCCATTTCATCCAGGAGTACCGGTTGGAGCCGCTCCACACCATCGAGCTCCTTTATGAGGTGTTGGGCGTGCGCAAGCTTCCCGCGCTCCCGGCGCGAAGGAAGGTCAAGGTGGCCCTGCATCAGCCTTGCCATCTCACCCGCACCGTCGGCCAGCACGTCATGGACTACGCCGCCGAGATCCTGCAGCGCCTCCCCGGGGTGAGGTTGGTGGAGATGGCGGAGGCGGATCAATGCTGCGGCGGGGGCGGGGGGGTGGTGGCCGGACATCCAGATGTGGCTTTGGCCCTGGCAAGAGCCAAGGTGGAATCAGCCAAGAGGGCCAAGGCCGACCTCATCGTCGCGCCCTGCCCCTTCTGCGTCATGAACATCTCCCGCGCAGGCGGCATCGAGGTCATGGACTTCACCAACTTCCTGGACGGTCACCTGAAATAAAGCAGAAAAGCAAATTATAGCCGGACCGCCATGGCCGCCTCGTGACCGAGGACCGCAAGAAGGCGCTCTGCTTCAGCTGCTTGTACCGGGACGCCCGGCCAGAGGTGGGCGTGGGCGATCAATTGGTGTATTGCATGAAGAAGGAAAGGGTGGTCTCACCGAAGATGCAGTGCGATCTGTATGCGAGGGCCACCGAGAAGGCCAAGGAGCACCTGCGCCATACTCTCTATGGGAGCTTCAATGGGGAAGACGAGGTGGGCTGATCTGCAGCCCTACTTCAGGACGCTGATTGGCTTATCTATGCCCTTGCTGCTTCGTTTCCATCCTGGAGGACCAAGCTGGGAACTTTTAATAACGTCGAACGAACTTGTGTCCGCCAGGAGGCCGAACAATTGAAAGCCGTCGTGCTCGCAGCGGGGGAGGGGACGAGGTTACGCCCCTTCACCAACTCCCGGCCCAAGGTGATGATCCCGGTCGCCAACAAGCCCATCCTGCACTATGTGGTCAAGGCCCTAGTGGACAGCGGCGTGAAGGACATCGTGCTGGTGGTCGGGTACAAGAAGGAGAGGATCATGTCCTACTTCGGGGACGGGAAAGGGTTCGGCGCCAATATCCATTACGTCGTCCAGGAAAGGCAGCTGGGGACCGCGCACGCCCTGAACGCCGCCTCTACCCAGGTGGACGAGGAGTTCCTCACCGTCGCCGGGGACAACCTCATTGACTCCAGGGCAGTGCTGGACCTGCTCAACAAGGGCAAAGGGCCTTGTGTGGCGGTGACCACCTCCGAGACCCCGTCGAAGTACGGCGTCGTGACCTTGGAGGGGGAGATGGTCACAAGCATCGTGGAGAAGCCGCAGAAGAAGATCGGCAACGTCATCTCCACTGGCATGTACCGCTTCTCCCCAGATATCTTCAAGCTCATAGAGCGGGGCATCTCCGAGGGCGAGGGTGCGATCACCAACATCCTCCAAGGCCACCTGGGCCGGGTGCAGCTACGGGCGGTCCATACCCAAGGGAGATGGATGGATGCCGTCTACCCCTGGGACCTGATCAAGCTCAACTCCTTCGCCTTCGACCTCGAGGGCCAGGAGGTCAATGGAACGGTGGAGGCGGGTGCGGTCCTGCGCGGACCGGTGGTGGTCGGCGCTGGCACCAAGATCCGCTCCGGCACCTACATCGAGGGACCAGTGGCCATAGGGGAAGGTTCTGAGATTGGCCCCAACGTGGTCATATCGGCCTCTACTTCGATAGGAAACGGAGTGAGCATCGGGCCTTTCAGCTATGTCGAGGAGTCGCTCATCTCCGACAACGTCAGCATCGCCTCCCACGCCCATCTCTCGCATTGCGTTCTCGACGAGGGCGTCCAGATAGGTCCAGGCTTCAGGGCCCCTGCCTCATCCGCCACCACCCACGTGGAGCACGAGTACTTCCATTTGAAGCGAATCGGCAGCCTGGTCGGGGAGAGGACGACGATCGGGTCCGGGGTCGTTGCCGCCTCGGGTGCGATAATCGGGGCGGACTGCCACATCGGCGACCAGGCCAAGGTCGCCGGCAACCTGGCCGACAGGAGCATAGTGGTCTGATGTGCGGGATAATCGGCTATACCGGCCCCAGGGTGGCCACGGAGGTAATCCTCGACGGCTTGAAGAAGCTGGAGTACCGGGGCTACGACTCCGCTGGAGTGGCCATTGCCGGAAGCACCATCCAGATCCATAAGGACAAGGGCGAGATCGCGGTCATGGAGTCCACGCTTCCCCGCTTCCAGGGGGGCGTGGGCATCGGGCACACCCGTTGGGCGACCTGCGGCAAGCCCTCCAAACCCAACGCCCACCCCTTCGTCGACTGCACTGGCTCCATCGCCCTGGTGCACAATGGCATCATCGAGAACTACGCGGAGATCAAGCGCAAGCTCGTCGAGGAGGGGCACATCTTCACCTCGGAGACCGACACCGAGGTCCTGGTGCATCTGGTGGAGAAGCATAACCAGGGCGACCTGAGGGAAGCACTGGTCAAGACCCTGAGCGAGATCAGGGGCACCTACGCCATCGTCATGGTGCAGAAGGGCTCCGACCGCATCCTCGCCACCAGGAAGGAGAACCCCCTGGTCGTGGGGTTGGGGGTGGGCGAGAACTTCGTCGCCTCCGACGTCACCGCCCTGCTCAACTACACTAACAAGGTCATGTACGTCATGGACGACGAGGTCGTGGAACTGGATCCCAGGAAGGTCACCATCTACGACCCTGCGGGCAGGCCGGTCGACCGAAGGCCGAACCTGGTTAACTGGAGCGCGGATGAGGCCCAGAAGGGGGGCTTCGAGCACTTCATGCTCAAGGAGATATTCGAGCAGCCGGAGGCCATCAGGAACACCCTCCGCTCCAACCTGGAGATGGTGGAGGGCGGCGATCTCCTGAGCGAGACGGACTTCCCTTCCATCAAGATCGTGGCCTGCGGCACGTCCTATCACGCCTCGCTCATCGGCAAGTACGTGTTGGAGAAGGTGGCCAAGGTTCCCACCACGGTGGAGCTGGCCTCCGAGTACCGTTATGGTTCTGGGGCGAGGGAGCATCCCCTGGTCATCCTCATCTCCCAGAGCGGAGAGACGGCGGATACGCTTGCGGCCGCCAGGGAGGCGAGGCGGAGGGGCTGCCGCACCTTTGCGATCACCAACGTGGTCGGTAGCACGCTCACGCGCGAGGTGGACGAGGTCTTCTACACCCGCGCCGGCCCGGAGATCGGCGTCGCCGCCACCAAGACCTTCATCACCCAGCTAATTGCGCTCTATCTGATCGCCTTGCGGGTGGGACAGGGCAAACGGACGCTGAGTCGCGACGACCTTCGCGCCATCCGGTCAGAGCTGCTTCGCCTGCCCCAGGTGGTACGCAGCGTCCTTGATGCCGCTTCCAAGGTCGAGGAGGTTGCGGACATGCTGGTCGAGGCCCGGGACATCTTCTTCCTCGGCCGCAACATCAATTACCCGACCATGCTGGAGGGGGCCTTGAAGCTCAAGGAGATATCGTACATCCACGCCGAGGGCTACGCCGCGGGCGAGCTGAAGCACGGTCCCCTGGCCTTGCTGGATGCCAAGACGCCCACGGTGGCCGCCTGCCCGAGGGACCACACCTACGATAAGATGCTCTCCAACGTTGCCGAGGTCCAAGCCCGAGACTCCCCGGTCCTGGCCATCGGGTTCGAGGGCGATAGGGACCTGGAGCAGGTCGCGTCCAAGGTGATTTTCGTGCCGGAGGTTCCCCCCCTCTTCTCCCCCTTCCCCATCACGGTGGCGCTGCAGCTGCTAGCATACTATGTGGCCAAGAGGAAGGGCTGCTCCATCGACAAGCCAAAGAACCTGGCCAAGAGCGTGACCGTGGAGTGATCAGGCCAGGCGCTCAGGGCAGCCTTCGCGCCGTGAGCAGGAGCGGCACTTGCCCGGGCGATGGTGGTTACGGTGCACGTCCCCGTTCTTCATGAGGGCGCGCATATCATCCAGCTTGGACAGCACCATTATGCGCAGGTCTTGGTTATACTCGATCTCATGCTCCGCCTCCTCGTAACGGAGGATCCCGTGCGTGACCTTCTGCCCCTCCTCCTCCAGGAGGACACAGTACGCAGCCACCTGCAGGATGTGGGAGAAGAGAGGGCCCTTGGGCGTGCGCCCGCTCTTCAGCTCCACCGGGACCATCTCCCCCTCTATCTCCAAGATGTAATCGGGCCTGCCCTGCAGTCCCAGACGCTCTGATCTCAGCATCCTGGGCTCTCCATTATCCACGTATTTGATCTCGCCTTGAATGGCCCTCTTCTCCCTTATCTCCCTGGCTATCCTGCCGGACCGGATGGACACGTACAGTGCCAGCGAGGCGGCGATGAGCCAAAGCAGGGCAATGATCTCTAATACGACGGCCAGCTCTGGGTTGACGTCAAGGATGGTGACCGCGTTGAGGGCGATGACCATGGCCACGATGGCAAAGCCGGCGACGATCTGCTGAGTCCTGGACCGCTCCTTTTTGTCCTTCACCGAGGCCGAGCGGAGAAGAAGGAATAGCGCTGCCACGATCCAGACGATGGATATCGAGCCCAGAACCATGCTGAGCTGCTGGCTGTTGTCGTGGGTCATCAATGAGATGCCAATCATGGCCAGAACCGTGGCCACGATGGAGAAGGCGAGCACGATCCGCTCCCAGCCTCGGGCGGTCCGTTCCTTCTCCACGATGTCGACCAGGTCATCGGCGACGGCGGAGTGCTCCTTCTCCCCCTCCTCCAGCTCCTTGGAGGTAACCTCGGAGCGCAGGGCGCGCCACCAGCTCAGGGGGCAGTACCCGAATCTCTCCAGGGCGCTAGCGGAGACGGGCTCCAAGGCCATGCATATGAATCTACAAGCGCCTATAATAAAGGTCTCTTGCACTCGCTGCTGAGCACCTGGCAATCCATATGGAGCAGGGACGAGTCGGTGATGTAAATCCCCTTCGGGCTCTCGATCTCGTCTACGAAGCCGAACCAATACACCACGAGCCCCTCGCCGAAAAGCTCGGTGTACGGCTCGAGCTGCTTGCGCACGTTCTTGTTGATCTCCACATTGTCCCCGAACGAGGCCTTCGACTCGATCCAATTGATCTCCCAACCGTTGACACGGATAGGCTCGTCGAGCAAGCAGTCAGGCGTCTTGGGGAACTCGCCGCGCAGGTCCTTCTCGGTCTTATATGTGAGACCGTGCCGCTTCAACCAGGACTCCAGCTGGTTCTCCCCCCAGGTCCCTCGCTTGTACTGCAGCTCCATCCCCCAGGGGGAGTAGATGCAGTCTTCTCGAGTGATGTCCTCGATTTCGCGCCTCACGCGCTTGTCGGTGATGTTCTGCGGCTCGCGGACCAACTTCCAGAATTGCTTCTTGGAACAACCATTGGCCTGGAAGATCATCATTCCCATGAGCATGGGCGGGAACTCGTACTTCTCCGAGAGGGAGAGCATGCTTCGGCCGCCTCTCCATTCATTGAGGATCTTGGGGACGTGCCTCTGGACCCGATAGAACTTCTTGGTGGTATCGCGGACCGTCCGCTGAGTGTAGATGACTGTTAGAAGCTCCTCGTCCAGGGACATGTCCTTGGCGAGGCGTTTTACGTCAGAAGGGGTTTTCAACTTATCATAGAGGTCCTTGAAATCGTTATGCTTCATCGCTTCACTTTCTGTTGGGCCGTTGTAGACTTGGGCCATTATATAAATTTATAGGGGCGAGCCTCGAACATACTGGTATGTCAAGCAGGCTGTAAAGCCGAACGATTAATAAAAAAAATCACATATTTAATTTCTTTTTCTACTGGCCAGTGATAAGGTTCATATATTGATAAACTCTTCCAATCATCAGCGGTCCAACCGCAACTTCGATTCGAAGAGGATGGGATTATGAAACACGAGCTTGACAACCTCAACCTACCGTTTATGGCAAAGAGCGCTGGGCCACCATGGCTTCCCGCGCCGGTGGTGGAGGCCAGGGAGATCGCCTGGTGGACGCAGTGGATAATGGCCCTTCTTGGGCTAGTTTACATCATCAGCGGGATCGTGTCCTTCTTCACCATCGATTCCTCATCTTCGGCCTTCTGGGCCGCTTACATCCTGGCTTGCGGCGTGGCATACTTCATCGTGCTCTACCTTCTAAAGGGATATTTCTTCGACAACATCGACCAAGGCAAGTTCCAGATTGCTTCGAACTGGCTCATCATTTGGGCGATAGTCGGGCTCTTCCTCGCACTAGTGCCAGGAATATTGTTCCTGGTATCGTACTACCGGTTGAGGCGTGTTTTCCAGCCCAACTATCAACCTTATCCATCCGGCGCGTATCAGACCGGGACGGCAAGCCAGCCGCCTGCGCAGGCCGCACCCCAGAACGCGCCTGCCCCCCAGCAAGCCCCATCACCCGCGCCGCCTCCCCAGCCAGCTGAGCAATTAAAACCGGAGCAGCCAAAGAAGGCGGAGATGGTCAAGTGCAAGAAGTGCGGGGTGCAGTACCCTTCGTTCATGCGCACCTGTCCCAACTGCAACGAGCCGCGCTGATCCGCGCAAACCCCTAATCCATCCCTTTCCTAATGCTGGAGTCGTAGAGCACTTTCCCATCCAGCACTACCCGCCGGATTCGGTGATAGGGGATCTTGCTCTCGCTGGTGCAAAAGAAGGAGCGCTCCAGCTCGACGATCTCCGAGCCAAGGACGGTCATCTCGTCGCCTGGGGCGCCACGATGCAGGTAGGTGACTTCTGCCCTTTCCAGTCCTCCGTTCGGACCCCATTTGAGCTGGTTCAGCACCTCCCTAGGGAAGACCACGTCATCCCATTAGCCCATGAGCAAAAGATTTTTCGTCTCCTCCTGCAAGGTGAATATGATGAGGAGCGCGGAGGTAGAAGGCAACCTCGTGGACGTGGTCTCAGGCACAATCTACCCATCGAGGCTGAGCATAGTCGACGGCCTGGTTGCCGACGTGCGGAGGCTCGCAGGAGACAATGACAGGTATATCCTTCCAGGTCTAATCGATGCGCACATCCACATCGAGTCCTCCTTGCTCAGCCCCACCCGGTTCGCTCAAGCGGTGGTGGTGCATGGCACCACGGCCGTCGTCTCTGACCCCCACGAGATCGCAAACGTGCTGGGAATGGAGGGGATCAGGTACATGCTGCAGGAGGCGGAGAGGGCTCCCTTGCGCATCTACCTGACCGCGCCCTCCTGCGTTCCCGCCGTCCCGGGCCAGGACTTCGGAGCCCGGCTGGGCTGGAAGGAGGTCAGGGAGATGCTATCCTCTGACCGCTTCGTGGCCTTGGGAGAGGTCATGGACTTCAAGGAGGTCCTGCGCGACAGCCCTGAGATCATGGCTAAGATTGAAGTGGCCAGGGAGCTGGGGAAGCCGATAGACGGGCACGCCCCTGGCCTGCGGGGCAAGAGCCTGGGGATCTATGTCCAAGCCGGCATCGTCAGCGATCACGAATGCACCACGACGGAGGAGGCGGAGGAGAAGCATCGACTGGGCATGACCATTATGGTCAGGGAGGGCAGCGCCTCCAGGGATATGCATGCGTTGATGAGCTTCGCTCGCAGGAACGAATTCCTACTGGTGACCGATGATATGGACGCGGCAGACCTGGTCAAAGGCCACTTGGATCGCCTTCTGAGCAAGGCGGTGGGGGAGGGCATGGACCCGATGCACGCCGTGAGAGCGGTCACGCTATGGCCAGCTAAGCATTATGGGTTGATGGGCGGAGCCATCGTCGAGGGGGGCGTGGCGGACCTGACCGTGGTGAGGGACCTTACCCGGTTCGAGGTGTTGGGGACCTGGATCTCAGGGGAGAGGGTCGCCGAGCAAAGGAAAGCAAGCTTCTCCATCCCGCCCTCAAAACCAGGAGTAGCGATCCTCGCGCAGAAGGTGATGGCCGAGGACCTGGCAATCGAGCATCTAGGGCCGGTGGCGCAGGTTTCCTACCAAGAAGCGCTTCCCGACAAGATCATCGGTGGCGAGGGTACGATCGATATGGAGGTGGTGAATGGCGAGGTCCAACCCAGCGTCATTGAGGATATCCTCCTTCTCGCCGTGGTCAATCGGTACGTGCGGAGGAAGCCGATTCTTGGTCTGGTCAAAGGGTTCGCCTTGAAAAGCGGCGCTATAGCATCATCGGTGGCCCATGATGCCCATAACCTCATAGGCGTCGGGACGGGGAAGGAAGAGCTGGCTGCGGCACTGAACCTGGTCATCTTTGAAGGCGGGGGGTATGCAGCTTGCGCTGGCGAGTCCAGCTGCACCCTGCCCCTGCCCATCGCCGGGCTCATGAGCGACCTCCCCTGCGAACTGGTGGCGGAAATGGACGAGAGGATCCGCCGCTTCGTCGCCGACATGGGATGCAAGCTGCCCGCTCCATTCATGACCCTGTCCTTCCAGGACCCGAGCTTTCGGCGTGCGGTGATGGTGGAGGGTCTCAACAATATCGAAGGGGCTTAGTCTACTCTTCCCGGTCGACGAAAGACTTTTGCCAAGGCATCGCGGTGCAGGTCATCCAGGGTAGAGGATGGAAAAGGTGGAGAGCTTCCGGAGCAAGGTGGTGACCTGGGACGAGATATCGCGCTGGACCTTGGATGTGGCGCGCCAGATACAGGACTGCCGCTGCAAGCCGACGGTGATAATCGGGCTCACCCGCGGAGGCTGGATACCAGCGAGGCTGCTATGCGATCATCTCCACGTCAAGAAGCTGTATGCGGTCAAGACCGAGCACTGGGGAGTGACCGCCAACCAAGATGGCAAGGCACTTTTGACGCAGGAGCTGAACGCCAAGATACAGGGCGAGCAAGTCCTCATCGTCGACGACATCACCGACACCGGAGAGAGCCTGAAGCTGGCCATCTCCCACGTGAAGGAGCTGGACCCCAAGGCCATCCAGACCGCATGCCTCCTCCACATCACCCATTCCAAGATCGAGCCCGACTTCTACTCCGTCCGTGTGGATGATCGGGACTGGACCTGGTTCATTTTCCCCTGGAACCTGCATGAGGACCTCCGCACCATCTTGCCCAAGACGCTTTACGAGGGCAAGACCGAGGAGGAGATCCGGAAGGCGTTCAAGGAGCAGTTCCAGGTCGACGTTTCCGAGGACCTGGTTCGAAGTACATTGAAAGACCTTGAGGCCATGGGGAAGGTCAATCGCATCGGAAGGACCTGGCGAAAGAACAGCTAATCGGACCACGAACGAGCGCGACGAGAGGATTTTATAGTCGCTCAGGTAACCAGCATTCATGCAGTTGGCGCGCTTGAAGAAGAGCCTGGAGGCCTCTCCCATAGTGAAGATGGGCACATACGATTACTTCGTGCATCCTATCACCGACGGCATCCCTCAGATGGACCCGACGGTCTTGGCCGAGGTGTTGGACGGCATCAAGGAGGTAGGCGACTTCCATTGCGATGTCATCGTCGCCCCTGAGGCCATGGGCATACCTCTGGCCGTTCCACTGTCCCTGGAGCTGGGCATCCCCTACAACGTGGTCCGAAAAAAGAGATATGGACTGCCAGGAGAGGTCGCGGTGAGCCAGGTGACCGGCTACTCCAAGGCCGAGATGTACATCAACGGCATCAGCAAGGGCGAGAGGGTGGTGGTGGTCGACGACGTGGTGAGCACAGGGGGCACGCTGCTCGCCGTCATCAAGGCCTTGCAGCACATCGGGGCGGAGATAGTAGACGTCATAGTCGTGGTGGAAAAGGGGGATAGCAAGGCTGACCTGGAGAGGCAGGTCGGCTTGCGCATCAAGTCCCTGGTCAAGGTCGAGGTCCGCCAGGGCAGGCTCATGGTCCTCAGCTGACCAGGCGCCTGCGCATCATCCAGACCGCCGCATAGAAGGTGACGAGCGTCAGCACCGTAAGATACAGCAGGCTGACGAGGTCGATGGCCCCATATAGGCCGAGCCCGAAGCTCCTCATCAGGATGGTGGTGTGGGTCAGAGGTAGCAGCAGGGCGATGTCCTGGACCGCTTGAGGCAGGATCTCCAGCGGGAAGAAGGTCCCGCTGAACAGGAACATGGGAGTGATGAGCAGGAAGAAGGGGTAGTTGAAGGAGTCGATGTTGGGGACGATGGCGGTGAAGATCATGGCGATGGACCCGAAGGTCAGGCCCACCAGGAAGGTCAACGGTATTATGAACAGGAAGCTGGGGAAGGACAGCAGGCCGAACGCCGCCACGACCAGCGCCACTATTGTGGCGTTGATGAAGCTCTTCGTCGCCCCCCAGAGTATCTCACCAGCTATGACGTCCTCTATGGTCAAAGGGGTGGCCACGATGGCATCGAACGTCTTCTGGTAGTGCATGCGCACGAAGGAGCCATAGGTGCATTCGAAGAACGCCCCGTACATGGCCGAGATGGCGATCAGCCCCGGACCAAGGAACTCCGCGTAGGTGTATACGTCCCAAGGCGGAGGCAGGGTCTGGATCAACATGCCGAAACCGAACCCCATGGCCAGCAGGTAGAGGATGGGCTCTAGGAACGGTGGCAGGAAGTTGGTCTTCCAGGTCTTGAAGAACACGTCCTTGTTGCGCTGCCACACCGCCCAGGAGCGGCGGCTGATGTTGGCCATCAGGCTCAATCCCTCAACCCCCTGCCCGTGAGCTTGAGGAACACGTCCTCCAAGGTCGCGTCCCTGATGATCACGTTGGCGCTCGGGTGCTCCCTGAGGATGAGCTCCCTGACCTGGCGGTTGTCATCCGTATAAAGGTAGACGCGGTCGCCAGCCCGCTCATAGGCCCAGGTCCCCCGCTTCAGCCAATGATCAAGGGTGTCGTCGGGCGCGAGCACCTCCACCACGCCGGAGCCGACGTGCTGGGAGATGAGCCCCATCGGCCGCCCCTCCACCAGGATCTTCCCCTTCTCCATGATCACCAGGCGGTCGCAGAGCTGCTGCGCCTCGTCCATGTAGTGGGTGGTGATCATTACCGTAACCCCGCGCTTCTTCAGCTCCCGGACCTTGTCCCAGATCAGGTGCCGTGCCTGGGGGTCGAGCCCGGTGGTCGGCTCGTCCAGGACCAGGAGCTTGGGGTCGTTCATGAGCGCCCGCGCGATCATCAACCTCCTCTTCATGCCTCCGGAGAGCTTCTCGATCTCCACGTCCTTCTTCTCCCTTAGCGCCATGAAGTCGAGCAGCTCGTTCGCCCTAGCCTCCGCTTGCGCCTTCCCGATGCCGAAGTAGCGCGCATAGATGAGGAGGTTCTTCCAAGCGGTGAAGTCCGGGTCCAGGTTGTCCTCCTGCGGGCATACCCCGATCAAGGCCTTGATCTCCCTCGGGCTCTTGCTCACGTCCATGCCCAGGACCTCGAGCTTTCCCGATGTTACTGGCGAGACGCATTGGATCATGCGGATGGCGGTGGTCTTGCCCGCACCGTTAGGTCCGAGGAAGCCGAAGCACTCCCCCGACCGTATGCGGAAGGAGATATGGTCCACGGCCGTAAGGTCCTCGAATTTCTTGGTGAGTGCCTCCGCCTCGATGACCCATTCCATCGGCCTGAGGAATCGCACCGCCCTCTAATAAGCTTGCCAGGGAATGTTACGGGTAGGCGCTCCCTTGATGCCTGGAAGGTAAGAAGGAAGGGGCATGGACCTCAGCTCCCTCCTGTTGGTGGTGGTCATCGCCATCATTGGTGGGATGTTGGGGGCGTCTTGCGCCCTCGTCCCGGGGTTCCATTCCAACGCCCTCGCCCTGGTCCTCCTCGCCCTCCTCGGTCCCTTGTCCTCCGCGCTCTCTTGCCTTGCATCGTTCTTCGGCTCCAACCTCTCAGGCACAATTCTCTTCGCAGCCCTGCTGGTGGCCGCGGCCACATCCCACTCCTTCGTTGACTTCGTCCCCTCGATCTTCCTCGGGGTCCCGGACGAGGACACGGTGCTCTCCATGCTGCCGGCCCATCGTCTGCTCAAATCCGGAAAGGGCATGGATGCCATACGCTACGCCGCCCTGGGCTCGCTGTACGGAGCAATGATCTCCATCCTGCTCGCCCTGCCGCTGCAGCTCCTCCTCCGTCCCCCCTCCCCCCTCGGCGAGATGCTCGATAGGTCCGTGCCCTACTTGCTCATTGTTGTGGTCGTGCTGCTGGTGGTGACCGAGAGGGGGCACGAGGCCCCGCGCGCCCATCTCGACGCACGCCAGGGCGTATACCTACCTCAGAGCCAGATTACCATCTGCCATCCCATTCCCGTGAGCGGAGGGAAGGGCACACTCTCTGGCAGAGTGACCGGTCGAAGCCTCCGCTCGTTCCGGCTCTCAACGCCCTGGGGCAACTGGAGGGTCGTCTCAGGGCTGACGAAGCCAAGGGAAGACTTCGTGACCGTGCAGGGGACCTGGGTGGTGAGGAGACGAAGCGCAAGGAGCAGGTTGATGGCGCTCGCCGTCCTCGCCCTCTCCGGCCTGCTCGGCTTGGTGGTGATGAACTCCAGCCCACCCCTCTCCGGGACCTTCGAGGGCCTGGGCCAGAGCCTTCTCTTCCCCTTGCTCTCCGGCCTTTTCGCCTTCCCTGCCCTGCTGTCCGCCACCTCCTCGAGGCCGATATCTGAGCAGGACCGGGCGGGGGGAGAGGGACCGCCCCTTCTCCCCGCCCTCACCGGGACCTTCGCCGGCTTCCTGGCCGGATGGATGCCCGGCATCACCTCCACCATCGGCACGGTCATCGGCTCCTGCTTCTCCTCCAGGCCAAGGGACCGGGAGCAGGGCGCCAAGACCTACATCCTCATGCTCTCGGCGGTGGGCACGTCCTCGGTGGTCTTCAGCCTCCTGGCCCTCTGCATCGAGGGCAGCGGGAGGACCGGGGCCATGCTGGCCCTCAAGGAAGCGCTCGGTCAGGACGGCCTGAGCGCCCTGTCCTCCTTCCCCAGCACCTCGGCCTCGCTCCTCCTCGTCGCCGTCCTGGTGGCCTCCGCCATAGGCTATCGCTCCACCCTTTGGGCCGGGGGCGCCCTGTCCAGAAGGACCGCGGGCAGGGACCTGGGAAGGATCAACCTTTTCGTCCTCGTCGGCCTCCTGGCCCTCATCCTGATGTTCAATGGCCTGCCCGGACTGGTCGTCGTGGGCGTGGCGACCCTCGTGGGCTTGCTCCCCACTCGCCTGGGCGTGAGGAGGGTGCACTTGACGGGGTGCCTGCTCCTTCCCTTGCTCCTCTACTACCTGGGCCTCGATGGGGCGGTCATAGGTCTTTTGTGGTGAGCGCGCTCCTTCAGAGCCTCGAACCGCCATCCGAAGGGCAGGAGGAGGTCCGCGGCCGCCCGGAGGAGCAGGTCCTCGTACTCGGCGGCGTCGTAGCGCTCGTCGCCGCGCATGAAGGGGGCGACCTTGACCCTGTCCCAGACGCTCTTGCTCTGGCCATCGAGGATCACGTACTCCACGCTTCTTCCCGGGGGCACGTCGAAGCCCCGCTCCTGCATCTGCCTCAGGGCGGCGTAGGAGTCGTTGAACTGCGAGTACTCCTCCAGCTCCTTCGCCACCCGATGGCGCACCACGAGCTTCTCCAAGGGCACGTCGTAGGAGCGCAACCTCCCCACGTGCGAGTCGAGGGCCTCCAAGGCCCGGGGAATAAGCTCTAGGAAACCGCGGGCGTCGTCGGCCTCGCAGAGCACGGCCAGCATGTCGTTCTGCAGGTCCCGGGCCAGCTCGATGGTGTCGCTCTTGCGCAGGAAGACGCCCCTCAGCTTCAGCTCCCCGTCCTCGAAGAGGCCGTAGTAGCGGTTGAGCGCGCCCACGCCCGTGGAGATGCTGGGCAGGAAGACCACCCATTTGAACACCCCGTCCAGCTGCAGCTGGATGCCGATCTCCTCCGAGACCTCGGCGCAGAAGGCGCGCGGGTCCCCCTCCCCCTTCAGCCAGAGCGAGTCCACAATGCCATGCAGCACGTGAAAGCCGCACTCCTCGGCCATCTCCGTAGTGCGCAGCAGGATCTCCCTCCCATAGGCGTTGATGCTCTCGTGGCACTCGATGCGGCCGAAGCGCGCGTTCCTATAGCCAGTATAGCCAAAGCAGGTGACCAGGATCCATTTTAGCAGGGTGGACCTCTCCTCGATGGCCTCCCTTTCCACACCTGTGACCTTGCTCTCCCTCAGCAGGCGCTTCAGCTCCAGGCGGCGCTTGATCACCGGCTCCAGGACCTTGGGCAGCAGGCCGACGCGCCTCACGCAGGTCGGGTAGCCTATGCCAGGCACGAGCTTGGGAGTGTCGGGGCAGCAAGGGCACATCAGTGTCTCGGGGGAGATGTTGTGGCGCACGATGATGCTGGGGTAGAGGGAGGCGAAGTCCACCTCGGCCACGTGGTCGTGGATGCCCACCTCCGGCTCGTAGATGAACCCTCCTCGGTCCGAATTGAGCAGATGCCCGGCGGTCTTGAACCTCTCTGGCAGGTTCTTCTTCCACAGCACCAGGTGCCCGTCCTTGATGGCCTGGTTGATCTGCATGGCGCTGATGGCGGTGCCGGGGGAGAGCCTGGCAAGCTCCTGCACGGAGATGAGCGAGAGCCTCGACACGTCGATGAGGCCGTAGATGCCGCTGCGGGCGTATGTAGCAGAACCTCCAGAGTCCAGATGGATGCGGCCGCGCAGCTTGTGCGCCGGGGGCTTGTACATGATGCGGCCGTAGGTGAAGTAGCTCTTGCCCTTGGAGATCCTGAGGCCCCTTTCCCGGCCCAGGTCGAAACGCTCCAGCCCGCAGCGCTTGGCGCGCTCGGTCAGATACTCCATGTAGAACTCGTCGCCCTCGTCGGTGTAGATCACGTCCGGGTCCTGGGAGGATAGGAGATCGAGCAGCCCTTCCAGGATGGCGTCCTCCGGCCCGTCCAGGACGTCCTCGTCCACGAGCACCTGCTTGATGGGGTCTTCGTGGGTGGGGATGCCCCTTGCTGCTTGGACTTGGACCTTGACCTGCACCGCGCTCAGGGGCGGGATGGGATAGTGGATGAGGTCCTGGGAGTCGAGCATTTGGTACTCGGTCCCGGCGTCCAGCAGGCCCATGGGGAAGACGCCCTTCTCCAGGAAGTAGCGCTGGTCGAACCTCAGGTCCACGTTGTACAGCTCGTTATCGCGGTAGTGGCCCCACATGTCCACGAGCTTCACCAGCTGGTTGAGCTGGCGGTACTCATCCAGCGTGACCTTGAGGAAGGGTCGTGGCCTAGGGTCCATGAGCGTGGTGCGCATCTCTGTTTCGACGCTGTTCACGTCCAGCATGCGCAGCCCCTCCTCCACCTTGCTCAGCTTGTCGGGGGAGGCCTTGACGTAGAACGAGGGCCGGAAGTGGCGGTCGACCAGCTTCTCGATTCCACGCTCAGTCTTTAGCCAGATCACGATGCAATCGTGCTCGTAATCAGGGTAGCAGTCCAGTATCCAGCCCCTCATCCTTCGACCTCAGCCTACGGATCTCCTTCTCCTGCTCCAGGAGGATGGAGAGCATGGCGCCCTCCACCGGGTCCGGGAAGGCCGCGTAGGTGGAGGCGGAGGCGTGCATGCGCGCCCGGTTCACCATCTGGTCGAACACGTCCCTATCTTCCTTCGGAAGCGCCCTGCGGTAGTCGGACCAGCTCTGGATTATGGACTCGAGGGTCATGCGGTACGTCGGTACGGTCCTGCCCATGAGATCACGGAGTACTCGACCGCTCCGCGGCTATAAAGGCCGAATACGGAGGGATGACTGAAAGTGGATGGCATTTTAAGAGAAGTATGCAACTAATGCATACTGGCTTGCGATATTAGTGAGAGACAATTGGTGCAGACCCTGGGCGGAGTTTGAGCGAATGGCGTCCATCCGCCCGACGTCGTGCTCCGGCGACGTATATACCTCCCAGGACTTACCTGCAAGTGATATAGAAGTTTGAGACCGAATATAATCCTATCTCATGGATGTAGTATCTCACCTTTCATAAACGCAGTGATAAGGTGCCAGGAGCGTACCCAAATGGCTAAGGGCGATGACCGTCTCGAGATCTTGTATGACATGGACAGGGCGAAGTGGCGGCGTTGGCTGGAGAAAAACTACGAGCAAACCGCAAGCGTCTGGTTGGTGTTAGTCAAGAAGGGGGCGACGAGGAAAGGGATCTCCTACGTGGAGGCGGTCGAGGAGGCACTCTGCTTCGGTTGGATCGACAGCAGCCCCAATCGTTTGGACGATGAGCGGTTCAAGATCCACATGTCCCCTCGCAAGCCGAACAGCGTCTGGGCCAGATCGAACAAGGAGCGCGTGAGGAGGCTCATCGAGCAGGGCGTGATGACCCCAGCAGGCATGGAAAAGATCGAGGCCGCCAAGAGGAACGGCAGCTGGGACATCATTGAGGAAGTGGACGCTCTGAAAGTCCCCGAGGAACTGGAGAAGGCGCTCCTGTCCCATCCCCCAGCCAAGGCGAGCTTCGAGTCCTTCATCCCCTCCTATAGGAAGCAGGCCATCTACTGGGTGCTCAGCGCCAAGCGCCCAGAGACCAAGGCCAAGAGGGCGGAGGAGATAGCGCGCTCGGCCGCTAGGAACGAGAAGGTGAATCAGTGGGTGGCCAAGGAGAGGAAGGGCGCTTAGCCCTCCCTCCTTTAGGCGCATTAATCATCGAAGAGGAAGAGCTCGTCGATGGAGGTCTTCAGCGCCTTGGCGATCGCGTGGGCGAGGTTCAAAGAGGGGTTGTACTCGCCCTTCTCGATGAAGAGGATGGTCTCCCTTCGTACGCCAACGACCTTAGCTAGGTCTTCCTGGGTCATGTTGTACCTTGCCCTGAGCTCCTTGATCCTGGTCTTCATTCCTTGCCCACTATTCCCTTGCGGCTGTAATAGGTGCTCAGGATGATGTGGATGGTGCCCATGATGGCCACCACCACGAACAGCAGCATGGCGTTGGAGACCACGAGAGCCTCTTCCTCCAGGGCGCTGAACCCGAAAGCCATGAACAGGAAGAGATACATGCTCACGTAGAACGCCCTGTTCCCCGCCTTCATGCTGAGGGCGGTCGATCTCTCGTCCTGGAGGGGGAACCCGCTCCTCATCTCCCTCCGAGCCCTGATCACCAGCGCGATTGCCACCAACGCTATCGCCACGACGGTCAGGAGCACGATCCCCGTCCAGCCGTTGAAACCCTCCACTAGGACGATCATCAAAGCTATCCCCAGCAGGACGATCGCCGAGATGCCCACCATCACCCACGTCCTCACTCTCTCGTCCATTCTACTCACTTCCGACATATTATCTATGTCTAACAAAATGTTATATTAAACTAACATATAAACATTATGACGTGCTCTGAAACTAGCATATAATCACACAAGGATGTAAAATCAGAGAAAGAGGATAAGCGGTTTGCTGGCTATGGTCTAAGGCTCACTCCGTCGGCTTCCCGTCGTAGTGCTCCTCGTTGTCCATGGCCTCTTGCTTGGTATGGCGCACCACCTTGTCCTGGTGCTCCGGGGGCGAGTAGATGGTGTACAGCTTGAGGTCGTTCTTCTTGGAGGTGTTGATCACGTTGTGCTTCGCGCCCGATGGGACGACGACAGCCATGCCGTCCTTTACCTCGTTCTTCACCTCATCGATGACCACGAGCCCCTTCCCTTCCTCGAAGCGGAAGAACTGGTCCACGTCGTCATGCACTTCCTCCCCGATCTCCTCTCCTGGCTTCAAGCTCATAAGGACCAGTTGGCTATACTTGCCGGTGTAGAGCACGCGGCGGAAGTCGTCGTTCTTAACGGTATCCTTCTCGATTTTGCCCACGAACCCCTTCTTGGTAATCTTCTTCGCCATGGTGGCTTTCTCCTCGAGCCATTAGGCACCTCCCCCTCCTTAAAGATGTCAGGTGCGCGGTTCGCAATCACCGGAACTCGTCCAGAGTGCGCTGGTAGTAGGGGACGGGGTGATAGAGCATGCTGCGCCCCTCGTTGACCAGGCTGACCCGGAGCGCCGCGCGCTGGTTCTCGATGCGCAGCACCTGGTCCGCGGAGGAGTACATCAGGCTGCGCAGGCTCCTCTTGTACAGCATCCTCGAAAGGCCAAGATTGGTGACCAGGGTTACGGTGTCGTGCCTCCTGGTGACCTCGCGCATGCAGGCGAGGCACCTCTTCATCAGCTGCAGGGACTCGGACCACCACATGTCCTTGTCCTGGAACAGGTCGGGGAAGGACGTCACCACCAACAGGCCGGCCTTAGTCCTAGCCACCTCGGCCTCCATCATCTCCTCTATCAGCGTGACCAATTGATATGCGGTGAAGGCGCGGGAGACGTTCACGCTCTCCAGCACCTCGCCCGAGCGCACCCGGAAGCGCTTGCACAGGCTGGTGAGCGCGTAGGGGTTCACCGAATTGCCGCCGTCCACCCATACCACCTCCCGCCCCTCCTCCAGCACCTGGTTGACGCAGAGGAGGTGGACGATGTCGAGCACCAGGCGGTCCGAGGAGTCGATGAGGCTCACCTGCGACGACCGGAACCCGCCGATGAAGTCGTCGAGCGCCCTGACGGACGTGCTCAGCCTCCGCTCCGGGCGCACCTGTATGACATCCTCGGTGGTATCGACGCTCGCCGCCTCGGAGCTAGGCGCGTCCACTTCCGGGTATTGTTCCATTCGACTCCCCTATGTGCCTCCTTGCACTCCGGCGTATAAAGGGGTGGAGGGGAGAGAGGGCTGAAAGTGGTCCAG
>CAYHAO010000012.1:8019-42446 GCA_964354665.1 uncultured Methanomassiliicoccaceae archaeon | reverse complement strand
CCATTGCGGGCGAAGATTATCCCTGATTGCTTGAACGCCGCCTCGTATGCGGTGAAGGAACCAGCGATGGCGGCGGTGTGAGAGGCCGCCGCCCTCATCGCCCCGACCGTCCTCCCCGTCTTGGTGGCGACTATGGGTTTCCTAGGTGCTATCTCCTTGGCCTCCTCGAAGAACTCCCGCCCCTTGTCCACGGATTCCAGGAAGAGGCAGATGACCTTGGTCTCCTTATCCTGGCCAAGGTACCTGAGGACCTCATAGTCCTCGATGCCCGCCTTGTTCCCATGGGCCATTATCTTGGCGAACTTCATCTGGTGGTCCATGGCGAAGGTGAAAATGCCCATCCCATAGGCTCCGGATTGGGTGAGGAAGGATATGTCGCCGCCTGGCTCGGGCGTGCCTATTCCCAAGGAGGCGTTCAGACCAATGTTGCAATTGTAGATGCCGAAGCAGTTAGGCCCCACGACCTTGACTTGGCCCTTGTTGGCCTCCTCCATCATTGCATCCTCTAGAACCTTGCCCTCCACCCCGGTCTCGCTGAATCCCGCGGATATGACCACCGCTGCCTTGACCTTCTTCTCCGCCAGCTCCCTCATGGCGGCCGGAACGCCTTTGGCAGGGATGACCAGGACGGCCATATCGATATCTCCCGGGACGTCCTTGACATTGGCGTAGGCCTTGTGCCCGAGGATGTCCCCTCCCTTGGGATTGACCATATAGACCTTTCCCTGGTAACCAGAGGTAAGGTTCCTGGCGAAGATGTACCCCATCTTGCCCTCCTCCGCGGAGGCGCCGATCAGGGCTACGGACTTCGGGTTGAATATCGCGTCGATATTCGAATCGACCATCAATCCCCCTAGATGAAGAACTGCCTCTCCAGCTCCTTTGGCGGAAACTCGTTCTTCCTTACGTTCAGGGGGTCGATCTTCCTCATGAGCTCGACGTGCTCTTTCGTGGGCATGTCCATGACCCTGACCTCAGGATGGATAGCTGGCTTGAACTGCGTGTTCGCGAGGACCTCGTCGACCGTGATATCGGGATAGAGGTATCGAAGACGCAACGTCTTGCTCTCTGGGTCGAAATCGAACACGCCCAGCTCGGTGACGAGCCAGTCGGGTCCCTTGCCAACCAATCGTAACTGCTCCCTCGTTCCGAACGGGGTCACATGACCCACATTGGTGACGAAGTCGCACTTGTCCACCAGGGTATAGATCCTCTTGTCGCCCTTGGCTGGGGCTCGGTGCCTTGTGGTCCAGATGGTGTAGTTGATGCAGTCTCCCGAGAGGTTGCATCCGCCTGCACCCCCTGGCAGCTTGATCTTGATCTTGCCTGGGCGACCGATCATGGTCACGTTCTGGTTGCCATACTTGTCGACCTGCGCCCCACTGAAGAACGAGCGATGGAGCTCCCCCTTTTGGGCCATGTCGAACAGCTTGTCAATGGTGATCATCGCCGTGCGGCCCTGCATCATGGTCCAGTCGTTCGTCGTCAAGGGGAAGAAAGGCGGGTTGGGGTCGATGGCGCTCGTGACCCCACCGACATAGACCATGTCCTTGGCGTGCGTCAACTTGGAGAAGTACATGGCCACCATCGGGATAGGCGATGATACGCCATGGAACACCAAAGTGCTGTCCTTGATCGTCATGGCGACGTTGTATACGAACAGCTCGTCGAGGGTTACTTTGAATTTCTCAGTCATAGTTGAACAACTCCATCCATGCTTCCCGGCCATTCTTCCAAGAGGCCAGCCTCTTCTGTCTCTCACTTCCACCAATCTTCTCGATGTACTCGTCCTGGCTCTTCACGCCGAAGACGTACCTGTCTAGGTATTTGGCCTTGAAAGCCTCCGGCCCTTCCTGCGTGATCTTGTAGTAATTAGAGATGTGCTCCCGGTCATAAGCGTAGTATGGATAGCAGCTGGTCGGGTGCGCGCCCCAGGGGACGTGGACCACATGCGCCACCTCATAGTAGGGAACATTCGGCCCCAGCTTGATCATCTCAGCCTCAGGGATAATCTCCTCGGCGGTCACGATAACGTTCTTGGAAGCCCGGATCATCAGCAGGTCCGCCACGTAGGGCTGCTCGATCCTCAGGTTCCCATGGATGTCGGCCTTTTGCGCGTGGACAATGGCCACATCAGGGATCAGCGCCGGGACCAGAATCAGGTCGTTTCCGGTGAATGGGCAGATTATGTGCTTGAACTCCGGGTGGAGCAAGGTCTCCTCGCTTCCCTTGGCGCTCATGATGGGCATGAACGGGATCCCATAGGCGGCAGCCCGGAACTGCTGGATGATGGAGTTGCAGCAGTTCTCGTGGATCTTGACCTGACCGGATTCGCAGGCACGCCGGTAGTTGAGCGCGAGGCCGAAGTCCTGTTCGAAGGAGACGTGGGTTTCCTCCGCGGCCCCTATGATCCCTGCGCCGCAGGCGTAGTCGACGTCGAACCCGTGCGCCGTCCCACAGAAATGCAGGTTCTTCTTGCCCTGGCGAGTGAGCTCGCGCAGCATGGCTATCGGCTCGCGTAGGCAAAGCCCCCCTCCGACCGCCACCTTGTCGCCATCCTTGATCATGGAGGCAGCGGCTTCCAATGCCATCAGTTTGTTCCTCGAGGTGTATATCCCCAAATCCATCACCCTGGAAAGTGATTGTTGGCACTGAGGAGAGGGACTTAATACGTTTCCTTCCTAGAATACGCTAAGCTTGAGAGATTTCGAAGAAATCGCCATGAGACGTACCATTTCCGGCTATTGTCTAGCCTTCAAACTACGCATCTTAGCAAGGAGCAGACCTCAAATTGGTAATATCGGGTGATATCTACCTGGTCGTGGACCGGGCTCCGATTATCGAGATGAGGAATGTCACCGTTGTCAAGGGCGAGGCGGAGATCCTTCGTCGGGTCGACCTTCGCATCGATTCTGGGGAGAGGTTGGTCATTATCGGCCCCAACGGCTCCGGCAAATCATCGCTGATCAAGGTGATGACCGGGGAGTGGTGGAACGACACCTCCGTGCCTGGGAGCCAGGTTAGGATAATGGGCAGCGAGAGATGGGACCTTTTCGATGTGCGACGGGCCTTCGGTTTCGTGTCGAGCGAGCTCCAGCAGGAGCTCAGGAGGGACATGGATGCCCTGGAGACAGTGATATCGGGCGCCTTCGGCTCCATCGGCATCAACAGGTCCCATTCGGTGGGCGAGGATCTCAAGCTAAGGGCCGAGGAGGCCTTGAGGTCGGTCGGCTCCTCTCACCTAGCCACCCGCGATATGGCATCGCTCTCCAACGGCGAGGCAAGGAGGGTGCTGATGGCCAGGGCACTGATGAACGACCCGATGGCGCTCATCCTCGATGAGCCGATGACCTCCCTGGACCTCATCGGCAAGTCCTTGGTGATGGAGGCGATGAGGAAGTTGGCCAAGGGCGGGAGGGCGCTGGTCCTCGTAACCCATGACCCTTCCGACATACCACCCGAGGCGGAGAGAGTGGTGATGATGAAGCACGGGCGCATCTTCCTGGACTCAAACATCACCTCCATGAACGATGAGAACCTCAGCGCCCTGTTCGAGGTCCCGGTAAGATTGCGCAAGGTCGACGGACGCTACCTGGCCTGGTCTTGAAAGAGATCCGATCAGCGACCGAGGGCGCTTCGATCATGGTCCTGGGACGGCCTAGAGCGGCCGCCAAACCCTTATGTTCGCAAACCGATACAATCCTAGGATTCTGTAAGCGATGTCGCAGTCTGGCGGGGAAGCAACTGAGGAGGAAAAATCTGCTAGCGGGCAGCCATCGGACGGACGGATGCCGAAGTTCTGGATGATCTTCTTCATCGCTTTAGTGGCCATTCTATTCACCATACCGTTCCTCGTTATCTGGATCGACCTAACCGCCTTGATATGGGACAGCGAATTCGTCACCAGCAACCATTGGGTGGTGCCTGTTCTGGTGATCCTATTCTCGGTCCTTGTCGGCCTCTGCGTCAAGTACCTGAAAGCGGAAACGGCCATCCACGGCAGCATCTCGGAGTCGGTGGAGAGCGGGGCGGTGGAGACAGAATATAAGAAATTTCCTGGTTCTTTGGCGTCCGCCTACCTGTCGTTAATCTCGGGGGCGAGCATCGGACCCGAAGGCGCCCTGGGAGCGCTTGTTCGACAGATCACGAGCTGGTTCCTGAAACTACTCAAGGTCAAGAGCAAGGAAGGTGGCCTGGCGATGAGCGTGGCCGCGCTAGCTTCTGCCTACAACGGGATCATCGGACAGCCGCTGTTCACCTCCGTCTTCGCCGTCGAGCTCCTCCCCAACAAGAAGAACGCCCTGGAATTGATGGCCTGGACCCTGATGGCCGGTGTCATCGGCTTCCTGATTTATGCTGGCCTAGGATTCGTCGCCTTCCTGGGCCAGGTGCCCATGCCCCCTCTCGAAGGAGATGAGCTCTACTACATCGTCGAGGCCATCATCCTCGGCGTCCTGGGGGGTTTCCTGGCGCTCTTCATGGGCGCATGCTTCAAATTCTTCGGCAAGGTAATGGGCCGCTTCGACAACAGGGTAGTGCTACGCATATTCCTGGCCAGCCTGGTCATCGCCGCGGTCGCGTACTTCCTGCCCGAGCTGATGTTCTCCGGCGAGGACCAGATACATGACGTCCTGAACGACCCGGCGAAGTATGGCGTCGCCATGCTGCTGCTCTTCGGTGTTCTGAAGCTGGTGTTGCTGGCGCTCTCGTTCAAGAGCGGTTACCTCGGCGGCCCCATCTTTCCGGTGCTCTTCGGATGCACTATGATCGGCCTCGCATTGAACCTGGCCTTCCCTAGCGTTCCGTTGATCATCGCGGTCCTCTGCCTAGAAGCTGCCGCGATCGCGCTCGTTCTAGGAGCCCCCCTATCGGCCATCCTCCTGGTGACTATCGTGGCCGAAACCGGTCAGATAACCCCCTACCTCATCGCCTTAATAGTGGTGGCGACGGTCACCTCCATGCTCCTGGGCGCAACGCTCAAAAAGGTGATGGCGAAGAGGAAGGCGAGCACGGGAACCGAGACCAATGTGGTTCGAAATCCCTAGGAATCTGCGCAAGGTCGCTTATACCGATCATCAGGAAGAATCCATTAAGCCCATAAAATAAGGAAGATGAGAAAAGGTTTCACATCTTGCGCAGCTCGGCCACGACCGCGTCTCCGAACTCGTTGGTCTTGGCCCTGCCACCGAGGTCCTGGGTGAAGATGCCCTTGTCGAAGGTCCTCCTCACCGCGTCCTCGATCTTCGAGCCGAGGTCCCTCCGCCCCATGTTGTCCACCAACATTTTCGCGGCAAGGATGGTGGCGGTGGGGTTGATGGTGTTCATGCCCTTGTACTTCGGGGCGCTTCCGTGCACCGGCTCGTACATGCTCAGCCCCTTGGGGTTGATGTTCCCGCCCGGGGCGAGCCCCAGTCCTCCGGTCACCTCCGCAAGCAGATCGGTGAGGATGTCGCCGAACATGTTGGGAGTGGCCACGATGCGGAACTTGTCCGGGTTCTTCACCAAGGCCATGGACATCGCGTCGACAAGCATGTACTGGATCTCGATGCCCGCCTGCCTGCCCTTCTCGTCCCAAACCTCACGCCACAAATGATAGATGTGGGAGAGGACGTTGGCCTTGTCCACGACGGTGATGCGCTTCTCGCCCACCATCTTGGTCTGGTCGATGACGTAGTCGGCGAACCTCTCGATGTTCTTCTTGGACATTATGCCGATCTCGAAGGCGTAGTCGTCGGTGTTTGAGGCGTTCGCTTCGATGTCTATGCTCAGGTCATAGAGCTCGCGCTCGATGTCCAGGGTCAGCTCGCAAGCTCCTTCCTTGATTCGTCCGCCCGCCCCGATGTAGAAGTCCTCGGTGTTCTCCCGATAGACGTCGATCTTGAAGTCCACCTCCCGCTTCAGCCGGCCGAAGGGCTTCCATAGCTGGGCCGGGCGGTGGTTGATGTACTGGTCGAAGGTGAACCTGGCTTTCAGTAGGATTCCCTTCTCAAGGACCCCGGGAGGGACGCGGTCGTCCCCGACGGCCCCGAGGAAGATGGCGTCGAACCCCCTCAGCTGCTCGATGTCCTCGTCGGTGAGGAGCTTTCCAGTGCGCAGGTACCTTTCCGCGTTTATCTCCAGCTCTTGGAAGTCGAACTTCAGGTCGTGCTGCGCCTGAAGCGTCCTCAGGACCTTCAGCCCCTCCTTCACCACTTCCGGCCCGATGCCGTCCCCGGGCAATACCGCTACTTTGTACATCTCTTGGCCTCCTTGATCTTAGCCATCAGTCCGCCTTTGTCTATGAGCTCCTTAACGAACGCCGGGAAGGGAGCGAACTTCCATTCCATGCCCTTGGTCTCGTTGCGGATCGTTCCATTCCTGAGGTCGATGACAAGGGAGTCGCCCTCGTCAGCCTCGATCCTGCACTCGATGGGCAGCAGCCCGACATTGATGCTGTTCCTATAGAATATTCGCGCGTAGCTCTCCGCCACCACGCAGGAGAAGCCCGCTTGTAAGAGCGCTCGAGGAGCGTGCTCCCTGCTGGAGCCGCAACCGAAGTTGCGCCCCGCCACCAGGATGTCTCCCCTCGCCACTTTGACGGCCATCCCTGGCCGCACCTTCTCGAAGGCGAACGTCCCCAAACGGTCGTTGTTGTCGGAGGTCAGCCTCTCCGCTGGTATGATCTGATCGGTGTCGACGTGGTCGCCGAAGCGCCACGCCCTCCCCTTGAGCTGGTCCTGCATGGCTCATCCCTCCATCGTCACAGGCGCAACGATCCTGCCCGCGATGGCGCTCGCCGCCACCACCGCCGGGGAGGCGAGGTAGACCTCGGAGTCCTTGTGCCCCATGCGCCCGATGAAGTTGCGGTTGGTGGTGGAGACGCACCTCTCCCCCTTGGCGAGTACGCCCATATGCCCTCCCAGGCAGGCGGCGCAGGTGGGTCCGGAGACGAAGGCGCCCGCCTTCAAGAACTCCTCCACCAGTCCTTCCTTGATGGCCTGCTGGAAGATGCGGGTGCTGGCCGGGACCACGATCATCCGCACCCCTGGCGCCACGTGCCTGCCCCGCAGGATCTCGACCGCCACCCTCAGGTCCTCGATGCGACCGTTGGTGCAGGAGCCCAGGAACGCCTGGTCGATCTCCACGTCCACTTCGGAGACCGGCCTTCCATTCTCAGGTAGATGCGGAAGCGCCACCATCGGCTCAAGCTGGGTGAGGTCGTACTCCAGCTCGCGGACATAATGGGCATCCTCGTCCGGGGCCACCGCCTCGAACTTGCCCTTGGCGACCCGGTTCACGAAATCCAGACAGGCCTTGTCCGCAGGGAACAGCCCCGCCTTCCCCCCGGCCTCGATGGCCATGTTGCTTATGCTGAGGCGGTCTGCCACTGGCATGTTGCCGATGCCGCTGCCCCCGAACTCCAACGCCTTGTAGTTGGCGCCGTCGACCCCGATGTCGGTGATGAGCTTGATCGCCAGGTCTTTCCCCATGACGTACCGGTGCATCCTTCCAAACAGGGACACCTTAATGCTCTCTGGCACCTTGAACCAAAGCTTCCCTTCGGCGAAGACCGCGGCGGCCTCGCTTGAACCTACGCCAGTGGCGAAGGCATTGAGCGCCCCGTAGGTGCAGGTGTGCGAGTCGGCCCCCACGATCAAGCGCCCTGGCGCGACGAAGCCCTCGTCGATCATGACCTGATGGCAGACGCCCCCGCGCCCCACCTCGAAGTAGTTCTCGATCTTCCATCTCTTGGCGAATCGCCGCATCTCGGCCGCCTGCTCGGCGGATGCCACGTCCTTGTTGGGGACGTAATGGTCGGGGACGAGGACGACCTTGTCCCTGTGGATGTCGCAGCCCAAGCCCTCGAACTCTTTGAAAGCTATCGGCCCGGTGACGTCGTTAACCATGACATAATCGACCTCGGCGTCCACGATCTCGCCGGCATAGGCGTCGACCTTGGACTTGCTGGACAATATCTTCTCCGATATGGTCTTACCCTTGTTTCCTGGCATGTAGGTCATCCTCACTTGCCGATGTTCTCTTTCCCGAGGTTCCGCTTGCGCAGGTAAAGCCGGTCGATGGCCTCGATGGCCGCATCCACGCTGGTGTTCACGATGTCCGAGCCCACGCTCTTCCCGACCGAGATCACCTTGCCTTCGTCGTCAAGCTTCATCTTGACGCTTACCTCGCACAGCGCGTCGCTCCCGCCGGTGATGGCGCTCAGCCGGTACTCCTCCAGGGACACCTTGTCCTTGAGGACTGACCGTATGGCCTGCATAGCGGCGTCCACCGGGCCCACCCCGATCTGGGAACCGCGACGGATCTCGCCCTCCACCTCAAGAGCCACCACCGCTGTGGGCGTCACGTTGACGCCAGTGAAGACCGCGAACTCCTTAAGCTTTATTCTGCGCGAATCGTCCTCCTCCATTCCGGCGATGTGAGAGGCCAGGGCAACTAGTTCGGCATCGTCCACCTGCTTGCCTCCTTCCGCAAGCTTCTTCACCTGCTCGACCATCCTAGCCAGTTGATCCTCGGTGAGCTGGATATCATACTCTTTCAGCTTCTTCCTAACCGAGTGAGAACCGGTGTGCTTGCCCATGATGATGTGCCTTTGCACGCCGACCAGCTCGGGCGAATATGCTTCGTAGGTGCTCGGATCGCGCAGTACTCCATGCACATGGATGCCTGATTCGTGGGCGAAGGCGTTGTTGCCCACCACGGCCTTGTTGTCAGGGATGGGGAAGTTGGTCAGCCTGGCGACCAGCTTGGAGATGGGGCCGATCTTCCGCGTATCCACGTTGGTCTTGACGTCATAGAATGCCATGAGGCCGAGGACGACCTCCTCCAGCGGGGCGTTCCCCGACCTCTCCCCCAGCCCATTCACGCAGACGTGGACCTGCCTTGCGCCATGACGCACGCCGACCAGGGAGTTCGCCACCGCCAGTCCGAAGTCGTCATGGTTATGCATGGAGAGCGGCACCTTGGTGACCTTCATCATCTCTTTGACCAGGTACTCCATGGCCGGCGGGGACATGGTGCCCACCGTGTCCGGCATGTTGATCTTGTCCACTTTGGCGTCCTGGACAGCGATATGCATCTCCTTGAGGAAGTCGAGCTTGGTGCGGGTAGCGTCCTCGCAGCTGAACTCGACGGTGAGCCCATGCGCCTTGGCGTACTCCACCGTCTCCACGGCGTGAGATTTGACCTCCGGCGCTGTCATCTTGAGCTTGTGTTTCATATGGATTTCGGAGGTGGCGATGAATACGTGCACGTAATCCAGCCCGCAATCGATGACTGCGTCCACGTCCTCCTTGCGGCAGCGTGCCAGGGAGCAAACCCGGGCGTCGAGGCCAAGATGGCCTATCCTTCTTACCGCCTCCCTCTCCCCTGCGGAGGTGATGGCGAAGCCCGCCTCGATGACGTCAACTCCCAAGTCGCTGAGGGCGACGGCGATCTTTACTTTGTCCTCAACGGACAGAGCGATCCCTGGAGTCTGCTCCCCATCCCTCAGCGTGGTGTCGAGTATCTCGACATGCTCCGGGACCGAGCTCATGTCCACTAACCTATTGAAGTGGCTCGTGTATATCCCACTTCTCTCGGTCCAACTCTCATATTTTTCTGACATTCCATTCACCTCAGTCCGACACGGACATTCAACCCAGGTCGACCGGTGAGTTTACAGCAATGAGCCTAAAAGCGTGCGCAAAATCAGGTTCTGGATGCTGCTGATGGCACTCATCGCTATCCTCAACGATGTGCGAGAGTAGTGGAATTATGATATATAACCCCTTGCTAGCGATTGACACTCTCAGCCGCGTCGTCCAGCCTCCATTAAACTCCCTTGGTCTCGCCCCATATTAGCTTATGCAGCTGCGGGAGCACCCTGGCGTTTATCTTCCTGCTGAGGACGAACCCAGCGACCGGCTCCAGGGCCAAGCCCCCTACGGGGGTGAAGATCACGCTGCATTTGATTTCATAAGTTTTTATAATATTTTCCGCATATTTCAAATCGTCATTGTCCGCGACGATGAACTTGATCTGGTCAGCGGGAGACAGCAGCTCGATGTTGTCGAACAGCATCTTCTCCTGCATGCCTGAGGAAGGGCATTTGATGTCCATCGAGATGAGCATGTTCTCGGCGCAGGGCACGTCCTCCAGGCTGAGGGAGCCGTTGGTCTCCAACGTGACGTGGTACAGCTTCTCCAGCAGCTTGTTCATCAACTTGATGCTGTCCTTCTGCAACAAGGGCTCACCGCCGGTCAGGCACACGAACTGGGTCTTCAGCTCGTCCACTTTTTGGAGGACCTGCTCCACGGACATTTCCTTGCCTCCATCCCTCGCATATCCGGCATCGCACCATTCGCAATGGAGGTTGCATCCCTGGAGGCGTATGAAAACGGTGGGGGTGCCGATCAATACGCCCTCGCCCTGGAGCGAGCGGAAGATCTCGATCACTTTCATCATTCTACCTCGTAAGGTATCTCGTCCTGATACCCGGCCTCCTTAAAGCCTTTGAGCCTGAGCAGGCAGGAGTCGCAACGGCCGCATGCCCTCTCCCTTCCCTCGTAGCAGGACCAGGTTAGCTGCAAGGGGGCTTTGAGGTCCTTGCCCAGCTTCACGATCTCCGACTTGCTCTTGCGCAGGATGGGCGCCTCGATCCTTATGGCTCGACCCTCGACCCCGGCCTTGGTCCCCGCTTGCAAGGCCTTCTCGAAAGCCTGGAAGAACTCCGGCCTGCAATCGGGATAGCCTGAATAGTCTACGGCGTTGGCCCCGATGAAGATGGCCCGAGCGTCGATGGTCTCGCAGAGACCGGCGGCGATGCTGAGGAAGATAATGTTCCTGGCTGGGACGTAGGTGGCGGGGATGTCGGCGCCCATCTCCTCAAGGGTCCTCCCATGAGGTACGTCGACCCTTCTAGAGGTGAGCGCGCTGGTCTCGAACGAATTTAGGTCCAGGTCCACCACCACATGCCCCTTCAACCCATAGAATGCGGCCACGGCCTTGGCGGCCTCCAGCTCCTTGGAGTGCCTCTGGCCATAACGGAAGCTCAATGGAACTACTTCGTAGCCCTGCGAGAGGGCGAAGGCCAATGAGACCGTGGAATCGAGCCCTCCGGATAGGAGCACCACGGCCTTGGGCATCCCTAGCACCTCAGATCGCGACAAACCCAGGCGCTCTGGCCCAGCTCCTCGTCCACGCCGATCTCGACCGAGCTGACGTTCTTGGGGAACGTGACCTTCTGCAGAACCATCTCCAGGATTATCCGGGCGATCTCCTCGGCGCTGGATTCCTCGGCGTCCAGGATGATGACGTCATCGGCCGGGAAGACGTACCTCTTGCCCTTGACCTTGACCACGACCTCCTCCCCCACCTGCATCTCCATGTAAGGGGAATTGCCTGGAAGTAGGATGTGGTGGTCCAGCTCATCGGCGATGTCACGAAGTGCCCTCTTCAAAGTAACGAAGTCCATGATCATGGCGCGCTCGCCCTTCTCACCATGCAAAACCAAGCGAATGATGTAGGCGTGGCCGTGCAGTCGTCCGCACTTATCGTGCCCGGGGATGAAGTGGCAGGCGGAGAACTTGATGCCGGCGTCGCGTCCGTCGATCTCGAGCCTCATGCTACAGCGCAGGAAAGGTGGCCTATTAGATTTTTGCGTGAGGCTCTTCGGGCGGTTCTCATTTCCTCGTTCCAACCAAAGCCGAGGCCATGGCGATGGAGTCAAGGTAGCTGGCCTTGGCCCGGGAGGTGTCCACGAAGACCTTGTCGATGTTGAGCACCACCGCCCCCATGGCCCTCCCATCCCCGAGGAAATGCAGGGTGCGGAACACCAGGTTACCAGAGATTCCGTCGGGGGCGATGATGAGGTTGCAGTCCTTGGCCGCCTCCTCGATGAGTATCTGCCGGTCCGAGGCGTCGATCCCCAGCTTGATGCAGGCCTCAGCGAGCCTGACCGCATCCTCCATGGTACGGTCGATGGCCGGATGCCTTCCTTGGTCGCCCTTCCTACCTCCTGAAAGGAAGCCGACCTTGGGCTCCACCCCCATCTGTCGCATCAGCCTGGCGCCATTGGTCACGAGCTCGAGCTTCTGCTCGTAGGTCCAACCCTCGTCCACGCCCACAGGTGCGAAGAAGAACATCCTGCCATTACGAGGCTGCAGCAGGGCCATGCGCTGCACCGAGGCCAACGAGAACTCGCTCTTTAATGCCCTAAGCACCTGGTTCGTGTCCAGGCTTCCGCGAACCGCCGCCTCGAGCTCGCCCCTCTTCAGGTCCCTGACCATCTCCAAAGGGTCGCGGTAGACCCGGCTCCTGCCGTAGCCAGAGGAGTTGGCGATGGACACGCTCGCTTCCACCCTGTCCAGGTCTTCTGCCGCCCCGATGCCGATGCGACGATCGGCGCTCTTGGCTTTGGTAAGGATAAAGTCCGGCCCAAGCATTGCCACCGAATCCGCTGGCTTGGACTTCTACTTTTCTGAACCAGCGAGGATGCTATCGAAGGAGTAGTCCTCCCAGCTCCTGGCACCGAGAGCGACCTCGAGCTCGACCGGCGTCAGAATCGGCTTCTTGTAGCGCAGGGCGTCGTCGACGGCTATGCGCGGGCATGCGGTAGAGACGAAGGCGTCCACCTGGAAGGCCAGGAGCTGGTCGGGCGTGATGTTGTCCAAGGCGATGACCCATGCCCTCCTTCCTTTTTCCTCGATCAAAGCCCTCAGGCGCATGGCCAATGCACGCCTGCGCTGGCCTGGCTTGGTGGAGATGAGGATGCCGAAACCTTTTGCCTCCTGGGCGATGGCTATTGCGGCATATCTCTGCCTGAGCACCCGGTCCTTGAGCTCTTTGATGTCCCGCACCTCCCTCATCAGAGGGTCGAGGACCAGGACATCCTTGCCCGTTTCCAGAGCCACGGCCAACGGATGGAAGTCGCCGGATCCGATGAAGAGGAATTGGTCGACCTCCTCCGCGATCGAGGAAGCGGAGGTGACGTTGCAGCCTAGCACCTGACCGGGATGCTTTACCCTTGCATCCCCCTTTCCGATCCTGGCATCCACGCCGTTCGAGGCCAACCATCGTTGGACCGTGGGTAGCCAATGCAGGTGCTGCGGCGTGCTCACCAGGCCGACCTTCTTCCCCAGGTGAGGAAGGACGAGGGGCAGAAGCTCATCGATTCCATACTCGAGCCTGACCTCGATGAAGAGAACCTCATCACCTACCGCCAGATCTGGTATGGGTGTATGTCCGAAATGGATGAGGACGTCGGCCAGCTCCCCGTAGCTCAGGCTCACGTCGCATGCCCCATAGCACGGATCGCCAAGGATGATGCATTTGCATCCTATCCTCCTCTCCAGCTCCTCGGCCACCGCCATGGCGTGCACCTTGAGCCCCTCGGGGAACTGAAGGGCGACCAAGCTCGCTTTGCGCCCTTGGATGAAAGAAACGACCTCGGTGATATGGAAATCGATCATCGGGATGAGAAGAAGAGGATATGATTAAAGGGTTTTCTCAAACCATGAGCTCCTTTCCCTTCTCCACTTGGATGAAGCAGGGGGTGGGGAGCTTCAGGGAGGCGGACCATAGTGCTTCCTTCGCCACCGCGACCGCGCTCGCTGGAACGCGCACGGTGATGATGGGCTGCCCGGGGTGGACCCTGGCCGCGGTACCGACCGCCTTGCCGAAGGCCGCCCTCATGCCGCTGGAGACACGGTCAGCGCCGGCGCCCGTCGCCAGCTTGTTCTCCCTCAGCACGTTATGGGGGTAGGTCCGGATCTGGAGGTAATAGTTGTTCGCCCCTGCCTTCTTGGTGAGCAGGCGATTGGCCGTGATACGGGCCGCCTCCAAGGCGGTGTGACGAATCTGGCAAAGCTCCTTGACGCGGAGCGTGAACTCTATGGGGAAGTCGGCGTTGGGGTTGCCGAGGTTGAACTGGCTGATGCGCGGCGCCGGGACACCGCCCATGTACTCCTTGCGGGTGTAGGCCTGTCCCCTGATCTGCGTATACATCCTGGCCGGCTTTCGTGTCATATCTTTATCACCTGTTCAGTGTGACTGAGAGGGTGCCTAGATTAGGATTGGGGTATATAACCGTTAGCGACCCCAGGGCCATCATCCAAGCTGCCCTGCCTTGACCACCCACTATAAACGGGTTTATCAACCTTGCGCCCAAGCTAATCATCATCCCGGATGTAGAACAGGACCAAACATTCTATTTGTCAGTAGATCATCAATGATGGGGAAGTGGACATGCCTCATTGCAAGGTCTGCGGCAATCCGGTCTCCAAGGATGAGACGGAATGCAGTATTTGCGGGTCAGCGCTGAAAGGAGGCGTTGGAAGGCGTCAGGAAGTATTAGGCCAAATTGTAAGGCTGACCCCCGACTCCAAGGAAGTTTACCTTAAAGTGCGTGACCGGACAAGCGCCAGTAGTCCATCTCCATACCCCATAAGTGATGGTAGCTCGAAAATGGGCGTATCCCGTAAGCTATTGGTCGTCGTCCTAGTGTTGGCCATACTCATTCCTTTGATGGCATATGGTTTGTTCTTATTGATTGGGACTAATCCCCAAACCGGGGTACCTGGTACACCGAGCGGGGAATTCTCCGGAGTGAGCCAATTAGACAATCAAACCGTTCGTGCCACCTTCGATGACTTCGTTCCCGTAACAGGATTCGACGAGTGCGGTTTCCGGATTTCAACGGGCTCTTGGACGTCGCCTACGCAGAATATCGTGGTCATGGAGACCATTTTCCTGTTCTCACCAGACATCAATGGATATGTGGAAATCTTCTTCTGGGATGAGGGCCAAAACGGCATCCTCAATGCCGGGGACTATTGCACCATCATTTTCCCTTATGAGCCGATTGGGCTCCATGGTTCGATTCAGATATTCTACGATTATACTGGTGGGGAGATCTGCAGCGCTCAATTCGACCTCTGATCGAGGGAAAATTGTTTTATCGTACCACCTGTTGAGGTATCGAGAGGGAGGGCAGTTTTGGCCAAGCGCAGGATATCCAATCGAGAGATGAAGGACATCGCCGAAGCTCGTATGTCCGTACTGCTCTCCTTGGCGAGGTCGGAAGGGATGTCGGGAAACTTGGAGAGGAGCAAAAGATACTTCCGAATCGCCCGAGCGGTGAGCATGCGGACCAACACCCCCTTGCCAGATGGAACTTTGTACTGCAGGGGTTGCCTGACGCTCCTCTTCCCGGGGAGGAACTGCAGGGTGCGCCTCCGCCACGGAAAGGTAATCTTGCACTGCCTAGATTGCGACTCGATCAGGCGTCGCCCCTACGTTGGACTCAAAGGTGATACTCATGGAGAAGAAACTAACCAAGAAGGAACTGAAAGGCAAAGGCACCGAACTTAAGGCCACCTTGCACATCGGCAAGGATGGGGTGACCGAGGGACTGGTGGAGGAGTTGATGAACCAGATAAAGGCCCATCGACTAGTCAAGGTCAAGGTCCTCGCCTCCTCTGCTGACATGAAGAAGGAAATGGCCGAGGACCTGGCCAAGAGGGCGGGGGCAGAGCTGCTGGAGATCAGGGGGCACACCATCCTGCTCTGCGACCGTAGGATCGTGGCAAGATAGGCGATGCTTCCAGTAGGGTCTCAGGTCCGCTCCTTGGCCCGCAACCAAGGCCAGCATTGGGAAGCACCAAAGGGTTTATGCTGGGAAAGGCGGTTCTTGCTGACTTGGTTGGAGAGCCATGCTCGATGTCGACGTGATCCGCAAGAACCCGGAACAGATCCGGGCCATGCTCAGGAACCGCAACTACTCCGAGGAGACGCTGGAGCAGTTCCTGTCCGTGGACGGTGAGTGGCGCCGGATAATCGAGGAATCGAACCAGCTCAAGCGCCAACGAAACCTGGTCGCAGAACAGATACCAAAGCTCAAGGACGATGAGAAGCGGAAGAGGATATCGGAGATGAAGGAGGTCGCGAACCGCATCAGCGACCTGGACGCCCGGGCCGCTGGCCTAGAGGAGTCCCGAGCTGAGATCGTTCTAAACATCCCGAACATGCCCGACGCCACCGTGCCCATCGGACCGAGCCCCACGGACAACGTCATGATCCGAGAAGGCGGCATCACGCGCCAATTCGATTTCGCCCCCAAGGACCACATCGCCATCGGCGAGGACCTCGACATCCTGGACTTCAAGCGAGGGGCCAAGGTGGCGGGCAGCGGCTTCTATGTCCTGAAAGGGGATGGGGCGCGCCTGGAGAGGGCGATGATCAATTTCATGCTCGACCTGCACCGGAACCAAGGATACCAAGAGATTTTCCCTCCGGTGGTGGTGAACCGGGCGGCGGTCATCGGCACCGGCCAGTACCCAAAGATGAAGGACGATATGTATTGGTGCGAGAGGGACGACCTCTGGCTCAACCCGACGGCGGAGGTGCCCCTGACCAACCTGTTCCAGGATGAGATACTGGAGATGGAGCAGCTGCCGATCTACCTAACCGCTTATCTGCCCTCCTTCAGAAGGGAGGCGGGTCGCCACGCAGAGATGCGCGGGATCATCCGGGTGCACGAGTTCAACAAGGTGGAGCTGGTCAAGTTCGTTGCACCTGAGGTCTCATACTCTGAGCTGGAGTCGTTGACCAATGATGCGGAGGATGTCTTCCGCCTTCTCGGGCTGCCCTACCACGTCCTGTTGCTATGCACGGGCGACTTGGGATTCGCCAGCGCCAAGACGTACGACATCGAGGTGCACGCGCCGGGTACGAACATGTGGCTCGAGTGCTCATCCTGCTCCTGCTTCACCGATTTCCAAGCAAGGAGGGCGCGGATCAAGTTCAGACGCGAACCGCACCTGAAGAGCGAGTTCGTTCATACCCTCAACGGTTCGGGCGTTGCACTTCCCAGGACCATGGTCGGCATACTGGAGAATTTCCAGAACCAGGATGGGAGCGTCACCATCCCTGAGGTCCTTAGGCCCTACATGCAAGGACAGGAGAGCATCGAGTAGAGCGATAATCAATCAAGGAAGGAGATCCTCTCGTCCGAGGCCATCTCGTCCTGGATGCTGAACATCAGGTCGGAGCGCACCCGCTTGGCCTTGAGCGCGTCCAGCACATAGGCGGTGATCTGATACTTCATCTTGCTCCCGGTCATCTCCCGGGCGAATATCTCAGGACCCGGCTCCTTCATCAGGCCGTCGACCTTGGTCACCGCCCGCTTTACCAGCGCCTCGACCTCGTCATGCCGTATTCGAGAAGGGAGCTCGAAGGTTATGGATATCCCATGCGCCATGGAGCGACTGTAATTGAGAACCTTGTCGGAGAGGATCTCGCTGTTAGGAACGTTGACCGTCTCTCCCTCCTCGGTTCGGACCTTGGTGAAGATCAGGTTCTTCTCCACCACCTCGCAGATCAGGTCCTTGCCGAACTTCACCTTGTCGCCCGTGGAGAAGATATCCGAGTTCATTATGGCGAGCCCGGCGACGATGTTCTTGACCGTGGAGTATGAGAGCGCGATCCCCAGGCAGATGAAGACGACGAGCGTGATCACCAGGACCAGACCCACCTCTTGCAGGCCCATGATGGTGAATAGCATGAAGATAGAGACCAGGACGGCGATCAGGTAAAGCACGTTCCGGACCAGACCTTTGAAAAGGTCGACGACCTGGGGGTTGAACTTCTTGGTCCGGTACTTGTAATCCTCGAAGATGGCGTTGGAGAGGCGCGCGACGAGCAGGACTGCGACCAAGAACACCAGCAAGGCCTCGATCCTCCCTGCGTTGTCCGCCCAGAACTGAGAGAGCCAATCGATCGAATCCACGTCCGCGAAATAGGTCAGGAGGAGGATCACGATTACGACCGTCGCCGCCACGTACACCACATAAGAGAGGAGGAGGCTGGTGAACTCCACCGCGCTTCCTGACCTTCCCCTGCTGGCGATCCGGGACCTACGGGAGAAATGCCGTAGCACCTTGACGATCAAGCCAGCGAAAATAAGGACCATAGCGATTACGACCAGCTGGAGGAATATGCCCAGATACGGTTCCCAAACTTGGTCTTTGAAATCGGGCCAGATCTGGGATAGGACGAAGGCGAGGATGAAAAGGAGGACTATGACCATGATGGCCTTGGCCATGCGGCCCAGATACTCCACAACGTCCGAGTCCAGATAGTCCGAGTCGACCCGTTTCATCCTCTCTAGATTCTTGTTGAGATAGGACCAGATGTAGAGGCAGACGACAAAGAACATGAAGAGGAGAAGGAGGGGCCAACCATAGGTGGAGAGCCATTCCGATGAATCCGCTCCGAAAGCTGAGGACCATTGGGCCGCTGCCATATGACCAGCGGTATTTGCTCAGCATATAATAACAATATCATCGTCTTCCGAAGCGCCATGGCGTCATCACAATTCCATTGGTACCTCCTGTCGCACCGAGTGCAACGTCGCCCTAAACAGCCATAGATCCACGAGCTCATCGGCGTCAACTGGATACAGGGTGCGCAGCAACGCCCCGGGAACTCCTTCGAACAAGGCCCCGAAGCCGATCGTCCAATTGCGGACGCCATTCGGAGGGGCGACGAAGCAGGCGAGGTTGAGCTCGACGTTGGCTCCGAAGGAGAAGCGCTCTTCCGTGGCAATGGAGGAGATGAGCTTGGGGAGGCCGGCACTGCCGAATGCCCCGAAACGGATGTAGACGTCGTCCAAGACCTCGTGGATGGAATGCGCCCTAGACGCCACCGCTGCCGGATTAAGGATATTGGCCAAGGCCGTCCGGATGGCATCTGCGATCCAAAGCAGCAAATCCCTCACGCCTTCCCCTGTGACCGCCAACGAGAGGCGAAACCTTCCGGCGAACGACTGTGTGTAATCCTGCAGTGCCACCTCGATGAAAAGGCTCATCTCCACTATGGAGCGAGCGATGGTCTGAATTATCGTGTCCACCACCTCGATGATCACATCTCTGATCATCTGGGCGAGAGAGCTAAGGTCCAATTCGACCTGGCCCAGCTTGGCAAAGGCCCTGGCCACGGCGTCGGTCAGGGCCCTCTCCCATTGCTCTAGATCGTTGTAGTTCACCAAGAGAAGGCCGTTCGGCCCATCCCTCGTCGAATCCTGGAAATCCCAGCAATCGGAGCCGTCGAAGGTCCTCTGCCAGGTGCGCCCATCATTGTAATGATCGCTGACATAAGGCATGGAGTCGACCTTCTTCCCTTCGGAATTGATGAGGGCTATCGACTCGCCCAATGGATAGCCGGACTCGCCCCCGTTGTCCAGTGATTGGCCTGGGAACCTGAGGACAAGATATGATTTGGGGCCGATCGTCGACTCGTCGATCTGAGACACGCTCTGGTCGCCATGCGCCGTTCGCACCGTCCAACCAGAGAGGTCCACCGCAGAATTCGAGGGATTGTAGAGCTCGACCCATTCCCTGCCGTGATCGGCACCGGGAGGGTTCAGCTCGACCTCATTTATGACCACGTGCGTGGCGATGGGACTATCGTATTTTACCTCGAATCCTGCGTCTATGGCCGCGGTCATCCCAGGAATGGGGGTGGGGATATGGGAGAGGGCCTGCCCCAGCCCCGGAATGTCGGACAAACGCAGGGTGCGCTTCTCATAGGCGACAATCTCTGGCATTGTGAGATCGAGTATGAAATCCTTGAATGAGCCGCGCATCTCTACGAAATGGTCCATCACCATCATACGGGGATCCAGGACGCATTCCGCCCTCCAATCGCAGCTTGACAGCGATATGTTGGCGATGACATCTGGTCCCTGGCCATAGATGTCGACGAACCTTGCCCCGATCGTCAACTGGGCTCCGAACAGGCAGGTGAGGATGGTAACCCTCATGTATTCCTTGGAACGACCAAGGAAGATATCGGTCGCAGAGAAGTCGAAGAGGAAGGTCATCCCAGCGAAATCTAGCTTGAAGGTCTTGGCCCCGGTCAGATTTTCGAGGACCTCGCCCATCCATCCTATCAGCGACCCGATGGCGCCATCGATAAGGTCCCGAGCCTCTTGGACGATCGCCATCAATAAATCGGACAGCGCTTGGACCATTTGGACGGCATAGGAGATCAGGTCGGACACGAGTTCCTGCAGATGTTCGAAGAGGGAATTCGCCGCGCTGGCCAGCCACTCGAGCGCCCCTGATAACCCCCGCCATAACTCTCCGAATAGTTGACCGAACTCCCCGTCCAAGGTGGCGGAGGGAGCGTAATCCACGCCTTGGAGAGGCCAGGCGGAAGAGCAGGTCAGGGGCGCATCGAATCCGAGGGGCAGCTCACGAGACATTCGTACTTTCGGGGCCACAGTCAAGAGGGCAGAAAGGTCACCGGCGCATCCAATGGATATGCCGACCGACCCCCGGACCATGACCTTGAATGCTGATTGGTAGGCTGCGAAGGAGACGTTGCGAGGATCGGTTAGGTGAAGACCTCCTAAGCCGTCGGCATTGGGCGAACTGGCGGGGGAGATTATCTGGGCCTGCAAGGCGCTTCCATCATTCATCCAAGGAACTTGGACCTCGGGCAAGAGCCGTTCCATGGCTCGCATTCCTTCCTCTAGATAGAGATTGATCTTATCCTTGGAGGGCATCGCCCATAGGCGATCCGCCCTTAGGCCTGAGGCAAGCGAGGAGTCTTCGAGCATCCTTTGGCAAGCCTCGATTAGCGCCCCTTGGACGCCTGGGACGCCCTCTATCATGCCTTGGGCAAGAGTTACCACTGCCTCGCGCAATGGCCCAACTGTCCCTCGTACCGTCATATTGCTGAAGACCTCGGTGAAGATACCCACGCGCTTGAACGCATTGACGGAGAAGGCCTCCTCCACAGCCTGCCTTGCGCCCCATGAGGGATTGTTCTTGAGCTCGTAGGAAATGACCTGGGCATAGCCAAGGGCCAAGGCCTCGTCGAGGATGCCATGGCTCTTCAGGGCGGTCCTGACCATCCGCGCAGCTAGAACGTCTATGGCGGAGTCGACCGCCTCGGACATATGGAACACTTGCTTCCATTGCTCATCGACGTAATCGACCAAGGACTGGCCGAGCGGATCTCTCAACGGGACCCGACCTTGGGCACCGTCAAGGCATTGGACGAACCAATCGTCCTCGGCCGATAATTTGCCGAGGACGGCGCCCTTCACCTCGTCCATCATCGATACGTCGTCGAAGGGGTCGAGGACCAGCTTATAAGGGGCGATGTCCCAGCCTTCGGCGATATCATCGGAAATGGAACCGACGAAGTCCTGGACGATGTCGCCGAACTGGAAGGTCCCCTCTCTATATCCCACCAAAAAATCCTTCCAGGAATCCTGGCACAGCACGTCCAAGGAAGGGAAGTCCAGAACTTGGTAGCCGCCGAGGTCCTCTACGACCTCCTCGCCATCATAGTCACGGAATACGAAGCTCTGGTAAGGCAGGAAGGCCTCAGCGTCCTGGGAACCATAGTTCATCCAGCGATAGTCCTCCTCTGAATATCCAGACTCTTGGAGGCGCCCCTGAATCCATTCCATTGAGGCTTGTTGCAGGTTGTCTTTCCCGGTGACCTTCTCCAAGAGGTCGTTCAGGACTATCTGGGCTCCCATGGCCATGCCTTCGAACGCTTGAGCCAGGTCGAGGATATGGAGATAGTCGAGCCACCTGAGGGCCAGTACATCGATGGCGGCGTAAAGCGACTGGGCAAGTGCCTTTCGAAGGTCCAGCTCCTCGGCACCGTTGAGCCTTAGAAAGAGATCTGCAGGGTCGAAACGACCTTGGTCCAGTAGCATTTCGGAGAGCTCTTTCGCGTTAATATCATAAGGGAATTCTTCCAGGATCTCATCGGCCGAGCTTGCATCGAAGGAGCCGAAGCATTCTAGCTCGATTATCAACAGCCCCAGGCCCAATGCCCTCCGCGCATCGTCATCGCTAAGCAAAGTGGAGGTGCCCAGCTCCCCCTCGATCGTGCTCGCCCCCCATCCCGAAAGGACGCGCCATTGCGCCAGCGAAGAAAGCTCATAGCGCACCAAGTTCTCCAAGCGGTTCTTGCCACCAGTCACGCTCCTCTCGAAGGCATCGAGCCGGTCGAGCAGAAGGGGGGAAGAAAGGTATATGTGCCGTTCGACCGCGCGGGTGCAGGTCAGGCAGTCAGGTCCCTTACTGACCATCAGGGAGAAGTCACCGACGATGGTGAAGTAGGCCGGGGAGCTCTCCAAGCCCCATTGCACCGTCCCATCCTTGGCAGCCGAGGACACCTCATCCCCTTGAGCAAGGCGGAGGAAGTCGAGATGCAGCGAGTGGTTTAGCAATTCGGCCTTCAGCCCTCCCTTGTGGGTGGGGAATGCCTCGGCCAACCTGACTTGCAGCAATTCTTGGAACCTGGCTTCGAGGAGCGTCTCGTTCAGGGAGCGTAGCTCCTCGCAAGCCTGCAGCCCTGATCGATAGGCCTCCTCCTCCACCTCTGGGGATACCAAGGAAACGTAACGTGCCATTTCCTCTAGACTGGTCCGCCTCGACCCGGCATCGCCCGCCCTCAGGTCGGCTTGGCTGGCGAGAATGGCACTGGTGCCGGCCAAGGTGAGGAGGAGCACGGCCACCACGGCAAAGGAGACCTGCCCACGTGAGTCTCCACGAAGGCGGTCCTTCTTCCAGGGGGCGATAAATGGTCGAGGGGGGGATATGGCGCGCGGCATGCGTCTGCCCACGACCTCACACCTTATCACCAGCTCGACTAACTGCAGGTTACGCGATCCAATAGCCCCTAGGCTGCATCCAACCGATCGATGACCATGCGCATGAAGTTGTCAAGATGGGAAGAGATGAAAGGGTTGTCCGAGAATCCGCAAAGGGAAAGGTCGGGGGAGGCAATCATCGCGCTCTGGCCATCGCTGATCACATCGGTGGCCAGGAGGTCCTTCTTCCTGTAGGAGCGGGTGCACTGCGGGACCTTGAACATCGGCTCGGTGATGATTATGACCTCGACCCCCCTTCCTACGGCCTCCTTGAAACGCTGGCCGTGCACGGACCTTACTTCATGGATCGCAGGGGTGGAGATTATGAAGTTCTTCTTGGATGCATCGAGCATCTCTCCGATCTTGCTCAGCACCCCTTTCTTCCCAGATATGGTATAGACCAGCTGGGGCATTCCCTTCTCGCTCAGTAGGCCCCGCACCGACTCGAGTTTGTCGAAAGCCTCATCGAGCTCCCCCATCACCCTGTTGCGAACCTCCTCCAAAGGCAGAGGATAGAATATGGTGGGGCGGCCCTCCACAGAGGTAACGAAATTTTTGTCCTTCAGGATCTGCAGGGCTTTGTAGGCCGATGTCCTAGGCATCCTGGCGAGTTCCGCGACCTCGTCGGCCGAGGCATGATTCTTCACGATGAGGGCGACGAGAGCCCTCGATTCGTAATCGGATAGGCCTATCTTCTCGAAAACCGAGGAGAGCTTCTTGTATTCGCTTTGAAGGGATTCAAGGTCCAGCTTTAGAACGTCAATCAGGTTCATAGGGGTCAATTGTAGCTAATGAAGCTACATAAGTATTAAATCTACTCGAATTTTTACTTCCATTAGGTGCAAACCCCTATGATAGCTAAGCCAAGCTCTCTGAGGAAAGGTCTCCCCAAGAGCACTGAGTCCCTATGCCCCGAGTGCAAGAAGGTCGTCCCCGCGAAGATATTCGAACAGGACGGCAAGGTCATGATGGAGAAGGAATGCCCTGCCCATGGCAAGGTCGTCGATATCTACTGGTCCGACAAGGACCTATACCTTAGGGCAGAGAATTTCGCCTACGACGGCACCGGGGTCGAGAACCCAGCAATCCCCGACGCCAAGGTCTGCCCCAACGAGTGCGGGCTGTGCCAGCTTCACCTGACGCATACCTGCTTGGCCAATGTGGACCTGACCAACCGCTGCAACCTCAAATGCCCGATCTGCTTCGCCAATGCCAATGCGGCCGGTTACGTCTATGAGCCTAGCTTCGATGAAATCGTCAAAATGCTCCAGATGCTGAGGGACCAGAAGCCAGTGCCCACCCCAGCGGTGCAGTTCTCCGGCGGCGAGCCTACCATCTACCCCAAGTTCGTTGAGGTCATCGCCAAAGCCAAGGAGATGGGATTCGCCCAAATTCAAGTGGCGACCAATGGAATAAAGTTCGCCAAGGACCCGAAGTTCCTCGAGGCGGCCGCCCGGGCAGGGATGAACACCATCTACCTGCAGTTCGATGGGTTGCGCGACGACATATACATGGCGGCTCGGGGGGTCCCCTTGCTGGAGACGAAGCTGAAGGTCGTCGAGAACGTGCGCAAGATGGAGAGGCCCCCATCCATCGTACTTGTTCCGACCGTGGTTAAGAACATCAACAACGACCAGGTGGGAGAGATCTTCAAGTTCGCGCTCAAGAACATCGACGTGATCCGCGGGATCAACTTCCAGCCAGTAGCCTTCACTGGTAGGATCGACCAGGAGGAGAGGACCAAGCACCGCTACACCCTGCCCGACCTGGTGAGGGACCTCGAGAAACAAACCAATGGACAGGTCAGGACAAACGACTTCTTCCCCGTTCCGACCGTGGTGCCTTTATCCACCTTGGCCTCCACCCTGCTGGAGCAGAGCAAGGTTACCTTCACCACGCATCCCCACTGCGGCCTGGCCACCTACCTGTTCGTCAAGGACGAGAACAACGTGGTCCCCTTGACTCGCTTCGTGGAGGTCGAGCCCCTCTTCAAGGAACTATACGAGCTCAGCGTCAAGGCGGAGAAGGCCGAAATAAAGTTCCCATCGAAGGTGAAGGCCCTCAACATCCTGAGGAAACACATAATCAAGGAGAAGGTGCCGGATGGCCTCTCGACCACGCAGTTCCTGCAGATGATGGGGACGGTGTTCAGCGACTCCTCCAAGGAGGGGCTGGCCAAGTTCTCCTGGAATATGATGTTCGTCGGAGGGATGCACTTCCAGGACAACTACAATTACGACGTGGAGCGGGTCAAGCGCTGCGCCATCCACTACACCACCCCAGATGGACGCATCATACCCTTCTGTGCCTACAACGGCGGCCCGACCTACAGGACCGAGATAGAGAAGAAGTTCTCCGTTCCGATAGCCGAGTGGCGCAAGAGGCACGGGGAGGAGTACACTTGAAGAACGACTGGATGCATGTGATGGTCGAGAAGTGCATGCATTGCGGGGCCTGCGCCGGCACCTGCCCGGAGAACGCCATTTACCTCCATGAGGTAGTGGTGGAGTTCAACGACTCGTGCACCCGGTGCGGCCGCTGCGTCAAGCTCTGCCCCGTCGGGGCGGTCTCCATGGAGGCGAAGAAGAAATGAGGACCGATTACGACGTCATAGTCGTCGGCGGCGGACCCGCTGGTAGCATGACCGCGTATCATGCGGCCAAGAAGGGCGCTCGGGTCCTGATGATCGAGAAGCGCCAAGAGATCGGCGCCTCCCTGAGATGCGCCGAGGGCATCTCCAAGAAAGGCCTGGACAAGGCCATGATCCCCGTCGACAAGAGATGGGTCTCGGCCGAGATGAAAGGGGCCAAGCTGGTCTCCCCCAATGGCTCGGTCTTCCGCATCGACGAGTCGCAGGCCGGGGACGAGGTGGGCCTGGTTCTAGAGCGCCACCGCTTCGACAAGTATCTGGCGGAGAGGGCGGCCAAGGCCGGCACCGAGATCAGGCTCAAGACCGCCGCCACCAGCGTCATCAAGGAAGGGGGCGTGGTGAAGGGCATAACCGGAGTTTCGTTCGGGGAGCCGTTCAAGCTCACGGCCGGCTGCGTGGTTGCGGCCGACGGCTTCGAATCGCAAGTGGGAAGATGGGGCGGCTTGGACACCGTACTCAAGATGAGCGACATCACCTCCTGCTTCCAGTACAGGCTGACCGGCATCAAGACCGAGCCCGACTTCTGCGAGTTCGTGCTGGGAACGGTGGCGCCAGGAGGCTATGCCTGGGTATTCCCCAAGGGCGGGGACACGGCCAATGTGGGCATGGGCATACTTGCTTCCATGCTGAAGAGGCCAGGCGACGTCAAGATGTACATCGACAAATGGATCAAGAACGACCCCCGGCTATCCTGTGGTCAGCCCTTGGAGGCCGTGGGGGCCGCGGTCTCCGTGTCGCCCCCGGTCGAGAAGAGCATCGCCGATGGCTTACTGCTAGTAGGAGATGCGGCAAGGGTCATCGACCCCATCACTGGAGGGGGGATCGCCAACGGCTGCATCATGGGCAAGTTCGCCGGCGAGGTGCTCGGCGATTGCGTCCAGGCCAAGGACTTCTCCGAGGCGGCTCTGAAGCCCTACGAGAGGCTGTGGCGGGATGAGCTGGAGAACAAGCTGTACCGCAATTGGATGGCCAAGGAGAAGATGACCACCTTGACCGACGCCCAGCTGGACGGTGTTATCGAGACCCTGGCCGAATGCGACATCCACGAGATGAACGTCTATAACATCCTTGCGGCGCTCAAGCAGAAGATGCCCGACCTGGTGAAGGAGTTCGAGGAGTTCATTTGAGCCCTCGGCTCCCATAAAATATTTTTAATTTTATTTATATAATCTTATCTCATATCTTCCAAGCGCACGCCACCCTCTCCCGTGCTCACCTTAAAGGGCATCCCTCCCTTGAGACGGATCGCTTCCGCCGCCTTCTCGGGCTGGTCGGTGAGGGCTATCATGCTGCCCCCTCCTCCCGCCCCAGTCAGCTTAGCGCCGTAGGAGTAGGGCAGGACTGCTCGGACGAGCTTGTCCAGTGAGGGGTGGGAGACCCCCAATATGGCCAAGAGCTTGTGGTCCCTGGTCATTAGACGCCCCAGGGCCTCCATGTCGTTGGCCTTCAGGCAGGTGATCCCCTCCCTCACGATCCCACCGATCTCCTGGATGATGTCGCGCGCGAAGACGGTCCGGTCAGCGTAACGCTTCACCTTGGCCACCAAGGGACCGGTGGCGGCATGGACACCAGTATAGCCGATCACCAGGTTCATCCGTGGAACCTCGCAGTCGTGGATGTACCACTCCCTCACGTCCCTCTGGATGTACCATAGCAGCCGCTCCCCCGCCCGGGAATCCACGAAGACGCCCTTTCCATGGCAACTGGCTGAGGTGTCGGTGGGGCTGGCCCTGCCCTGGACGACGGACTCGATGTCGAAGGCCTCCCTTGCCACCTCCTCCTCGCCCACCCTTCCGCCCTTCAGGACCATCAGGGCCGCGAGGAGCGAAGAGGACACGGCTGCGGACGACCCCATTCCCGACCCAGATGGGATGTCGGAGTGGGTCTCCACCGCCAGGGGCTCCCCGCTCCAATGCTTGGCGATGGCGCTTTGGATGTATGGGTGGGTCTTCGGGGACAGCGGCGCGCCGTTCATCAAGAAGGCGTCATGACGATGCACGTGGCATCTCAGCCTCTTGTCCACGGCCACAGCAATGGCTGGCTGTCCGAAAACCACGGCGTGCTCCCCGAGCAGGATGACCTTGCCCGGGGCAGAGGTTATCACCATCGCTGGCTCGATGCACTTGCCCGCATTAAACCGTTTGCCCAGGCCTGGGCACTGATCCCAGGGCTCAGAGCAGGTCGTAATGCTTCAATGCGGCCTCGACCACTTGGTTGGGGGACTTGCCATCGAGGTCCTTGCGGGGGCTGTTCCAGAACTCTTCCTCGAATTCGGCCAATGCCTCTGCCAGCTTGTCCTCGGTATCGAACTCCTTCCCCTTCTTGGCCAAGAACTCCTCTTGGAAGGTCTTCAGCAGGTCTACGCCGTACTTCTGGTTTATCAATGTCACGGCGAGATAGTCGTCGATGTTCTCGGCCAGGATAACCGCCACCTCCTCGGGGAGGATGTCCATCATCATGTCCATTATAGAATTGCTCAGGGTGAGGAAGAGCATCTCCCGCTTGTACGGCTCGGGGGCCACCTGCTGGTCCACCGCCGCCGCCAGCGACTCGAACCATAGGTCCCTCAGGGCATAGCAGCGCTCGGCGTTCTTGCCGAACAGCTCTTGGGCCGCGGTCACGCAGCCGCAGGTCTCGTCGTGGACGTGCTCATGCTCTTGCTCCTCGGCGGGGATCGGCTTCTTAGCCAGCGGTTTCTTGCCTTGGGGTTTCTTTGCTACCTTGGGTGTCGATTTGGAGGTCTTCTTCTGTGCCATTTTGTAATCTCCCATGATATGGACCTTAAGGTTGAGAGAGTAAGTGATATTTAAAGAGCCATTTAAGTGCCCCTAAAAGCTTGGAAAGCGCTCCTCGATGCACTTCAGCAAGGCTTCCGCAGCCGCCTTCTCCGCAGCTTTCTTGCTGCTTTTACCACGAGCGCTGGCTTCCATGACCTCACCCGCCACCTTAACCCGGGCGCAGCATGAAAACGACCTCTGATGCTCTGGGCCCGACTCTTCGCATATGAACTCTGGCCTTATGTCGCCGACCACGCCTCTAAGCTCGTCACATCTTTCCTGGAGCAGGTTCTTGGGAGATGCTTTCAGGGGCTCGGAACCGAGCACTTCTGGGTCCCAAACGTTTTCCAGCACGAACCTCCGCGCTGCCTTCTCCTTTCCGTCAAGGTAAATTGCACCTACCAGCGCCTCAAGGACATCCGCAACGATGCTGTCCGGGACTCGTTCCTTGGGAACGGCGGGACCGGTGCGCAATGCATGGTCCAGCTTCAATTTCTTTCCTGCTTGGGCCAGGCTCTCCTCGTCCACCAACCAGGCCAGCCTCTTGGTCAGATCCCCCTCCCGGTCCGGGCACTGCTCAAAGAGCTGCTCGCACACGAACAGCTCAAGCACCCTGTCCCCGAGGAACTCCAAACGCTCATAAGATGGCTTCCCTGGCCCCTCATGGGCATAGGAGGAATGGGTGAGCGCCTCACGCAGCCATTCCCCCCTGACGAAGGTGTAGCCTATTCGAACCTGCAGGTCTTTGAGCCTCTTGTCGAAGATGACCCTCTCCTTCTCCCGGTCCTCCTTCGTGCTCACTCAGGTTCTCTCCATTGAAACTCATTGATCCAGCGCGGCGCACACTATGTCCACCAGGTCCCTGACCTTCCACGTCCCCGACCCTGAGGACTTGATGCTGTCCTCGATGTTCTGCTCGCACCAGGGACAACAGGATATTACCTCTTGAGCATTGGTCTCCTTGACCATGTCCAATCGCCGAGCGCCTATGGCCGTGGCGAGGTTGGGCCTGGCGGTCTTGACCCCGCCGCCGGAGCCGCAGCAGGCGCTGTTCTCCCGGTTGCGAGACATCTCCCTGAAAGTGATGCCTGGCACGGCGCGGAGCACCCGCCTGGGGGCCTCGTAGATCCCGCCTGCCCTGCCCAGATGGCACGGGTCGTGATAGGTGATCGCCCTCTGGTTCTCCGGCACGGCCTTGAGCCGCAGGCGCCCGGAGGCGATGGCCTCCTCCAGCAATTGGGAGATGTGCAGCACCTCGAACCCGAGCTCCCCGAAATGCTCGGGATAGTCCTCCTTCCAGGCCTTGTAGCAGCCGGCGCAGGTCACCACCACCCGCTTGGCCCCGGCCTTGCGCATGTTCTCGATGTTGGCCTTGGCCATCTCCTCGAACATCCCCACCTCCCCGATCCGGAGCAGGGGCGAGGAACAGCACCTCTCCTCCTTGCCCAGATAGCCCAACGGTTCGTCCATTGCCTTGAAGATCCTGACCACGTTTTCGACCAGGTTCTGCTTCAATAGCGAGGGGGAGCAGCCGGCGAAGAACATGGTCCCGCATTGGGCAGGCAGCTCGAACGGCTTGGCCCACTTGGCCCGCTGCGCCCTCGGCGCCATCCAGGGGTTCCAGTAGTTGCGGATGGAGGCGATGGCCACCTTGTGCGGCGGCAACGGCGGCACCCCCTTCCTCAAGGCCATGGCCCTGAGCTTCTCCACCGCCTTCTCCGGCACCTTGATCTCCTGAGGGCAGACGGCCCAGCAGTTCTTGCAGGTGGTGCAGTTGTACATTCCCGAGGCCAGGGCCATGGCCACCCGGTCCTGGGTGTCCCTTCGGTCCAGCGAGAGCTCGGCCAGCTTGCGCATTCCCATGGGCCCCAGGTACTCCTCCTGGATCTCGTTGACCACCGGGCAGGCGGAGAGGCAGGCGAAGCACTCGATGCAGGAGCGCAAGGGCTTGATCTCCTCCACCTCTGAGGGCATGATGACCTCCGGCCTGCGCCCCACCTCTGGCCTCTGGACATAGGGCTGGATGGCCTCGAAGCGCGAATAGGCCCGGTCCGTGTCCACCACCAGGTCCTTGATCACGGGGAAGGCGCGCAGCGGCTCTATGGTGATGACCTCCGTTCCACCGGGGATCTCCGTCCTGCACGCCGGCCCCGGCTTCCCGTCCACCATGACCGTGCAGGAGCCGCATTGGGCGGCGCGGCATACCCAGCGATAGGCCAGGCTGCCGTCGTAGTGCTCGTGGATGTAATTGAGCGCGTCCAGGACGCGCATCTTCTCCGCATAAGGGACGAGGTACTCCTCGAAGCGGGGAGCTTGGTCCGCCACAGGATCGAAGCGGAAGACCCGGACCTTGACCGAGGTCATGCCCCCACCCCCTCGGGCCGGAGCTCCGTGGCTTGGATGGGGGTGGTGGAGGACCGCATCTGGCCATCCTTCCCCTTGACCAGGTTGACGTTGACGAACCAGCTGGCATCGTCACGCCGCGGGAAGTCGGAGCGGAAGTGCGCCCCCCTGCTCTCCTGGCGCAGCAGGGCCGAGCGGACGATGGCCTCGCTGACCAGGAGCATGGAGCGGACGCAGATGGCGTCGTACCATTCCGGATTGTAGCGCTTGCCCCCCACGACCCCGGCCTGGTTAGATCTCTCCCCCAAGGACCGAATCCCTTCCTGCGCCTGCAGCAGGTCCGGCTGGTTGCGGACGATCCCGACCTTGGTCCACATCAGCTCCCTCAGGTCGCGCTTGATCGCCTGCGGCCTCTCGCCCTCCCGGAACATGGAGTCCAACCTCGCCTGTTCCTGCGATAACTCGACCTCGTCCAGATCGGGCAAGGGTGCAGCGCTGGCATACGCGGCCGCGAAACGCCCGGCCCTGGCCCCGAAGACCTGCGTCTCCGCCAAGGCGTTCCCACCCAGGCGGTTCCCGCCATGGACACCGGCCTCGTTCTCCCCCGCCAGGTACAGCCCCTGCACGGTCGTGGAGCGATTGTCCTCCGGCCTGATCTTCACCCCGCCCATGAAATGATGCGCCGTCGGCGCCACCTCCATCGGCTCCTTGGTGATGTCCAGGTCCGCGAAGACGCGGAACTGCTTGACCATGCGGGGGAGCTTGGCCTCGACCGCCTTGGGGTCCTTGTGGGTTATGTCCAGATAGACCGCGCCCCGAGGCGTCCCCCTGCCCTCCTGGATCTCGGTGTAGATGGAACGTGCCACCACGTCCCTGGGGGAGAGCTCCATCTGCTTGGGGCTGTAGCGCTCCATGAACCTCTCTCCCCGGGAGTTCTTGAGCTGCCCTCCCTCTCCCCTGACCGCCTCCGTGACCAGGATGCCCTTGGCGCTCTCGGGGTGTACCATGCCAGTGGGGTGGAACTGCACCTGCTCCATGTCCATGAGCTCCGCCCCGACGTCATATGCCAGGGAATATCCGTCGCCCGTGGCCTCGTCAGGATTGGATGTCACCCGATAGACCTGGCCCGCCCCGCCCAAAGCTAGGACGGTGGACTTGGCCCGGAGGGCGAGGTAATTACCGCTCCTCATCTCGATGCCGAAGGCCCCGGTGCAGGTGCCGCCATTCGATAGCAGCTTGGTCACCAGCACCTCATCGAGGTGCGGCACCGCCCGCCTCCTCACCTCCTCTGCCAGGGCCATGATCATCTCGTGACCGGTCTCGTCCCCGACGTAGCAGGTCCGAGGATGGGACTGGCCACCGAAGGGGCGCTGAGCGATCTTGCCCTCAAGCGTCCGATCGAAGACCGCCCCAAAGCCCTCGAGGTCGTAGATTCGGTCCGGGGCCTCTTCGACCAGCATCCTCACCAGGCGCTGGTCGTTCAGGAACGCGCCCTCGATCACGGTGTCATGGAAATGCGAGTCGATGGAATCGGTGGGGTCGCGGTTGCCCAGGGCGGCATTGTAGCCTCCTTCCGCCATGGTGGTGTGCGCCTTGCCCAGTATGGTCCGGGCAACGACGAGCGTCCTGGCCCCAGCGCGGTGCGCCTCTATCGCCGCCCTAAGCCCGGCTCCGCCATTGCCGATCACCAGGACGTCGGTCTCCCTGACCTCCATATCATGACCCCCCAGTACCTGCTTCGCTAGCGGCTAAGGGAGTAAAAAGGTTCCCTTCGTTGCTTCGTCCAAGGGCCACTTTGCTCAGCAAGGTTTGCCTCTCTTCAGTGAGCAAACCGACCTAGAAAGGCAGGGCATGCCCTCCACGATCGCCTTGACCCTTTCCAGCCCCGCCCTGATGCTCTCGACCGAGGTGGCATAGGAGAACCTCAGGTGGCCGTCCCCGGCGTCCCCGAAGGCGCATCCGGGGATGCAAATTACCCCGGAGCTCACGATCGCGTGCACCAGCTCCAGGCAGGATGCGTCCTGGTCATAGGAGGGGAAGGCGTAGAAGGCACCTTTGGGAAGGGAGCAATGGAAACCGGGAATGTCGTTGAGCAGGGAGACGATCAACCTCCTCCTGGCATCGTACTCCTTTCGGTGAAGAGACATGGATGAGTCCAAGTCCTCGAGCGCCTGGGCCACCGCGTACTGGATCGGGGTCGCGGGACAGGCGATGGTGTAATAGTTGATCTTGGCCAACTGATCGATCATCTTCTTCTCTGCCACCACGTACCCTATCCTCCACCCGGGAATGCCCAAGCACTTGGAGAAGGAGTTGACCACGATGGAACTCTCCAGGTAAGGGAGGAACGAATTATGCTCCCCCTCGTAAACGAAGTGGTCGTAGACCTCGTCCGATATGATGTAAAAGCCATCGTCCTGCGCTAGGTCGGCGATGGCCTTGACCGTCTCCTTGGAGAGGTTCCCTCCCGTGGGGTTGCCTGGGCTGTTGACGACGATGCCATCGGTCCTGGGATTGATCAGGTTCTTCAGCATCTCGGGGTTTGGCTCGTACCCGTCCTCCTCCCACAGATAGTAAGGCACGGGCTCGGCATCCACCAGCAGCGCATCCGGAGAGTAGAGGACGAAGCCGGGGTCTGGTATCAGCACCTCCCCGGCCGGGTCGAACAGGGTCTGATAGGCGGTCATCACCCCTTGGGTGGCCCCGCAGGTGATCATGATGTTATCCGCAGTGATGCTGGAGTTATATTTCTTGAGCATCTCGGCGATGCCGCTCCGCAGCTCGGGCAGACCTTTGGTCGGGCCGTAGCGGTCCATGCCCTTTCCCATCGCCTGGCGCATCCCCTCCAATAAGCTCATTGGAGGACCGAAGTCCGGCTCACCGATGCCCATGTTTATGGCGCCCTTGGGCGCCATGTCGAAGATCTCCCGGATGGCGGAGTACTGCACGGACGAGGCTCGTCTCGATACCATCGCGGACGAATAAGCACCTCTCCCGTCATCCCTTTTTTGTGCAAGGTGCTAGCACGGGCCTTGGGCCTTGCCTGCACGATGCTGGCTAATTGATCATCTTCAAAGAATAATCAGCGGAGCGTATGGAGACCTTTCTGCAATATATTATATACCATTAGTTTATATGACATCCCGTTCGCGCCCATCCCAGCGCACTGGAGGAACAATCCTTCCTTGTGATCAGGGTGGTCAAGGACATATAGCCAACATAGGTAGATTAGTAATGTACGGAAAACCGAGAAGCGGTGGATATAGAGGCGGAAGGCGAGACGACGGCCCGCGCGAGATGCACGATGTGACTTGTTCCGACTGCGGACAGCAGTGCCAGGTTCCATTCAAGCCGACCGAGGGCAGGCCGGTTTACTGCAGGGATTGCTACGCGAAGCATAAGCCGAAGAGGGACAGGTACTAGGTACCTTCCTCTAATCTTTTATTTTTCCAACCCTTATTTTTTCGACATAACGCTCATCATGCCCATGGCATCGACGTTCCAATCGATGTCCGCTGCTCCTATGGATGTCGGGCGGACCACACCTCTCGTTAGGAGAGAAAGTGGCGGACGCTACAAGGTCGGAAAGGAATACAAGAAGGGAAAGCGAAGGGCTAGAACGGACCGAACATCCGACTAACGCTGGCCAGGATGAAACCTAGGACTATCCCTACCAGTAAGACGAACGCTTCCCCCGTTATCACATCCAGGTATGCGAGCGCGGCCGATACGAGGACGGTTATCAATATCACGGTCATTACCGTTTGCAGGACCCGTAGGCGGTACCTGATGTAAGGGGCGATCAGCTGAGCGTTGAATGACTTGAGCACATTGTCTATGAACTTGGCCACGATATTGAAGCCGCCAGAGACCTTGTCCCCGACCTTGAACCGGCGAATGAGGTCAAGGTCCTCCAGCTTGAAATGACTCATCGACGATCCACAGGCTGGGCAGGTATCCTTACCTTCGGGAATGGTCGCTCCGCATTCGGCGCATTGCA
>CAYHAO010000012.1:0-7919 GCA_964354665.1 uncultured Methanomassiliicoccaceae archaeon | reverse complement strand
GGGATTCCTTGAAATTTTGAACTATTGCGATGAAGCGCCCTTGACCATAATCTCGGAAGGCGCCTTGCCTTGCCTTAGGAGCTCGCTCATCAACCTCATTGGCTGGTCGATATGATGGTAGAAGGCCTTGTACCCAGAGCAGAGATAATTCAATCCCGGCTCGCCACTTGGTGTGTGGATGAAACGGTCCTTGGGGCAACCCCCGTGGCAGGCGAAGCGGACGTCACATTCCAGGCAGTATCGAGGGAGGTGTGCCTTGCTCGACCCGAACTTCCATTGACGCTCGCTCCCCACCAGGGCGACCAGCGGTGTTTCGAGGATGTTTCCGAGGCGGTGCTCTCCATCGACGAAATGATCGCAGGAATACAGGTCTCCATTATGCTCCAAGGCAAGGGCCGTCCCGCACGTGACGGCATTGGTGCACACGCTGGGAGGCTCGCCGTGCCAATTTGCCAGGGCCACGTCGAATGCTTGGACGAAGACCTCGCCGACGTCCCGCCCCACCCATTCGTCGAAGACGCCGATCATGAACCTGCCATATTTGCCAGGGCTGATCGTCTCCTTGGTGACTTTTGGGGCTCGCGCCGCATCCTCGCTCTGAGCCCTTTCCACGATAGGAATAAACTGGATGAAGCGGAAGCCAGCCTCGTCGCGCAGGAAGCGATAGACCCGTAAGGGTTGATCAGCATTGACCGCGTTGATAGTGACGAGTGCGTTGTGCTCCACCCGATGCTTCTGCAAAAGGTGAAGGGCTTGCATCACCCTTTCGAAGGTCGGTCCCCCGCCTGCGTCCACGCGGAGTTGGTCATGCAGGTCCTTTGGCCCATCGATGGATATCCCCACTAAAAAATCATGTTCGCGGAGGAAACCGCACCATTCGTCGTCCAGCATGGTCCCGTTGGTCTGTATGGTGTTGATTATCCTCTGACCTGGTCGGGCGTACCTTCGCTCCAATTCGATCGACTTGCGGAAGAAGTCCAGGCCCATTAGTGTCGGCTCCCCTCCCTGCCAGGCTATGGTGACCTCTGGAGCCCGGTGACCCTGGATGACCTGGCGTATGTAACTCTCCAGGACCTCCTCTGACATGCGGAACGACCCTCCCTTGTACAAGTCGGTTTTTCGGGTATAGAAGCAATATTTGCAATTCAGATTGCAGATCGCTCCTCTTGGCTTGGCAAGGATGTGGAACGCTTCCAAACCTGAGCGCCAATCGTTCCTTTGATTGGATGATGCTTGCAAGGTCTTTCCCTCAATCGCTTAGCTCTTGGCAGCGTCACATGCTCTTCAATTTTGCCTGCACCTCGGACTCGATGTCCCTGTAGGCTTTGCCTGATACATCGATCGCGAGAGCATGGATTTTGCCTGTGAAAGCCCATGGTCTCTCACCAGGGAAGTCTTCACAGACAGGAGCTCCCTTCCCGCGGCCGACGACCACATATCCAGTCAATCCGAAGCGAGAGGGTTGCGTGCGGATTTTGCCTTCGCCCACCTTCTTTTCGTTGATGTATAGGCTTAGGGTCCCGTTCGCAACGCCCTTGGGCTCCTCTTTCTCCTTATCGAATACCACTGCCAGGATGATTTTCTCGCCGCTTGGCACGTCAGTGGTCGATGATATGCTGAATTGCTGCAATCCCACGAAATTATAGACGTACTTCAGCTTTCCATCCTTTACGTAGAGGGCGTGCCCACCAAACCTCGAACCTTGATGGAAGAGGACGCCTTGTGCCCCCTCCTTAGGAATATCGACCGCCGCTCCAATCTTGAAAGAGCGATTCACAATCTTGGGCGCCACTGACTCGGGCACAGGCAGATTGTCCTCGAAAAACCTGTATCGATCACGATCCTCGGCTGGCTGGGGCCTTGGCGAGAGCAATAGCTCAATTGGACCGCGGTCTTCGATCGGTAATCCATTGTACCTCCCAGCTTCGAAGTACCAGAGTGACTTGAGCTCCTCGACTTTCTCAGGGAATTCCTTTGCAAGGTCCCGGCTCTCCGAACGGTCCTTGTCTGTTTGGAATAGCTGCCAACGGTCCTCCGAGAAATGGCCCCAATCGGCGATGGTGGGGTGGGTGTTGCATAATTTCCAACCCTTATGCCAAATTCCCCGGCTACCTAGCATGTTATAGTACTGGACCTCTTTTTTGGTGAGGGCCTCGGGTTCATCGAAGGAGTATCTCATGCTAACCCCTTCCAACGGCTTTTGAGTATAGCCTTTCACCTCTTCGGGGAGATCGAGTTCAAGGCATTCCAGTATGGTCGGCACGATGTCGACCACGTGGTGATACTGATGACGTAGCCCCCTCTTCTTGATCTTACCTGGCCAGCATATGATCAGGGGATCGCATGTGCCGCCGCTCCAGGCTGCATATCTCTTATACATCCTGAAGGGGGCGCAGAAGGCCTCGGCCCATCCGTTGGGATAATGGTTGTAGGTATTCTCGCTTCCCAAGTCCTCAAGCATCTTCAAATTGTTCTTCATATCATCGGGGATTCCATTGAAGAAAAGGTTCTCATTTACCGAGCCGTTCGGCCCACCCTCTCCACTTGCCCCATTATCAGATAACGTCACAATGATCGTGTTTTCAAGGTCGCCTGATTCCTCGAGATAGTCGAGCAATCTCCCGATCTCATGGTCGGTGTAGGAAACGAAGCCCGCGTATACTTCTGCCATCCGGCAGAAGAGTTTCTTCTCCTCCTCGGAGAGGGAACCCCATGGGCGGATCACATCCAGCATTGGCCATTTCTTGCCTTCTGAACTTCTCTCTCCCACCAACGAGTTCATGGGCGTCATCTCGGTCTCCTTTGGCAGTATGCCCATGCTCTTCATCCGCTCGAAGACGATTTCTCGGTACGCCTCATAGCCCATGTCGAATTTTCCCTTGTACTTGTCAGTCCATTCCTTGAAGACGTGATGGGGCGCGTGAGCGCACCCAGGGCAGAAGTACATGAAGAAGGGCTTTACTGGGGCGATTACCTTGGCATCTTTGATGAAGGCGATGGCTCTGTCGACCAGGTCCTTGCTCAGGTGATAGCCATCCTTGGGTAGGGAGGGCTGTTCTACGTAATGGTTGTCATAAACCAATTCCGGATACCATTGATCGGTCTCACCGCCCAAAAATCCATAATAGCGCTCGAAACCACGACCGACTGGCCAGTTCCTTTTTGAGGAGGCCATGGTGCATTCTTCTTCTGGGGTCAGATGCCACTTGCCTATCGCATAGGTGTTGTAGCCCCTTTCAACCAAAATCTCGGCCAAGGTAGCGGTCTCAGGGGGTATCCTGCCACTGGAACCCGGGAATCCGGTAGTGGCCTCTTCGATGCAGGCCATTCCAACCGTGGTATGATTCCGACCCGTGAGCATGCAGGCTCTGGTCGGCGAGCATAGGGCAGTGGTATGGAACTGGGTGTAGCCCAATCCCCTCGCTGCCAGTCGCTTCAAGTTCGGTGTCTCTATTAGCCCACCGAACGGTTCCAAGGCAGCGAAGCCAACGTCATCCCAGACGATGAAGAGTACATTTGGGGACCCTTTCTTTGCCCTCGGTTCTGTGAACGGCTCCCAATCTGGTACAGAGTTCCTGATGTCCTGGTCTATGAAACCCTTGAATGGTTTAGACAAACCTCTCCCCCTCTATTGTTTACTTTGCTGGCATTATCATCGAAGAAACGATGCAGCACAGGATCCAAAGCAGGAAGAGGATTCGCGTTAATCGATATTTAATCTTTAGTGGAACCTAAAAAATCACTTCAGATTATCGCTCGGGAAGGTTGAGATTCCAGAACAGTCAGAAATCTTTACTGGCTTCTTCTTATTGATTGCCTTCCTAACGTTTGGTACTGAGCCCAAGGATTTCAGGCTTGACTCCAAGTTCGGGATTGTCCTGTCAATCTTGGATTCGATTGTTGCCATGCCACTCTGCTCCTTTTATGTAATAGGTTGTGCAAAGTTTAAATAATTTATCATATAAATTCATATTGAAGCATAATCATTCATATTCAAATGATTAAAACTACGTCGAATGGACAACCGATTATCAGCGCGACTGCCTTCATCTCGGAATCTGCAGTAATTATTGGGGATGTAATCATTGAGGATAATGTATTCGTCGCGCCCAATGCCACAATCAGGGCGGACGAGCCAGGATCGAAGGTGGTGATACGTTCTGGATGCAACGTCCAAGACAATGTGGTCGTCCATGCTCTGCTCGGTTCGACCGCCGAGATCCGCCAAAACTCCTCATTGGGCCATGGATGCATCGTTCACGGTCCATGCGTCATCGGCGAGGACTGCTTCATCGGCTTCGGGTCGATTGTCTTCCAGAGCGTGTTGGGCGATGCTTGTATCGTTCTTAATCGCGCGATCGTCCAGGACGTCGTAGTCCCAGCTGGTAAGGTCATCGGGAACGGCCAAATCATCGAGGGCGAGAGGCAGGTGAAATCGCTTGAGGTGGTCCCTTCTCATCTCGCCGATTTTGCGAGGAAGGTTGTTGAAACGAACAGGCGCCTTGTCCAGGACCATTGCAGGGCGATGGGGCGGTTCGATCTAGAGGAGGCTAGAGCGAGCACGAACAACGTTAATAGTTCATGAAGCATCTAACGGGACGAATGGAGCTCGACGATCAAGCGAAGTGGGTTCTCAGCGTAGATAGGCGCGCGCTGGTCATGCGGGAGGTCTACCAGAACAACGTGATCAAACCATCCGAAATCGCTGAGAGATCAGGACGTTCCGTCCAGAACATCAGTAGGGCGATCCGTGAGCTGGAAGAGAATGGCCTCATAGAATGCCTCACCCCCGACAAGCAGACCTGGAAACGCTACATCCTCACTGCGAAGGGGAAGCGGGTCTTCGAGGAGCTCATGAAGTCAGACCTTATAAAAATAGATTGATACTGGTTGTCAATTCTCGATAATGTCGATTCATAATAAATAGGCTATTTGGTTTTTTATTTAATAGAATTGTTCTTATTATTTTAGGTCGGTTTCAAGGGCTGGACCAACACCTATCAATCAAGGGAACTGTTGCCCCTTCAATTCTTCGATCAGGAAGAATCATTCCGATTGAGATTGAGGTGGAAACTCCCTCGGAAAGGATAGGGGTGTTTGCTTATCTCCTAGAGCAAGAACCTCACGGCATCCCTGCGATTACGAACGACGACTAGAGTTTGAGTTCCTTTAGCACCGCGAGCTTCTTCCTAAACTCTTCCTCTGTGATTTCGCCCTTGATATACATAGTAGTTAGCATTTTAATTGGGTCATCCGAAGGCAGAACCTCCTTGGCCTTCTCCTTCTCTGCCTCCCTCTTCTTCCTTATCGTCCAGTGGCAGGTCTTGTCGCCCTTCGTTCGCATCTTGTTATAGATGAACTCAAGATTAGGATTGATTGATTTACAGATGCCATCGGCCAACAACTCAAACTGCTTGCACGCCTCAATTGGTCCATCTACTAAGACACATCCCTCAATCTCGGTTCTAACAATCTGCGGACTATTATCCAATCGTTTATAGTCCTGCCCCAATGCTGAGCCCAGAACCTCAATAACCAACTCTGCGTCCCTAGCACCCGCATTTTCGATGCAGAGTTGCTTCTTGGCGCCATTGCCGAACTCCTCTCCTTTGAGCCTCGAAGGACCATCGATTAATGCAATTGTCTCTTCAGAGCCGAGGACCTCGATCATCGCCCGAATGATGTTCATCCAGATGCTGCAGCTATAGCTTGTTGTCAAAGCCTCTTTTTCAGATTCAGGTAGCTCAATAGGAGGCAGCACCCTCAATAAATTTCCGAGATTGTTAGTATCCCCTATCCGGTCCAATCTTCGCTTAACGACATAACGGCAATAGGGGTCACCCTGCGTCAAATGATGAGTAAAAACAATTTCGAATTCAGGATTGATTTCCTTGATAATACCTTTCCCAACGTTATGAGTAACAGCAATGCAATATTCCGGTGGTGCACCGACCTTCGACACATAGCAGGATGTCATCCTAACCTCTACTCCACGCTCTCTGATTTCGATTGGGTCACATGAGCAATCGAGCAAATTATTTACGAACGCATAAATGGGAATGGCAATAATATCTGCCCCATTCCCCTTCAGTTCCAGTTTGTTTAGGAAGTTGCGAGCTGTAGCATGACCGGCGTACTCACCCATCGGTTGGTAAGCACTCAAGACTTTCTGAGCACCAGCGGTTTCCAAGAAAAGCTTGAAATCCTGAACCATGACTTGATAGATACATTCGTAAGCAAGTTTGCGAATGCTCTCTCCCGTGTTTGAGGGGGATGGCTCCTTCTTCTCCCCTTCAGACAACTCCAAAGGTTGATTCTGCCCCATCTTTCCCCGATAATGATTGGAATCAGTGTGCTTATAAAGAATCGTTCGGCGGCCCGAACCTCACGGCGTCCCTATGTTTTGAATTCCCCATTTTGAATCCGAATTAGCAACGAATTAATGTGCTCAGCAGCCTTCCTTGCTCCATCGATCGGTATCTGGGGATAGTCGGCCTCCTTGCCGATATTCTTGATGGCAGCCGATGCCAGCTCCTCCGGAGAGGTCGTGGGATAGTCCATCCTAATGCCGACATGGTCCCTCATCAGGTGATAGGCGACATCTGTTCGTTGTTCGAAGTGCTGCTCCAAGGGGAAGTAAAGGAATGGCTTGTTCAGAGTTTGCAGCTCGACCGTGGTCGTGCCTCCACCGGTTGTAATCACCAAGTCTGAAGCGGCCATATGCTCATAGAGATTGGGCACCATGCCTCGAACCTCAATACCCTCCACTGGTTTCACGTAATCCATCGGTACACAAGGGCCAGCTACTAGAACCATCCTAAGATTGGGAATCGACTTCCTCATGAACGGGAACGCCATAGCCGCTTTTCTGAGCAATGGTGCGCCCGCGATAGTTCCACCAACGGTCACAATTATTAACGGTTCAGGGCCATAGCCCAGCTTCTTACGTAGCTCTGGCTTGCTTCCTATCTTGTCGGGGTTGAAGTTCAAAGAATATCCGACGCAATAGGCATACTTCTTTGCCACTTCGCGCCGACTCGGTAGAATTAAGAAACCCAATCCTTCATCCACGACATCATCCGCCAAACCGATGAAGATGGTGCCCTCCCTTCCGTAGACGTTTTTCAGATGTTTATATGTCCAGCCATTAAAGAAGCGGAGCACTAAGTGATTCTTTTTAAATCCATCAAAGAGGTGCCCTCCAATGAAGTCAAGTATCAGGAGAAACGGTCGCTTCTTTTTCTCCGGATGCTTGAGATATTCAATATATAAATCGTAAGTCTCGTCACCAACAATAAGATCAACGTTCTCCCTTTCAGCCACTTCGTTGATAATTTTAACCCTCTCGGGGAAAGTCTTGTACCACTCCGAGAACCAAGGGTATAGGTTGAGCACATAATCGCCCACCATGCTGTTTACAAAATCGTTCGTCCCCTTGCCAACCCTTTCCATATCCAAAAGTACCTTCTCGTTCGCAATCGAGAGGTAGTTCGATGCGGGTGGGTCAGCCAGCCAAACGATGTCGACATTCTCATTGATTTGGCGCAGCTGGTTAGCGATGGAAATGTCTCGGGTGACATGCCCGAGGCCGACGCACCCACTCGCATAAAGTATCTTTTGCCCCCCCATTTGACATACCTCCTAGTAAACAGGGGCAATGTCCTCCCTAAGTATCTTAGCACAATTGTGTTCGTTGATTGTCGAGGAAAGAAAAAGGGGAAAGGGTTTATGCTCCATTTCTTTTGATGAACCATTATAATATATTACTGGATTAGCATAGAACGAGGTGGTCAAGAACCCGATTCTAGATAAAGCTCGAACCTCACGGCATCCATAACGACCACGGACGACGACGCTGACCACGAAAACGGGCTAATAAAATAAGATGAAATCTATTATAATATATACTCTAGCTGGCC
>CAYHAO010000011.1:0-45108 GCA_964354665.1 uncultured Methanomassiliicoccaceae archaeon | reverse complement strand
AATCCCCCCTTGTCCATTCTTATAAAATTATATAAATAATTGAAACAAATCCCGAACCTCACAGCATTTCTATATGTCTTGGATCATTAATACTCGCTAAAGGAGCCGGACGACGCAATCTTCTTCCATTTTCAAGAGAGAGCCGCATACATCCTCTATCAACCTAGAGGTTTCCTCATCCGGCACGCCTATTAGGAGCCCGACCGCTGATCTGAAAACCTCCTGCATCCACACCATCCTGGTAACGAATTCATCGATGTCGTCCTTCGTGCGAAAATGCATGATCTCGACGGGGTACTTACCATCAACGATTAGCGCAGGCACACAGGAATTTATGCAGGCGTAAGATTCAGCTTCCAACGCGGTTCGGAGCTCACCCACCAATAAATTGCGAGTAAACTCCCGGTTAGAGGGATTCCATTTGTTCAATAGAGCGACGAGGCCTGGAAATCCTTCCGATTTCACCTTCGGCTTTGTCCTGGCCTTGGACGTCTTAGATTTTGTTGAGGTTTTGGATGAGGGCACGTTCCCAACCATCGACAAATTGGATTCCGAGCTTACTTCGAACATCTTCTCAATTCCCTCGAGGACCCCTATCAATCCTCACATCCAGGAATCCTGATTAACACTTTATATATCGATTCCTCTAGCTATCACATCTGATAGTGCCTCGCCAGACCTATTCAGGAATTTGAACCTAGTCAGATGCCTATCCTGAGTTGCCCTGTCTGATGTGAGATGAAAGTGAGATTCTTGTCAACGGATCTTTTAATAGATGAGGAATTAACGAGACTAGGTCCTCGAAGGTGCGGTCATTTTGTCAGGATGCAATACATACGATAAATCGTATACATCTTTATCTTAACCCTCCATTCATCTCTTTTTAGGCATCATAATTATTATATTCAAATCGTATAATCCGGCAATAAGTCAGGCGGTGCCTGATTTGAACTAGGAGGGAATTAAGATGGAGGGGACACAGCAAGGACAAATGCCTGAAGGAGTGAGCCCGGTCCTGGTATTCATACTATACCTGATCGCGTTCTTGTTCTTCTTTATAGGCATAATAATTGGAATCATCTATCTGATGGGAAATGATCCAAATAAGAAGGCTCTTGGTCGCAACATCATCGTCGTTGCCATCATAGGTGCCATCTTCTACATGGTCTGCTACTTCTTCGCATGGGCGACCATCTGGGCATGGGTCTAGGTAATAGACCAGATCGCTCAAAGACGACCCCAACAGAAACCCTTTCAAATTTTAATATTTTTTATGGATTTTATAGAATATCAGCATTGGAAACGCCGACTTCGCACTACCCTATTTTCGAAAGCTATTTGTCGATGTGCCTTTAAATGTAATTTCAGGATAGCCATGAAAGGAATAAAGAGGATATTGGTGTGCATCGATGGCTCTAAGTGCTCTAATGAAGCGGCCAGTAATGCCGCGGAAATGGCCTCGAAATTCGACGCGGAGGTGGTATTACTCCACGTGTACAAACCTCCAGAGACCACTCGGGACCTTCCCGCCCACGAACATCGGGCGGACGCGAGCAAGACCTTGGAGACGGCAAGAACGATTATGAAAGAAAAAGGACTTCGTTTCATGGAGATGATCGAGGTTGGAAGCCCTGCCAATTTGATATTGAAGGAATCGGCCAAAGGGTACGATCTGATCGTTCTGGGAAGCAGGGGGCTTGGGGCAATGGAGGGCTTTCTGTTAGGCAGCGTCACTTCTAAGGTAGTCCACCACGCCAAGGTCCCAACCTTGATTATGCCTTGCGAAGGCGAATGATGAATCAAGGAAGCAAGCCACGACAGAGCGACGCTCGCTAAGAGATCACATACCAGTTTGTAAACTGAGAGAACCCTAGGATAACCTGGCAATTTGGGCAGCTTTACATCGTGGTCACGGGCTTGAACGGCCCGCTTTCGATCCTTTCATTAATCACGTAGCCGCCTTGCAGATCGCGCATACAATTCGTACAAATTGCCAAATCCATCACCTTGAGGTATCGAACGACATGAAGCAGAATAATCCATCACCACCAGTTGCATTCTCACTCAGTTCGAGGAATCATTTTAAGAGCAAGGCAACGCATTTATCCAGGCAGTGGGGGAAATGAGCCGAATCACATCCGTCGTACTGCTCTTCGTTGCGATATTCCTAATGCTCCTTGGTGCCATCTTCATCATAGCCGGAGGGACAGAGAACCTAGTTGCTGGAGGAGTGATGGTTCTGATCGCCATTGTCCTTATCTTCTTCAACTGGCAGAGCGAGAAGGTCAAGGCCTCGCAGCCCAAGCTGATCAACCAGACCTTCAACGTCAAGATGGAAGGTTCGGGCAAGCTGGAGCAGAAGCAACTGACGTGCAAGTCTTGCGGCGCCCCCTTGGCCGACAAGGACCTCAAGGTGATATCGGGAGGGATCATGGTCTCCTGCCCCTACTGCGGGACCAACTACGCCTTGGAAGAGGCGCCAAAATGGTGAGGCGCATGGTCAGACGCAGATGGTCAATGGCAGCGGCGGTCGCCTATCTGATGATGGCGACGGCGGTGGTCGGATGCATCTTCTACCCCTTGGGAGGTCTGACGTCCTCTTCCTCGGCCCAGGACTATACTTTCTCCGTGGCCACACAAAAGGTGGATGTGACCGCTATGAGGGATGGAAGTGTGAACATCGAATATTATTTCCAATTCACCAACGTGGGCTTCCTCGATGGCGTTGACATCGGCATGCCCAATAGTTACTACGATCTATCCTCCTCCCAGGCCAGGATCTGGGTCAGTGGAGAGACAAGGCAGCCGGCTCAGATCCGTGATTCTCCCTATGTTACCCCAGGGATCGCGGTCGAGTTCGACCAGACCACCATCGGGATGATTCAAAGCTCTGGCTCCTTCGAGCTGAGCTTCAGCGTGAACAACCCCCATATGATCTACAATAACACCTTGGTGCCAGGCACTGCAGGGGTTAGGTTCCGCCCTACTTGGTTCAGCACCCAGTACCAGATCGGCAATACTGGTTCACTGGAGGAGAATTTCATCTTCCCTGCGGGGTTCGACAATGCCTCACAGGCGGTCTATCTGCAGGGCTTCCCCTGGCATTCAATCCAGTTCGACAACTCCTCGGGGATGCTCGTGGCCTCATGGAAATACACATCGATCTCCCCCGAGTCCGTCGCCAGCGGGTCGGTGGACTTCGGGGCGGGCTTCCCCCAAAGCTATGTGGACGTCTACTATGAACCGGGCTCGGACGAGCCTCCTGTCGACATCTTAGGGGATGTTTGCACGCTTGCCGAGCTGTTGATCCCTATCCTCTTCGTCGCGTTCTTCGCCAGCACTGTGATCTTCGCCTTCAGGAGAGCGAGGAGGGACGCCAAGGACTACTTCGAGCCTAAATTGGACGTGGTCGGGGCGGGCCCTAGGAGGGACCTGACCGCGGTGGAGGCGGCAATCGTGCTGGAGCGTCCATTGGAGGTGGTGGCCACCATGATCCTCTTCGGCCTAACCAAGAAAGGGATGGTCCAGGTGGTATCCGAGGATCTCCCTATGCGCCTGGTAAAGAAGGCAGAGGTGGGCCAATATCCGTACGAGACCAAGTACCTCGAGTCCATAAAAGGAGGGCTGGTGGACCGCGCCGCACTCAAATCGACGCTCATAGACCTGATCCAGTCCGTAAAGCTCAAAATGCAAGGCTTCGACGTTGAAGCCACGAAGGGTTATTATGACAGGATCTGCGAGAAGGCCTGGCAAGAGGTGAAGGCGGCGGGAACCCCGGAGGACTTCGCCAAGTCCCTGGCGGACAAGAACGATTGGATGATGCTCGACCGGAGGTATGAGGACCGGATGCTGAGGGACGTGGTCATCCTGCCCTTGCCCAGGACGCAAACCACCGGTCCGACCATAGGCAGGACCGCGGGCACCCCCGATGCGGCCAGAGGCAACATCGCCAATGACTACGTCTCCAGATTGCGCAATGCCAGCAACAACGTGGTGAAGGACGTGCGCGGCCTGTCAAAGGAGATCGTGCCCGTGGTCAATCCTCAAGCAGTGAGCTCTGGGAGATCCGGTGGCGGGGGAGCGGGCTGCGCTTGCGCGTGTGCCTGCGCCTGCGCCTGTGCGGGGGGAGGAAGATGAGGGTCTCCGACTGGTGGCGGGAGGTCAAGGGCGAGGGGCTGCCCCACGGCGTCCATCGGTACGATGGTAGGGGAGAATGGGCGCACCATCGCTTCCACCTGCGCGTGGACTCGTCAAGCAACGGGGTGCTGCTGGTGGACGCCTCCGGCATCCTCTTCCTCAACGGCACGGCCTTGGACTATGCGCGCTGCGCGCTCGAGGGCCGCACCCCTGATTCCACGGCCAAGTACATGATGCGGCGCTATCGCAACCTGACCAAGGAGAGGGCCGTCCAGGATTACGCCAAGATCCACGATAATCTCGACCTTTTCGTCCATGGCAAGACGGAGGTCATAAGCACCATCGGTTCCGATCGCCCCACCTTCGGGCTCGACCAGCTGTCGGCCCCGTACCGCATGGATCTGATATTGACATACAAATGCCAGAATCGCTGCGCCCATTGCTACAACGAGCCCAGGCAGGTGCGAGAGCTCGCCCTCGAGCAATGGAAGGCTGTGATAACCCGGCTCTGGAACCTCGGCATACCGCACGTCGTCTTCACCGGCGGCGAGCCCACGCTCTTCTCCGGACTGGACGAGCTGGTCGCGGAATCCGAGCGCCTCGGCCAGATCACCGGCCTGGTGACCAACGGACGGAAGCTGCGCGAGCCTGGTTACCTCAAGGACCTGGTGGCCAAGGGGCTCGACCACGTGCAGATCACCGTGCTCTCGGACCAGGAGAAGGTGCATGACGCGCTGGTCGGCGACCAGGGGGCATGGATGCAAACGATCCAGGGTCTAAAGGTGGCCCTGGCCGAGGACCTTTATGTCAGCACCAACACCACCATCATGCGCTCCAACTTCGACCAGATGGAGAAGACCTTGGCCTTCCTCGTGTCCATGGGCGTCAAGAACGTCGCCTTCAACGGCATCATCCGTTCCGGGAAAGGAAAGGAGGCGGAGGCGGTCGGCTGCGAGGAGCTGGGAGATCTGCTGGTGAGGTTGAAGCGGATGGCCACGGAGACCGGCACCAAGCTCACCTGGTACACCCCCACCCCCTATTGTGAGCTCAACCCGGTCAACCTGGGGCTCGGCATCAAGCAATGCACCGCCTGCTCCTTGAGCATGGCCGTCGAGCCGGACGGGGCAGTACTGCCCTGCCAGAGCTACTACAAGCCCCTGGGGAACATCCTCAAGGACGATTGGCACGACATTTGGGACCATCAACTATGCAAGGACATCCGGGAGCGCAAGTATCTGGAGGGGAAGTGCGAGGATTGCGGGCTGAAGGAGGTATGCGGCGGGGGATGCCCCCTGGCTCGCGAGCACGGTGACTACTTCTGCCTGGACAGCAGGTCGGTGTGATCACTTCGACTTCCTGACGAGGGCGTAGAAGATGGGATTGTGCTGGAATAGCGTGCCGTCCTCCAGGGCCCGGTCCCATACTTCGCGCAGGTAAGCCATCCGCGCCCCGTTGGCCGCATCGCCCACCATGCCCTTGGCCCATTCCCATTCCGAATCGCTTTCCGCCCTCAGCCTCTCCAAGCTCCAGATGCCTGGATGGATTCCAATCTCGGCCTGGATGCCTCGCTCGGAGAAGAGCGAGCGGAGCTTCCGACCCATGCAAGGGTCTCCGCCTGCCCTCTTGGTGCCCTCGACTATCAAGGATGTGAGCTCCTCCAGCTCAGGTGGACAATCGATCCTCGCGGCATAGTCCGGCTCGGCCAGGCAAGTGACCCAGCTTCTTGAGACCCGCAGCATCTCCTCTAGCACTTTCCTAGGGTCCTTCACCCAGACCAGGAGGAAGGAGCAATAGACGATGTCGAAGGAACCGTCGGCGAAGGGGAGAGCCTCTGCCTGCCCCAAGGTCGCCTGGAGACCGTGCCTCCGGCAATCATCGACCATGCTTGGGTCGTGGTCCAAGCCTTGAACCTCGACGATATCAGCAAGCGACTCCATGACCAGGCCCGGTCCGCAGCCGACGTCCAGAGAGACAGGTCGGCTAGGCTGGGATTCGGAAAGGACGTGCTGGTGCAAAAGATGGCGCCAATGCTCGAGGAGCCATCCCCTCTGCCTCGCCAGTTGCTGCGATAGCCCCGTTCCCCCATTCCTTTCCATCTTATGTGCCCCCTCGCTCAACAGGTGAGGTGGAAGAAGGCGACGAAACGCCTTCTTTCATTGCTTGCCAATAGCGCCGCCTCTGGTGTGAGGACGACCTTGCTGTCGTATGAGCTCAGGATCTCCTTGGCCTTGGGGGTCAGGGTCAGCATGCCCTTGTGGCCTGCGGCGACGATCACCGCCTCCGGCCTTTCCTTCTCCAGGAATCCGAGCTCGGCCTCGGAGAGCGGCGTGTGGAACAGCTCCTGGCGGTAGGGGAGGGACAATGCCGTCTCTCTGGGGGTGACGGACCCGTCCACGTGGACCACCACGTCCCCACTATACCTCCTACCATCGATGGTCATCCATCCCCAGTTGGCCTCCACCCTCAATTGGCGACCTCCGTGCTCCTTGCTACATTGCTTCAGGCAATCCATATATCCTCTCCTAAGGATTCACGGCAAGGGGCAAGGTATGGACACATCCTCCAGGATATTGGTGACAGGAGCCACGGGCCAGATAGGTTCAGAGCTTACCATGGCCTTGAGGCAGAGGCTTGGAGGGGAGAGGGTGGTTGCCGCGGTGCATAATCGACCGGCTAGCGAGCAGGTCCAAAAAACCGGACCGGTGGTCAAGGCCGACCTTTCATCAGAGCGGGCCTTGATCGAAGTGCTAAAGGAGCATAAGGTAGCGCATATTTACCACCTGGCTGCAGTGCTCTCCGTCACCGGCGAAAAGGAGCCGCAAATTGCATGGCGCACCAACATGGAGTCGCTGCTCAACGTCTTGGAAGCCAGCCGCAAGCTCCATCTTGAAAGGGTTTTCTGGCCTGGCTCCATCGCCGTATTCGGACCGACGTCGCCCCGCGAGAACACCCCGCAGGACACCATCATGCTCCCCATCAGCATGTACGGCGTCTCCAAGTTGGCAGGGGAGCTGCTCTGCAATTACTATTACACCAAGTACGGCCTTGACGTCAGGTCGGTGCGCTATCCTGGCATCATCAGCAGCGAGACCTTGCCTGGCGGCGGGACGACCGACTACGCCGTGGAAATCTTCTACGAGGCCTTGACCAAGGGACGTTACACCTGCTTCCTGCGCGAAGACACCCGTCTACCAATGATTTACATGCCCGACTGCCTGAGCTGCGCCATGGACCTGATGGATGCGCCGGCGATCAAGGTCAAGAGGCGCGACGCCTACAACGTCACGGCCATGAGCTTCACCCCCGCCGAGCTGGTTCGGGAGCTACGTCACCACGTACCTAATCTTGAGGTGGAATATGCCCCGGACCACAGACAGAACATCGCTGACTCCTGGCCTATGTCCCTGGACGACTCCGAGGCCAGGAAGGACTGGGGCTGGAGCCCGAAATTCGACCTGCCGATGATGGTCAAGGACATGGTGGACAACCTGAGACCCAGACTGAGGAAGTGATCTGATGAGAGACCCGACCGCCTTTCTTAAGGAAGAGTACGATTCCCTGGTGAGGGACGAGCTGGATTGGAAGCTGAGGGTCCTGCAAGGCCCAAGCCTGCCCTGGTGCGAGGTCGATGGAAGGGAGGTGCTCATGCTCTGCTCCAACAACTATCTGGGGCTGAGCAACCACCCTCGCCTCAAGGAGGCGGCCATCGAGGCCGTGAGGACGCACGGTGCCGGCTCCGGCTCGGTCAGGCCGATCGCAGGCACCATGGACCTACATGTCGAGCTGGAAAGGCGCCTGGCCCGCTTCAAGCACGCCCAGGCCTCCTTGGTCTATCAGACCGGATTCGCCGCCAACGCCGGCCTGATCCCCCAGCTGGTGGGGAAGGGGGACCTGATCATCAGCGACGAGCTGAACCACGGCTCGATCATCGATGGCGTCCGACTGGCCCACTCGGACCGGGCCGTGTACAAGCATTGCGACGTCGCCGACCTTGAAAAGGTGCTGGCCGAGGCGGAGCGCCAGTCCCCCGCACCAAGGCGCATCCTCGTGATCACCGATGGGGTCTTCTCCATGGACGGGGACGTGGCCCCGCTCCCGGACATCGCCCGGTTGGCCCACGAGCATGGTGCTATGCTCTATGTGGACGACGCCCACGGAGAGGGCGTGCTGGGCGAGGGCGGGAGGGGGATCGTCGAGCACTTCCGCCTTCCTCGGGACCGGGTACATGTGGAGATGGGCACGTTCTCCAAGGCCTTCGGCGTGGTGGGAGGCCATGTATCAGGCTCCCAGGACCTGGTCAATTTCGCCTACAATCGCTCGCGCACCTGGCTGCTCTCCGGGTCCCACCCACCAGCTGTGGTCGCCGCCTGCATCGCCGCGGTGGACGTGCTCGAGACCGAGCCCCAACACGTGCGCACGCTCTGGGACCACACGACGTACTTCAAGAGATCCATGCAGCAGCTGGGCTTCGACACGGGCAAGAGCCAGACCCCCATAATCCCTATAATGGTCGGCGATAGCGGACTGGCCAAGAAGCTCTCCCAGCGCCTGTTCGAGGAGAGGGTCTTCGCCTTGCCCATCATCTTCCCCATGGTGGCCAAGGACAAGGCGCGCATACGCACCATCATGAACGCGGCCATGAGCCGTTCCGACCTTGACTTCGCCATCTCCGCCTTCGAGCGGGTGGGGAGGGAGCTGAGGATAATCTAACGCGCAAGCATTATTTCCAGACAAGCCGATGGGCCTGCGGCGATTGAGTGAAGTGCCCTAAATGCGGTGCGACGAACTTGGACACCGCCGAATCGTGCAGCGGTTGCGGGGTCCGCTTCCGGCGCATGGTGACGGTCAAGACGCACGTCGTGCTCAAGCATCCCAAGGAGATGAGGCGCAAGACCCTGACCCGTCTCGTCCTCCTTCCATTGGGAGTGAGCTTGTCCGTCGCCGTCGCCGCCCTCTTGGTCGCGGTGCTCCTCTTCTCCCCCTGGCTGTCTCCTCTCGCCACCGTCCACGATGGGGATGGTGATGGCTATCCCGACGCCTATGACTTCGAACCGAGCGACCCCGAGCTCTGGGCGGAGGGCGGGGCCCTCATCGTGGTAATGGTCCATTCGTCGCATCCCTTCTCCCAATACAACTACACCCTTCTCATCGACGGGGAGCCGTGCGCCCAAGGGGAGATCGCCGCGGGGCAGACCAAGGTGGAGAACATAGAGGTCGACTTCGCCATCGGAAGCACCAGCCAGACGCAGGTGGTCCTCGGCCTGACCGCCACGGACGGAAGCGCAGGGCAGAGGCAATTGCTATTGGAGAACGGAATGGGCTACCAGGCCAACTTCACCATACCATTCATTTATGGATCTTGATCGAGCTAGGACGCCGTTCCAATAAACGCGACCTGACTTGAGAATAGCATGAGGCGAGCGCGGGGCTCAGATCGAATCGGACAGCGTCGCTCTCAGCCTTGCTTCTCCTCGTCCTCCAGGCTACCGTGCAGCTCCTGGAACATGCGCAGGGCCACGGATTGGCTGCGGGTCATGGCCATGAAGGACCCGATCAGCACCGACTCCAAGATCTCGTCATCATTTGCTCCCGCCTTGACCGCGGCTTCCAAGTGAACGCCGAGGCAATGTTGGCTGGCCAAGGCGCTGCCTGCCGCCACCGCGGCCAGCTCCGCGGTCTTCCGGTCCAGGTGCATCGGCCGGTTCAATGTCGCATCGGAGTAGTCGGAGTAAGCAAGGAAGATGTCCGGCCTCTCTGAGAGAACCTGCGCTACGAGGGGAACCCGACCGTAGAGGCGCTCCAGCTCGACCAACCTGCGCTGAACCTCCCGCTCTACCTTCTCGTCCACTTCTTCCTTCAATTCGATCACCTCTCGTTCATCAACGGAATACCCCGGTAACGTCGAGCGCTCTCATAAGCCCTTGTGGAATACGGCATGGAGGACGACCCGGTTCTTCAGCTCTCCAGCGAACCTCTTGCTCGCGACCTCGGTTCGCATGGAGTCGAGCGTGAGCGCCCTGAACAGGTCCTTGAGCTCTTCCTCCTGGAAGTAGTGGTAGGCTATTCCCTCCCTGAGGTAGGTGGAAGGCTCGATCATATCCCCCTTTCCCTCCCTCATGTCCTCCCGGCCGAACGCCCTAACGCTAAGCATCCCTCCTGGGCTCAGCACCCTGGCCACTTCTATTGCCGAAGAGAGCCTTTCCTCGGCCTCCAGATGCTCAAGGAAGTGATGCGCGACCACCAGCTGGAAGCTCCCGGATACGAAGGGGAGCGCCGACCCCTCCCCCTCCACCAGATGCGCTCGCTCGTCCCTGCTCATCCGTCCCCTCAAGGAGAGCAATGCCTGCCGGGAGAAGTCCAAGGCTATGGTCTCATGGCCCTCGCCGACCAATCCCCTCAACGTCTTCCCGTCCCCGCATCCCAGCTCTAGGACCCTCGTCCCCTCGGGGACCATGAGGGCATGGGTCGATGGCCCCCGCCAACGTGGGTGCGCTCCCTGGTACTTGCGGTCCCAAGCCCTGATGCTAGCAGCCCTCGATCCCATCCGACCCCCCCTTAGGCCGAGCGCTCCCGGGAGGACCTGGCCCGGTCGATGGCCTTCCTCAGCTCCGCCGCCCGGGCTAGGGGTATGCGGTCCACGGCGACCCTCCTGACCACTCCCCAGCGGAAGAGATACCTCTCGCCCGCCTCGACGTATAGGCGATATTCGCGCACCGCCGCGTCCAACAGCTCCAAGGTCTCCAGCTTCTGCTTCCCTAACGCCTGGGACAGCAGCTCCGCGTCGAAGCACTCGCCGAACAGCGCCGCGCATTGGAGGATGTGCAATTGGTCCTCTGGCAAGGCCTCCAGCTTCCGGCTGACCCATTCCCTCAGGCTGGAAGGAATGCCCAAGGTGCGCCAGGACTCCATGGTGGCCTTGTCCTCGCCCAGGACCAGGGCGCCCGACCTCAGCGCCTCCAACGCCAGCTCCACGGCGATCTGCGGGTTGCCCCCGCTCTCCCGGTAGAGCGAGCTGAGCGCCTGTTCCTCCAGCTCCTTCTCCAGGATGTCGCCCAAAGCCTCGGCAAGCTGCTCTTCGGTAAGAGGGGCGAGAGGTATCTCCTCGCACAAGCCCTCGCGCTTCATGATCCTCACCGCCTCGATCAGGGGATGGGGGCGCTCTTGGCGGTCGAAGAGCTCGTCGTCGCTGTAGCTGCAGACGATGATGGCCCGCTGGTTGACCATCCCCCGCGCCAAGAAATGGAGCATCTGGATGGTCCTAGCATCGGCCAATTGGAGGTCATCGATCCTGACTACCAAGGGCAGGCGGCCGCTGGCCTCCCTCATCAGCTCCTGGGCCGCGAACAGCGACCTTTCCTCCTTCTCCCCCTCCACCTTGGCCACGTCATAACCATTCTTGCGTTGGCAGAACTCCTGATAGGAGGGCAAGGTGGCGACGGTGCGATCGATCGAGGACAGGGAGGCCAAGGCCGTTTCGAAGGGTGCGTATGCCGGTTGCCCGGGGACGCAGGGCGCGCTCACGCATGCGCAACGAGTATTGGACGCTAGCTGCTGGAACTCCTCTGCCAGCCGGGTCTTTCCCGACCCCGCCTCCCCTGAGATCAGTATGACCGTCCCCTGTCCGGCCAAAGCGAAGGCGAGCTTGGCCATCATCTTCTCCAATTGCTCTTCCCTTCCGATCAAAGGGGGCCTAAGCCTGGGACGCTCGTTCATCCTCAATGCATTCGCTAGGGCGCTAAATCAAGCTTCCCTCAGCCCTTCTCCAGCCTGACCCTTACCGAGCGGGCATGCTCCACCAGACCCTCGGCATTGGCCAGGCCTTCGATGGTGGGAGCAAGGCGTTCCAGGCCTTCCTTTTCCAGCTTCTGGACGGAGGTGGCCTTGCAGAAGTGCCTCACATCCAGTCCGGATAGTAGGCTAGGATAGCCAGCGGTAGGAAGCACGTGGTTGGTACCTGTGGCGTAATCACCCGCGGCCACGGGCGAGAAGGGCCCGAGGAAGATGGAGCCAGCGCTATGGATGAGTACGAGGGTTCCCAACGGGTCCTTGGTCTGTATCGACAGGTGCTCGGGAGCGATGCGGTCGCTCACCGCTGCCGCCTCCTCCAGGTCACGGACGATCACGTATCCCGCATTTCGCAGCGACTGGTGCACGATGTCCTTGCGCGGCGAGATGGACGCCCCCCGTTCCACCTCGTGCCCCACCTTCTCGGCCAAAGCGATGCTGGTGGTTACCAAAAGGCAGGCCGAGCTCGGATCGTGTTCCGCCTGGGCCAGGATGTCCGCGGCTACGAATCGTGGATCGGCGCCCTCATCGGCGATCACCAGCACCTCGCTGGGCCCCGCGGGGAAATCGATCTCCACCTGGTCGCGCAGCTGCAGCTTGGCCTCGGTGACGAAGATGTTACCAGGCCCGACCACCTTACCGACCTTCCTGATGGTTGGCGTTCCCAACGCCATGGCAGCGATGGCCTGCGCCCCTCCCAACTGGTAGATCTCGTCGGCACCAGCAATGTCTAGGGCCACTAAAGTCAAGGGATTCACTGATGGGGGAGTGCAGACCACGACCTCCTCCACCCCCGCCACCTTGGCAGGAATGACGCACATGAGGGCGGTCGATGGGTAGGCGGCCCTGCCCCCGGGCACGTAGGCGCCGATGCGGTGCATGGGAAGGAGCCTAACCCCTAGCACGATCCCGGGTTCCACCTCGGTGATCCAGTTCTGCGCATCCAGCTGCATCTTGTGGAAACGCTCGATGTTCCCAGCAGCCTTTCGCAGCTCTTTGATGAGGGAAGGATCGACCATTTCGTGCGCGGCCTCGACCTCCTCCTCCGAGATCCGGAGGGAGGACAATCTGACCTTGTCGAACCGCTCGGTCAGCTCGAGGAGGGCGTCATCACCTCGGGTCCCGACCATCTCAATTATATCTTTGACCGAGGACTGGACATTCCTTAGTTCTCCTCTGCGCTTGTCCACCCAGCTATTCACATCGATGGGCCGCCACATCCTTCGGAAATCTCCCACCGATGCTTTATGCTTGCTGGTGGCCTCGTCAAGCCGTGTCAGAACCTATTTCAATGGCCCCGCTCCTTCACCCCTCATGCCCAAGCAAGTGAACTGTTCGCACATACTGGTGAAGACCGAGAAGGAAGCCAAGGACCTCATGGCCCGAATAGCCGCGGGGGAGAAGTTCGAGGAAGTGGCCAAGAAGCATTCGAAGTGCCCCTCGGGCAAGAACGGCGGCTCCCTGGGCTGGTTCGGCAAGGGGCAGATGGTGCCGGAGTTCGATAAGGCCGCCTTCGAGGGAGAGAAGGGCAAGGTCATCGGTCCGGTCAAGACCCAGTTCGGATACCATATTATTAAGGTGAACGACCAGAAGTAAAAGGCCATCGAAAAAAGGCAAGGCCCATGAGTCTCCTTGATCTCTGCTAAACAAACTCTAATTTTGCCTTTTCATTATCGTCAAGGTCGCTTGGTATGTATTAAGTACTGATAGAGATTCTATCCTTTACAGCTAGTGCAAGCCAAGACTGGCAATCTTAAATAGGAGGGATAATTAGAAGTGACCGACGCTCAAACGAAAATGTGTACCGGATGTGGAAGGCAAATACCAACGGAATACAATGTATGCCCGCACTGTGGAAGGCCTCAAAATGCACAACCAGGACCTGTATATCCACAGCCAACACAGCAATCAGAATCACTTGGAGGAGGCCTGACAATAATTCTGTATATAGTAGCTTTCTTGATACCCCTCGTTGGTATTATTATTGGAATAATTTGGGGGGGTGCTGGATCCGATCCAGAGAGGAGACACGTCGGAAAGAACTGCTTAATTATTGGAATAATTAGTATTGTGCTATGGGTAGTAATTGGCTGTGTGCTTTCCGCATCGTTGGCGTTTTGGGCGGTCTAAATTATTGAAATCAATTTCCTTTTTTTCTTTTTCCTTATCTCTTAAGAAAGGTAATCAATGCTCAAAATAAGTGACTCTGAATTTACGATATTGTAATTTAATAGAAATAGATCTAGCTGCACAATATTTTTCAAAAAAATGCGACTTAAGAACGACGCAACTGAGCACGCGCGCTTAAAGAAATTATGATTTAATACTTTTTATTGATAGAACGGTGCCCTACTTTGGAAGGAAAGAATGTAATCTTAACGAATAGGTTAGAGCCAAAAAAATAGGGCGTTAGTTATTAAACTTATTATTTAATCTAATATCTAGAATCCGGGCTTCGATTCCTGATTTAATCCCAAATCATTTTCTCTATGACTTCTATTTCCCTGTATATGTCCCATCCCCTTGATCTATGGGGTGAGTTTCTATGGCAAGTGGGGTACGCTCTCTGCCATCAGATTCCGGTCCGATCCCTGTTCATAGGTGGATACCAGCTACCAGTGTGCGCTCGGGACACAGGAACCTACTTGGGTTTCGGAATCGTATTCATTTATTATGTGTTGGGGAGAAGATGGCGCAGGGCCAAGTTGCCTGACCTAGCTGTCCTGGCCGTGGTCATGGCCGGCTTCGCGCTCTTCGCCTTTGACGCTCTTTCCTCATATCTCGGGTTCAGAGAAACCACGAACGAGCTCCGCCTCGTATCGGGATTGGCCATGGGCCTTGGGGCAGGAGTGATGCTACTCACCCTCCTATCATTTTTAGAGAAGGGCGATTTAGAAAGGCGGACATACGCCTGGAAGGATCTGCTAATCCTCATCCCCACCCTGGTCGTTGCCTTCGCGGCGGTTACGACGGACTTAGGGGTCTGGTGGTACTATGTAATCTCCACCTTGGTCATTGCATTCTTAATCCTGATGTTATTGAGCATTTTCTTTAATCTCTCTTGGATTTTACTAGAAACAAAGGCTTGGGCCCAGAATCGGAGAGTTGTTTTCGCCATCTCCGTCATTGCCGTCATTCTCATTCTATTGGTGATGTGGTACTTCCATCACCTGACCGAGGGAATGATCACCCAGACCTGAAACAAGCAGGGGTCCGGATAAAGCATCTGCTGAAAGGCTCGGCAAGCCTCTCTCATTTTTTATAGGAAGGCCATGGCGCGTTCTTGTTCTTTCCATCAAGACCTTGCGATACCCCCTTCCTTGCTCTTTAGAACGAAGTCTTTCTTCTTGACCCGCATGAGCATATGCTCCGTGATCTTTTCATCGCCCTTGAGTTTGAGCCCTCTGGCCCTCTAGATGATTCCATTCAGTTGCTGAGGCCTACGTTATCATCGCCCGCCTAAATCTTCTTAGACTCGTCTATGGAGGCGCTCCCGCATGCAGGCTGGTGGCCCCAACCTTCTCGGCCATTTCCTACAACTTAAAGGGAAAGGCCTCGCCCTTGGTTCTTGTGCCTTTTCTTTTACGGCAAGTGGGTCACGAGGGATTTTCTAGCTCTTCTCTGCCATCTTGACGGCGATCTTGAACTGGTTCAGCATGCACGGTTCGCAATAGTTACCAGGTTTGTTGCGCAATTCCTCGTACATGGCCACGGGGTCCTTTCCCTTCAGGTCCTCGGGCTTCCTAATGCCAAGGACATAAAGTCCCTCGGCCGCCTTTTCCGACACCCCTGGCACCTTACGCAGCTTCCTGACCACTTCATCTTTGTCTTCAGGACTCATGCAGAAACATTGCTAGCGAAGCTCATATGCTTTTTCTAAAAAGCATCGAACGAAAGGTTGGTTTACAGTTGGCTAGGAGTATCTCGAAGCGCTGATGAGTCCCGTACTATAGCTATGGCATCATGGTCGCGACAATGGAGAGGATATCATTGTTGATCAGCCAGTCGGTGACGCCTTGGAGCATGAACTCCACCGCCAGCGCCGCGAGCAGCATGCCGATGATCTTGGAGAATATGTCGATGGTGTTGTTCCCCACCCTATTGACGATGTAAATGGAGTTGCGCAGAAGGCCCCAGGTGATGGCTAAAGAGATCACGCCAGCGATTATGGTGGTGAAAGCGCCTACGCTGGCCGTCAGTATGATGGCCGTCGAAATGACCCCTGGCCCAGTGAGGATGGGAGTGGCGATGATGACCCAGGCCACGCTGTTCTGGTCATTGCCTTTGGTGAAGCTAAGGGAGAAGATGATCTCGATGGCCATTAGCAGGAGCACCAGGCCGCCAGCGATGCGGAAGGCGTCGAGGCTGATGCCGAAGAGCGTCAATATCCAAGTCCCCAGCAATGTGAAGATGATGAACAGGACGCCCGAGACCAATATCGCGTTGCGGGCGCTCTTCCTCTTCTCTTCATCATCCATGTTCTTGGTGAGGGAGATGAAGATGGGCAGGCTCGCGAACGGATCGAAGATGAAGAAGAGCAGCGCCACCGCATAGATCAGCTGATCGATGTAGTCCATTCTTCCTGCCTCGGTCCTGCAATCCGCCCAAGCCTATTTGATTATTCCTCGACAGCGACTCAACCGCGGGCCTTGGGGAACAACCATCCATCGCCTTGCTGGACATAAACCAATACTTTATATCTGGTAGGAATCGTTAGCACGAAAGTGAGATCATGAACGCACAGAAGCGGTTCTGGCGCTGCCACGTGTGCAACGACATCCACTTTGGTATCAAGCCACCGGAATATTGTCCCACTTGCGGCATGCGGAACGTCTTCGTCCTGTGCGACCGCAAGGAGGCGGTAAGGCTGCTCGAGGACCTCAAGGACAAGAACGTCTGGCGCTGCGAGGCCTGCGGCGACATCCACCTCGGAGCCAAGCCCCTGCCCCTCTGCCCCTCCTGCAGCTCCAAGATCAGGTATATACCGAGCGACAGGCGCGAGACGTCCCGCTACATTGGGGGGGTGGACTACACCATCGCCACCTCGGATGAGGTGCTCAAGGTCTGGGACGAGTTCGCGGAACGGAACGGCAAGATCAAGGTCTGGGATGATAGTGGGAGCGTCAAGCAGCTCTCCGTTGGCGTGCTGGAGAACGTCAAGAACAAAGGTCTGAAGTATTGCCCCTGCCGCGTGACCACCGGAGACGCAGAAAGGGACATGAAGCTCATCTGCCCATGCAACTTCCTCGCTCAGCAGACCTGGAAGGAATATGGCGAGTGCTGGTGCGGGCTGTTCGTGAAGAGGTGAATGGAATTGGCTGAGGAAGGCAAGAGACTGATATGGTTCTATGGAAAAGAGTGCCCGCATTGCAAGAAGCTGCATCCAGTGGTGGAACAGTGGGAGGCCCAGACGGGGATCAGCTTGGACAAGCTGGAGGTCTGGCATGATGACAAGAACGCGCAGTTGATGCGCAAGTACGGAGACGTGATCTCCGCTGCCTGCGGAGGGGACCTGGGGGTTCCGGCGTTCTACAACGAGATCACCAAGAAGGCCATCTGTGGGGCCCGGGTGGACGGGGAGAAGCTGACCAATTGGGCCAAGGGCTGAGCCCCCTATCATCGATTTGATGCAAGAGAAGGTCGTGGTCCGCAAGGTCAAGGGAGGGAAGCTCTTCCGGTTGAGGATCGCAAGGTCGCCGGACCATATCGATATCAAGCTGGATGGCGATCTCTTCATACATCCGGAGGAGGGGTTGGAAAGCGTGGAGGCCTTGCTTGGACGTTGCTCAGCGATGAAGGACGAGGAAAGCGCGATTCGATTCCTGCAGGGCAAACTTGAAGAGGAATCAATCCAGATTATCGGTGCGGATCCGGCCGAGCTCGTCTCGGCACTGTGGGAGGCAAAGAGATGAGGTGGAGGTTCGTCGACTTCGAACATTGGAGCGCGGCAATGAACATGGGGATCGACGAGGCTATCTCCGAGGGGGTAAAGAAGGGCACCAGCCCGCCGACCATTCGTTTCTATGGCTGGAAGCCCAGCGCGGTGAGCATCGGCTGCTTCCAGAGCCTGAAGGTGGAGGTCGACTATCGCAACTGCGTCCGCTACGGCGTGGACGTGGTGCGGCGTCGCACCGGAGGGGGCGCGGTCTACCATGACGAGGCGGGAGAGATCACCTACAGCGTCATCTGCCCTGAGGAGCTGGTGCCATTGGACATCAACGCCGCCTACCGCCAGGTCTGCGGACGCATCGTGGACGCCATGGACCTGCTAGGGGTGAAGGCGATGTTCTCCCCGGTCAATGACGTCCTGGTGAACGGGAAGAAGATCTCGGGCAGCGCCCAGACCCGGAGGGCGGACGTGTTCCTCCAGCATGGCACCCTATTGTGGAACGTGGACCGCAAGCGCATGTTCAAGCTCCTCAAGGTGGCACCTGAGAAACTGGAGGGCAAGGAGGCGGTGAGGCCCGAGGACCGGGTGACCTCGGTGCGGGAGGTCTCCCACGCCTCGAAGGAGGAGTTGCTGAAGGCCATGAAGACCGCGTTCCTCAAGGGCAGGACCTGGGAGGAGGGCAGTTGGAGGGACGACGAGATCGTCAGGGCCAGAGCATTGGCGGAGCAGCGCTACTCCTCCTACGAATGGAACTTCTCCCGCTGACTCAGTGCATGGCCAGGATCAGCTCGGGGTTCTCCAGGTAACGTAGCAGCTCGCCCATGAACTTCGCCGCCTGCGCCCCATCCATTATGCGATGGTCCCAGGTGAGCGAGAGCGGAAGCACCTTCCTCGGGACCACCTGCCCGTTCTTGACCCAGGGCATCTCCCGGATCCGCCCCACGCCCAGTATCGCCGACTCCGGGTAGTTGATGATGGGGTTGCCATAGGTGCCCCCGAGCGCGCCGTAGTTGGTGATGGTGAACGTGCCACCCTTCAGATCGCCCAGGTCGATCTTGCGCTCGGAGGACCTCCGGGTGAGCTCCTCGATCTCCGCCGCGATGTCCATTATCTCCTTCTGGTCCGCGACCTTGACCACCGGGACCATGAGCCCGTCCTCGGTGGCCACCGCCACCCCGATGTTGTAGTACCTCTTGATAATGATCTCACCGCTCTCCTCCTCCAGGCTCGAGTTGAGGTAGGGATTGTTCTTCAGCGCCATGACCACGGCCTTGACGATGAAGGGCATGTAGGTCAGCTTGACCTTGCGCTCCTCCATGGCCACGGCCTTGATGCGCTCCCGTAGGGCGACCAGCTCGGTGACGTCCGCGTCGTCCATCATGGTGACCATGGCCGTCTTCAGGGTCGATTCCATCATCTTCTTGGCGGTGGATTTCCGAATCCCCTTGACCGGCTCCCGGTCTATGTAGCCATAGAGGTCGAACTTGGCCTGTTTCCTGGGGCGGGACGGCTCCTTGGGCTTGGTCGAGGCGCGAACGTCCTCCTCGGTTATCCGGCCTCCGGGGCCGCTTCCCCTAACCGTGGATATTTCGACGCCCAGGTCCTTGGCCAGCTTCCTGACGGCGGGCGTGGCCAAGACCTCGGTCGGTGCCGCCATGGGGACCTGCTCCGGCTTGGAGCTCACCATGATCTCCTCCTCTGGCAGCTCCCCCACCACCGACACCGAGGGCCTCCTCGCCACCTCCTCCTCTGGAGGCTTGGGCGCTACCTTGGGCGCCTCCTCGCCCTCGGCCCCGATGGTGGCTAGCACCTCGCCCACCTTGACCGTGTCGCCTTCGCGGTGATACAAGCGCAGCACCTTGCCGCCCGTGGGCGAGGGCATCTCCACCACCGCCTTGTCGGTCTCCACCTCGGCGATGGCCTGGTCTGGCTTCACCAGGTCCCCTTCCTTCACCAGCCACTTCTTTATCTCGCCCTCGGTCACACCCTCGCCAAGGTCTGGGAATCGGAAATCGGTCGGCATGTGCTCACCTCAGAAGCTCATCGTCCTCTTCACGCCCTTCGCCACCCTTTCAGGGCTTATGTAGTAATAATGCTCCCCTTTGGGCAGGGGCACGGTGATGTCCGGGGCGGTGACCCTCTCCACGGGCGCCTGCAAGGAGAGCAGCGCCTTCTCCATGATCCGAGCGGATATCTCCGCCCCCAGGCCGCAGGTCCGCGGGGCCTCGTGCACCACCACGCACCGTCCGGTCCTCTTCACGGAGGCGATTATCGAGGCGTGGTCCATCGGCGCCAGGGTCCTAAGGTCCAGGACCTCCGGGCTGATCCCGTCCTTCTCGAGGGACTCGACCGCCTTCTGGATGATGGGCATCATCGCCCCCCATCCCACGATGGTGACGTCCTTCCCTTCCCTCACCTTGCGAGCCTTTCCTAGCGGCAGGACGTACTCGCCCTCCGGCACCTCCTCCTTTAGCAGGCGATAGGACCGCGTCGGCTCCAGGAACAGCACCGGGTCCGGGTCGCGGATCGATGCTGTCAGCAGACCCTTGGCCTCCAGCGGGGTGGAGGGCACGACCACCTTCAGCCCCGGTATGTGGCAGAAGACCGCCTCCGTGCTCTCGGAGTGATGTTCCAGCGCCTTCACGCCCGCCCCGTAGGGCGCCCTCACCACCATGGGCAGGGCTATCCTTCCCCGGGTGCGGTTGCGCATGCGCGCCGCATGGGACACCAGCTGCTGATAGGCAGGATAGATGAACCCCAAGAACTGTATCTCGGCCACTGGGCGCATCCCGTTCATGGCCATCCCGATGGCGGTGCCGACGATGGACGACTCCGCCAAGGGCGTGTCTATCATCCGCTCCTTCCCGAACTTCTCGAAGAGGCCCTCCGTGACGCGGAAGACGCCCCCGTCGACGCCCACGTCCTCGCCCAGGCACACCACGCTCGGGTCCCGCTCCATCTCCTCCCTCAACGCGAGGTTGATGGACTGCACCATGTTCATCGCGGCCATGCTCATCCCTCCTTCTTGGGCGGGAGGTCGGTCCGCATGAACTCCAGCTGCTCCCTTAGGTCCTCCGGCATGGCAGCATAGGTGTGGACGAAGGCATCGTCGAGCGCGGGCGGCGCGTGGCCTTCGGCCTTCCTTACCTCCTCCTCCACCAGCCGCGACGCCTCCTCTGCCCATTCCTTCTCCCTCTTCTCGTCCCACAGCCCCTTGCGCTCCAGGTAGGTCCGGAATCGAAGGATAGGGTCCCTCGCCGTCCAATAAGCGGTCTCATCGGCCAGGCGATAACGGGTGGCGTCGTCCGAGGTGGTGTGGTCGCCCATGCGGTAGGTGAAGGACTCGATGAGGGTCGGGCCCTCGCCCTTGCGCGCACGGTCCACCGCCTCCTTGGTGGCCGCATAGAGGGCGAGGACATCGTTGCCATCCACCTGGATCCCCTTGAAGCCATAGGCGCAGGCCTTCTGTGCCAGCGTGGGAGAGGAGGTCTGGAGCTTCCTGGGCATCGAGATGGCGTACTGATTGTTCTGGCAGAGGAAGACGACCGGGGCGCGCGTCGTTCCCGCGAAGTTGAGCCCCTCGTGGAAGTCGCCCTCGGAAGTGGCCCCGTCCCCGAAGTAGCATAGCACCACCTTGACCTCCTTTCGGTACTTGATGGCATAGGATATTCCGACGGCATGTGGTATCTGGCTGCCCACAGGTACCGCCGAAGGGGTGACGTTGACCTCGCTTTCGAATATCGAGCCCTCCTCGTTCCCCATCCAGTAGAGGTAGAGGCGCCACAGCGGCACGCCCCGCAGAAGGAGGGCGCCCATCTCCCGGAATGCCCACACCAGCCAGTCGCCCTTGTCCAGGGCGAGCGCGGGACCGACCTGGCTCGCCTCCTGGCCTCGCGATGGGGGGTAGGCGCCGAGGCGACCTTGCCTTTGCAGCCGCACGGCCTTGTCGTCGGCGGTGCGCGCGAACGCCATGGTCTTGTAGGCGTGGACCAGTCTTGTATCGTCCATCTTGGGTTCCAATCCCTTGTTCACGTTCCCATCCTTGTCCAGGATCGAGAGCATCTTCCCTTGTAGGGGGTCGAAATCATCGGTCAACATCGGCTATCTTCCTCCTCGGCGATCATATCATGAGCGTGAAACGAGCTGCGGACCAATGGCCCGGCCATGACCCTGGCGAAGCCTAGGCGAAGCGCCTCGAGGCGGAGCTCGGCGAACTCCTCGGGCGCAACGTATCTTGTAACGGGTAGCGAGCCTCCCTTCGGCCGAAGGTATTGGCCCATGGCAAGCAGGTCAACCCCGCTCTCTCTGGCGTCCCTCATGGCCTGAAGCACCTCCTCCCTCGCCTCCCCCAGGCCCAGCATCAGCGAGGTCTTGGTCCAGGTAGCGGGGGCGAGGTCTTTCAACAGCCTCAGCACCGAGAGCGATCTCTCATAGCTCGCTTTGGGGTCCCTGGTGTTATGTTGCAGGGAACGTACCACCTCAATGTTGTGGCCTATGACATCCGGGCAGGATTTGGAGATTGTTCGCAGAGGACCGACCTCCACTCTCATGTCAGGGATGAGCAGCTCGATGGTGGTGGTTGGGCTCAATCGTCTGATCTCCCTAACCGTGGATGCGAACATCGAGGCGCCGCCGTCGTCGACATCGTCCCTGGTCACCGAGGTGATGACCGCGTGCTTTAGGCGAAGGTCGGCGACGGCCATGGCGACACGCTTCGGCTCATCTAGGTCCACCTCGCCCTTCGGGTCCCCTGAATGAATAGCACAGAAGCGACAAGCTCGAGTGCATACCCCGCCCAGGATCATGAACGTGGCGGTGCCATTCCCCCAGCAGTCGCCGATGTTCGGGCAATGAGAGGAATCGCAAACTGTGCGCACTTGCCGCGCCCTCATAGTTTCGCGTACCCTATTCAAGCCAGGGCCAGGCACCAACTTGACCATGAGCCAATCTGGCTTGCTCGAACTTCTAGCCGAACCCTCCATGCTCCTCGAGATGCGATTGGAGGCAGGGATTCTTCTACCTTTGCCAGCATCTTGATGATGCTCGCGAAGGATGATTCGATCGTCATCTCTGAAGGCGACCTGGGCATAATGATTTAAATAGCAAGGTGGCCTAATGTGGCTCGCTAGGCTTGACCGGGACGTTCGGCGTGCCCTTGTACACCGCGAACCGTCGATAGCGGGGGTGACAGCGGGGGGCGGCGTAACTGGAACCGCGCATGCCCAGTCATCAACTATGAGGCTCTGTCCTTCGGGGCTGGTGGCGGTCTCGTGGCGCGGCTGGAGGGCCGCGCCCCTGACCCTGATCAGGGGGAACGGGTCAGGCCCTGACGGGAGCAGCCTAACCCTGGACTACCGGCGCTCGAAGGGGGGCGGGGCTGAGAAGATGACCGGACCACATGCACGGAACCAGGCGACAACCTCCGTGGCCTAGCACTTCTCATTACTTATTCCTTGAAGCAGGCATGCCCCGCTGGAAGCCGCGATGGGTTGCACCCGGTGATGATGTCCTTCTTGAAGTCGAAGAGGATGAGGCTTTCACCAGCTTGGCTGAGCGTGAGCAGCGATGTTCCATCGACCTTACCAACCACCGCCCCTTCCACTCCCATCTCGTTGAACGCCTCTAGGACCCTGGATGAATTCTTTGGCGTGACGCTGAGGACGAAGCCGCAGCCTTGATATGACTTGAGCCATTGGGCGAAATCTATGCCCTTGGGGCGTGGGACCTTGTCGAGGTCCACGTTCCCCCCCTTGCCACTGGTCTCCAGAAGCATGCCCAGGGTCCCGATGGAGCCTGGGTTGCTCATGTCCTTGCCCGCGTGCACCCAATGCTTGCTTCCAACCTCGTTCATGAGTAGCATCTGCCTTCGGACGATTTCTGCGTCCTTCTTGCTGGTGGTGTCCCAAGCGTAACCCAACTTCTCGGGATAGAAGCCATCGAGGTCCGTGACGAACAAGATATCGTCGCCGACCTGGGCGGTATGGCTGTAGATGACGGCGTCCTTTTTCGCCGTACCGAGGATGGCTACGTCGACCGCGTTGTAATCGCAGTCGGGATGGGTATGACCTCCGACCACTGGCACACCGAACTTGATGACCGCGCATTCCATTCCGCGCATGACCTGCCCGCAGACCTTCTCGTCCTTCATGGAAATGACATCGACCATGGCCAGAGGTATCCCTCCCATGGCGGAGATATCATTGATGTTGACCAGGATCGAATAATAACCGGCGAACCAAGGGTTGGCTTTGAGAAGCGTCTCCATTATCCCATCAGCGGCCAGGAGCAGTACGGAGTCACCGTAATCCAGCACGGCGGCATCTTCTCCATAGGCGGCAAGCACCTTGCCATGGGAGGTCTTGGGAAAGAAGTTCAGGACCTCGGAGATGGTCCTCTTCCTTGTGATCCCTGGATGCGACCTGAGGTCCTTTGCCAGCTCCTCTAGGTTCATGCTGTTGAGAAAGATATCTTCCAATAAAAGGTTAATTGAGGCATCCTTAAAAGGTCAGCCTCGTCTGCTTCGTCTCCTTCACGAGATAATTGATGTTGTAGAGGTCAGCGAGGAGCCGAGTTAGAGCTTCCGTATAGTCCGTATCGCATTCAGGCGCCTCGATCATATAAGCCTTCAAACTGTCGGGCACTTTGAAGCCCGACTTTATCAAGGCCTGCTTGGCGTCCAGCCTCTCCTCTTTCGAGGCCTCGTGACCGGGGAATGTTCTCACCCCTGCTTTGGAGAGTTCGTCCGAGAATACTGCCCGATGAAACAATCTGCTCAGTAAGACCAAGATCAGCTTGTCGGACTTCTCCCCTTCCCCATAAAGCTGTCTTACCTTCTCTCCCACGATCTCATATATGTTCTGCTCCCTTCCCTTGGCAATGACGTATATTTTCGCTGGTGGTATCTCCTTCTCCTTAAGGACATTGAGTTCCGTCATCGCCCTAAGGTATCCCGTGAGGATCAAACGATGTTGATCGTGGCCTCTCTTCTCCAGTTCCCGCGAGATGGCGCTTATCGATTTGCCGTCCTCCTTGAGAATCTCAAGAATTATAAGCCGGAGATCTCGGTCTGGATGGAACATCTGCTCACAGATATGGTAACAAACTTGGTAAATATTAAAGGTTTGTTAACCACTTAACACTGGTAATATTGTTAACAGTTCATTGCCCAAAAAATAGTTTATGTACACCATCCTATCCATTCGTTTGCCTGCAAATTGCATCGAAAAGGGATGGGGAATAATACAAGTAACCCTTCTCAATTTCAGGTCCCGCTTTGATTAAGGTGACACTATGAAGATGACAGAGCCTTCGACCGACTCCCGGACAAGCGAACCGGGGGTCATTTGGTCCGACGAAAAGGAGTCGACCGAGCTTTCGCTATTCGTTCGGACTTCGGATGAAGAGATTAAGAAATGGGACAGGAACAGGATCTATGATGCCCTGATCAGGGAGACGACTATCAGCGAGGATGCGGCAGCTATCGTCGCTCGCGAGGTGGAGAAGCTCATAGCATCCCTCGAGCTCGATTTCGTCACAGCCCCGCTCATCAGGGAGCTCACGAACGCCAAGCTCGTGGAGTACGGTCTAGCCAAAATTCGCAGACAGCACACGAGGCTAGGCGTGCCTCTCTATGATGCTCGACAAATAATCATGAACCCGAACAAGGAGAACGCCAACGTCCCTCATGGACCTGAGGCTACGAACCTCACTCTATCCGAGAGGATCAAGAAAGAGTTCGCATTGCTGGAGGTCTTCGGACAGGACCTTGCCGATTCCCACATGCGAGGTGACATTCACCTCCACGACCTCGGCATGATCGATAGGCCTTATTGCTCAGGGCAGTCCATAGAGTATGTGAAGAAGTTCGGGCTGAACCTGCCCAATGCCCTAAGCATAGCCAAGCCTGCCAAGCATCCCGAGGTTCTCATCGAGCAGATCATCAAGTTCTCTGCCGCCCTCCAAGGGCATTTCGCCGGCGCCATCGGCTGGGACGCGTTCAACCTATTCCTTGCGCCCTACTTGGAGAAGGTTGACGACGAGAGGATGAAGCAGCTCGCTCAGATCCTCATCTTCGAATTCGCTCAGCAGGCCGTGGCTCGGGGCGGTCAATCAATATTCAGCGATCTCAACCTGTATTGGGAGGTGCCCGACCACTTCGTTGGCGTTCCGGCGATTGGGCCCAAGGGGCTGTTCACCGGCTCCAATTACGAAGACTATCGGGAGGAGTCGCAGAGATTCGTCTCCGCACTTTTCGACGTGTACATGGAGGGCGATGCTATGGGGAGGCCGTTCTTCTTCCCCAAGCCCAACGTGCACATGACTGAGAAGTTCTTCAAGACGGAGGGGCACGAGGAGTTCATGCACAAGATCTGCTCGGTGGCTTCGGAGAAGGGCAATACCTACTTCGTCTTCGACCGAGGCAACACCGCCAAGATCTCAGAGTGCTGCCGCCTCACCTTCAAGCTGGACCAGACGGACTTGGATGATGCGAAGACGCCTTGGAAGATGCGGTATTCTGCCATGCAGAACGTTACCATTAATCTGCCCAGGATCGCCTACGAGGCGCATCAGGACGACGCCCGCCTCATCGACATCCTCAGGGAGAGGATCGACATCGTGGCCCAGGCGCACGTCCAGAAGAAGGAGTTCATCTCCAAGCTACTGGCGATGGGCAAGAACGGACCGTTGGCTCTGCTGACGATGGAGCTGGACGGGGAGCCGTATTACCGCTTGCACAAAGCTTCCTTCCTCATCGGGATGGTCGGCCTGAACGAGATGGTGCAATATCACACGGGCAAGCAGATGCACGAGTCCAAGGACGCTACGAAGTTCGGTCTCAAGGTCATTGCCGAGATGAAGAAGGAGGCAGAGATGCTTGGTGAGCAGTATGGCATCCGCATGCCCCTGGAACAGACACCGGCCGAGTCCACCGCCTACCGCTTCGCCAAGCTCGATGCCAAGTATTATCCGCTGCAGGCTCCGACCGTCATCCGCGGCAACCGCAACAACGGGGAGATATACTACACCAACTCGACCTACCTGAACGTGGGGGCGCCGATCAGCGCCATCGAGCGCACCAAGTTGGAGGGAGTGTTCCACCCGCTGATAGATGCTGGAGCGCTTACCCATATATGGCTCGGCGAGCACAAGCCCGCTCCTGAGAGCATCGCCGCCTTCGTGCGCAAGACCTTCGAGAACACGCAGAACGCCCAGATCGCCTTCAGCCCGGAGTTCACCTCCTGCTTGGACTGTGGCAGGACCGTGCGCGGCCTCTACCCCACCTGCCCCCAGTGCTCCTCGCCCAACATCGAGGGCATCACCCGCGTCACGGGCTTCTTCTCCAAGACCAACAGCTGGAACAAGGGCAAGCTGGGCGAGTTGAAGGACCGCGTGAGGAACCAGATCTGATGGTGGACATCGGCGCCATCACCAATCCCTTCCCTTTCTTTTGCTTTTTCCATTCTGAGTCTCATTCCAAGTCTAATAAACGAAGCTCGTCAGATAACGTATAAATAACACGAGGCGGGAATGATAAGGTCTAGCATGCATGATTGGATGGTGCGCGGTTGACGAGGGTCAAGGTAGGGAAACACCTGTTCTTGAACGTCAGCCGTAGGTCCTTGTGCGACAGCTGCGTGGCCGACGTCTGCATCAAAGAACGAGAAGGCAGGGTCTTCGAGTGCGATGATTATCGCGCCATCTTCCTGGTCTTCAAGCGCTGCTCGCAGTGCGGAGAACTGTTCGAGGTCCATCACAACATGCGTGCCATCGACCCCGAACTCTGCCCGAACTGCAACCTTGTGGTTTCCGACTGATCCAGAAGCGTGCCAGACTAAGCGGTCACTTTTCCTCTTTTTGGGATTCGACCTTCTCTTCCAGACTGTTCCAGCGCGCTCTCAATTCCTCTTCGCTGACCAGCGGCCTGGAGATTCGCTCCAAGAGCTCCTTAGGAAACTCCCCGTCCATGATGAGCCGCCGACCTGCTTGGCGCGTTGCCTGGTAGACCTCCTCCGCCTTTACTTGGTCGCCCTCCATGACAAAGGCATGAGGCCTTAGAACGCCCCCCAAATACTTCACGCCCATCTTCATGGCCATTTCCTCCGCGATCCGGACCAGGATGTCCAGATTCCCAAGCTCCCACCACGCGCCTGTGGAGACGAGGACCACCCCCTTCAGCTTCACCCCGTCTCGGGCCTTGGCCCTGGTCCTGCCCTGCGAAAATTCCAGGCGGGGGCGGAACAGGGGGCACATCCTATTGATGAAGTTCTGCATGTCCCCGGGCAAGGGTATGTAGACCGGCGTGGCCAGGACCAGTATGTCGGCCTCCTTGAGAACCGGGTAGGCTTCCTGCATGCCATCGCGCACATGGCACTGACCTGGCGTCCTATACCAGCAGTACATCTCACCCGTGCAGGGACGGGGCTTGACCTCACTGGCATAGAGCACCTTGGTGTTGGCCCCGGCCTCGTGCATTCCCTCGAAAAGATTGTCGAGCAATCTGGCGGTGTTGCCTTTCGCCTTATTCGGGCTGCCATTGACCGCTACCACTTCGACCATGGATCCTCAGGTAACAGCCTCTGGGTCGAGAATATATTAGGCTTTGCATCAGGGCCGATAGCGCTCGACAATTTCCTTGCTTATAGCAATCGGGGCCCGACCAGCTGCCAGATTATGAGCATGAATACGAAGATAGCCAAGGTGTAGGTGATGGTGGCCACGTACCTCGCCCTCTCCTTCTCAGACGTGTTCTTCTTGAACTTCTGGATCAGGGCGTCCAAGCCGTCGCGGAAGAGGAAGCCCCCGTCCAACGGGACCGCTGGAAGGACGTTGGTCATGCCCACCATCAGGTTGATCCAGAAGATCCAATATAGGCAGTTGGCCAGGAACCAGAATATGTCTACTGGAAGGCCCGCCATGATTCCGGTGGGAACGAAGAGGTCGGCCAGAGGCGACTCGATGGGAGCCAGGCCTTGGAAGGGCAGGGCTATGAATAGGAGTGTGGCGCCGACGAAGGAAGCGGGGTCGTCGACGTAGGCCAGTGGATGGGCCAAGCGCTGCAGGATGACGTCAGGGGAATTCATTAAAAGCCCCATGTAGGCCGTGTTCACGCCTAGGAAGCCATGGTCGACGAAGCTATCGTTCACCAGACCCGGGTCCACCTGCATGTAGTACTCCTTGCGGCTGGAGAGGGTGAGGCTGTCTATGGGGGCAAGGACGTATGCCCCAACATCCGCGTCGTACTGCAATGCCCTTACGTTGACCTCAGTGTGTGGAATGGTGAGGTTGAGGGCGGCCTGCAGGTCCGGCTGGTTGTGGATGATGGTGTCGTTGAGCATGGCCAGGATCATCCCTGGCTCCAGACCGGCCTGGTCCGCGGCCAGGTCCTTCGATACGTCCACCAGGGCCACGCCGGCGGTGATCTGCGCCGTTTCTATGCCCCCCTTGTAATAATACGATGTGGTGACATTCGTTCCCGGCTCGAACTCCAGGGAGTTGAAGTCCCCTATCGTTTCGATGGGCACGCCGCCGATCTCCATGATCTGCATGCCGTAGCCAACGCCAGCATAGAAGGCGGGGCTGTCCTTGCCTTCGCTCACTACGACCGGATTGGGATAGATGGGCTCCGCATTTGCCATGAAGGCACCGCAGAAGAGCAGGGCACATAAGACCGCCAGGAAGACGTTGGTCGCCGGACCGGCGGCATATACGCTGCTGCGTCGCTTGCGGTCCGCATTGGCGATCTGCTGCTCGTCCGGTTCGACGAACGCGCCCAAGGGAAAGACCAAGAGGATGAGACCGAGTGACTTGATCTTCATCTTGCCTACCCGGGTCAGGATGCCATGGGCGAACTCGTGCACGATGATCGCCACGACCAACCCGATTATGCCGAAAACGATGGGAATCACCGGGTTTATTCCAGGGATGCCCAGCATCATCTGGGGGGTGGGGGCACGGTCATCAGGGATGCGCGGGACGATGGTCGCCTCCCAGATGAGCAGGGCCATGATGAAGATCGCCACTGCCAAGCAGAGCACCTTGCAGATGGCGGCGTAGGCTTTCCAGAAACGAGCCGGCCGAGAGAGCCATTCTATGAACTTCTTGCCTCCCTCCGTCCTCCACATGATGAAGGGGCCGTAAGGGCTGACCCCTTTGTTGGCCAAGTACTTCTTCTTCCTGAGGACGATGATCACTAACGCCCAAGCGAATACGATTGCGGCGAGGATGATCCAGGGAGAGAGGTCGGCCATGTAGACTCTGGTGCGCACTAATGAAATGGTGCTATTAAATCATTCGCAACTAATATCAGTCCGTCTCGCCGTCGTCGCACTCGCGGTGGTTGGTCCAGACATTCTCGGAAATCTCGTCGTAGACCGCGGAGCACTCGTCCCGTGATTTGTGCTTCTCCTCCTCGCGCCGGGCCAACCTCAGGATCTGGTCCTTCTTAAGGATCCAATAATGGATGCGCCAGAGCTTCCCCTTCTTCAGGTGCACCTCTTCCTGGGTGGTGGTGAGGAAGCCCTCCTCCTCCAGCATATAGAAAACGTCCCTGTCCTCCGAGGTCAGACGGTTATCGATGACCTCGTCGGTGAATCCGAAGAATGACAGGAGGTACTCGGCGAGCTTCCCGATGTCATCAAAGGACATGCCCTTCTTGCCCAGGGTATTCTGGAGTGCCAGGACCACGTCCTCCATGCTGACAACCGTCACCTAGTTTCCCCGCACCCGAATGCCCCTTCCTCTCCATATAGGTATTGCCGTCTTCTTAGTGGAAGAATTAGTGCCACCTGCGCACCAAATGTACGGTTAGAGGCTTTCCTTGAGGCCGGGGATGCGGGCGGCGAGCTTTCGCAGCAGGGGCACCATGGCATAGACCCCTACCAGTAGCGCGCATGCGATTATGCCCCCGAGGAACACGAAATCAAGAAGGCCTTCAGACCCTAGGTATACCTCGGTGAGGTCCATGGGCTCGACAAGAAGGCGCAATACGTCCCCGCCCAGCAACATGCCCACCGACCCTGCGATGTAAGCCAGGGGCAAGGCCTTCTCCAATTGTCCGTCCACCAATAACCATGCCGTGGCCGCGGCCGCTCCAGCAGGCAATAGCCACCAGGGGAAGTCGATTATCACCCTCCCTTCCTTCAGTACCACCAGCGGCAGGGTTACCATCGCGACGATGCCCACGGCCATGGCGGCGTTGCGTACGGTAACCCTCCGGCGAACCAGCAGATAAACGGCCACCGCCAGAGGGATCACCACTCCCGTGAAGTTGACCGAGGCCTTGAAATCACCATTGACCAGGACGACCTGGAAGAAGGATAAGGTCACTAGGATGAAGGTGATGAGCAGGGCGTATCCGAACGACTCCGACCAAGACTCGTAGTCCCAGAGCTCCATTATCGATACGCGCGAGAAACCATACATCATCAACGCAATTATTATGGCCATGAGCAAGATGGCGACGACCATGATGATGTAAAGGTTGAGGTCTGATAGCATATGGCACTGTAAGAAAGCAGCGGAACGCTATATCAATCCTATCACCGCAGCTTCCCCTCCGACCCCCAAAGGTACAGGTATATGGCCACCTGGAGAGCTATTAAGAAGGCGATCACCGGCAACACCACCCATGAGATCTCGCTACCGAGTGCATTAGCCAGCCCAAGACCGAAGAAAACGTCGAAGGCGAAGCATGCCAGGGCATAGAATCGGCTGGCAAATACCTTCCTCATCCAATCGGACCAAGATTGCTCTTGCATCCATAGGGGCAGGTCGCTCCCTTTCTCTTCCTCCTGCTGTGGTTCCTGGTCCTTTGACTCGACCCTGCGCTTCTTGGCCATGGCTCCCGCCTAGCGGAAGTGACAAGCGACGAAATGGCCGTCGCCCTTGTCAACCAGCGGTGGCTCCTGGACCTCGCAAATGGCCTCGCGTAGGCGGCAGCGAGTATGGAACCTGCAGCCAGGGGGTGGCCTGGCCGGGCTGGGCACGTCCCCGGCGAGCACGATGCGGTTGCGCCTCAGGTCCGGGTCGGGAACCGGGATGACCGAGATCAAGGCCTCGGTGTATGGATGCAGCGGTTTTTTGAACAGTGCCTCCTTGGGGGCGGTCTCCACCACTTTTCCCAGGTACATGACCGCGACACGGTCGCACATGTAGCGGATGGTCGATAGGTCGTGAGAGATGAACAGATAGGTCAGCCCGAACTCCTCCTGCAGCTCGTTGAGCATGTTGAGGATCTGGGCCTGGACGCTGACGTCCAAGGCGGAGGTAGGCTCGTCCAGCACCACGAGCTCCGGATTGAGGGCCAAAGCCCTGGCCACGCCTATCCTTTGCCTCTGCCCGCCCGAGAACTCGTGCGGGAAGCGGTACAGGTGCTCGGGGTTGAGGCCCACCTTCTCCATTAGGGCGGTGACCCGCGTCTTGAGCTCGTCCCCACGCGCCACTCCATGGACCAACATCGGCTCTCCGATGATGTCCTTGATCAGCATGCGCGGGTTGAGCGAGGAATAGGGGTCCTGGAATACGACCTGCATCTGCCGGCGGAGCTTGCGCAGCTCCTCGTCACTCTTCTGGTTCAGGGCGAACCTATTGTTGATGTCCTCGTACTCCTGCATCAGGTCCTTCGGAGCTTTTTCTTTGTCCGCCTTGGAGCCGAGGTAGGGCATGAGTTCTTGTTCCAGTTTCACCAATCTGGCGCGCGTTTCCGAGGGCATCTTGTAGTAGATGTTCCCTCCCGTCGGCTTGGTGAGTAGCAGGATGCATCGACCAGCAGTGGTCTTGCCGCAGCCGCTTTCCCCCACCAGACCAAGGGTCTCGCCCTGCCGGATGCTGAGATCGACGCCGTCCACGGCCTTGACGCTGCCCTTGGTCCGGCGCATTATTCCGCCTCGGATGGGGAAGTACTTCTGCAGGCGCCTGGCTTCGATTATCAGGCCATCGTTCACCTGGGTCATCGGCCCACCCCGGTGTAAAGATGGCACGATACGAAGTGGTCGGGCTTTACTTCGACCATCGGAGGCTTGGTGCCCTTGCAAACCTCCATCGCGTAGAAGCAGCGCGGATGGAAGCGACATCCCGGGGGCGGCTTGACCAGGTTGGGCACGTTGCCTTCGATGGTGTCCAGCCTGGTGATGTCCAGGCTAAGGTTGGGTATGGAGTTGATCAGCCCTTGCGTGTATGGATGCAAGGGGTCCTTGAAGATGTCCTTTACCGGCCCGACCTCCGCCATTACCCCGGCGTACATAACTCCCACCCGGTGGCATGTCTCAGCCACCACTCCGAGGTTGTGGGTGATGAGCAAGATGCTGGTGCCCGTCTCCTCCTGCAGGTCCTTCATGAGCTTGAGTATCTGCGCTTGGACGGTGACGTCCAAGGCGGTGGTGGGCTCGTCGGCTATGAGCAGCTGGGGCCTACAGGCCAAGGCCATGGCGATCATGACCCTCTGCTGCATGCCTCCGGAGAGCTCATGGGGGTATGAGTTCACCACGTTCTTGGGGTCGGGGATGCGCACCAGCCTGAGCATGCGCTCCGCGCGGTCCATCGCCTCCCTCTTGATCGGCTTCTCATAGCGGCGCATGACCGGCACCTTGGAGGCGATCCTGAGGCTCATCGCATCCGGTTTCACGGCCATCTTCTTGTAGAATCGGCGGTAATAGCGCAGCTTGACCTTGCGCAAGGACCGCATGGGGTCCCCGGCGAAGGAGCCCCCGCACTGCGGGCACACATTCTCATCTCCAGTGGCCATCAGGGCTCCACAGGACTGGCAATTGAACTCGCCCTTATCTGTCGTGACCCGACCTACATATTTGTAGGAATTGATGGCCTTGACCTCGTTATCGATGGAGCGCATGGTGGCCACCGCGAGCTCCTTGCGCTCATGCAGTAGCAGGACCTCGGAGATCTGATTCCCGGCCGGGAAGACCGGATTGAGGGCGCTCATCGGCTCCTGGAAGATCATGGAGATGTACTTGCCCCGTATCTTGCGCATGTAGGAGGCGCTCTTGGTGAGCAGGTCGTACTTGCTCAAAACCTGGGCGAGCTTGGAGTTCAGCTCCACCAGCCTGGGGTCCTTGGGGTCGGTCTTCACCTCTTTCAAATTGGATATCTCGGCCTTGAGGCGCCTGACCTCCTCCTGCTCTGCCAGCTCCTGCTCCAGAGACTTGAGGCGTGGATCGCCCCCCTTGAAATCCTTCTCATTCCTAAGGCTGGCGATGCGCGCTCGGATGTCGGAGATCTCCCTCTCCGTTCCCTCTGGGGGCATGAAGTAGATGCTGCCCTTCTCTATTCTTCCTGGGGGGGAGGGTATCAATCGAAGCACGCAGTTGGCCGTAACGCTCTTTCCGCAACCGGTCTCTCCCACCAGACCGAAGGTCTCGCGCTTGGCAACCTTGAAATTGATCCCGTCGAGCGCCTTGACCACTCCTTGATAGGTATAGAAATTGGTGTAGAGGTTCTCTACCACCAGCAGGTTCTCCTGTTCAGCCATGGCGTTACCTCCTCAATCTCGGGTCCAGTATGTCTCTCAACCCATCTCCTAGCAGGTTGAAGCCCATCACGAACAGGAATATGAACATCCCAGGGAAGGCCCAGATCCACCAAGGATTGTAGTAGATTCCAGAGCCTGGAGGGTACTCCACATCGCTTAGGAAATACATCTGGCCGTCCGCCACCATCCTCCCCCATTCAGCGTATCCAGTGGGGGGACCAAAGCCGATGAACGCCAGTCCAGCCGCCACCAGGACGACCACACCCAGGTCCATGGTGGCGTTGACAATGATCGGGGACAATGTGTTAGGAACGATATGTCGGAAGAGGACGCGCATCTTCTTCGAGCCGACCGCTCTAGCCGCCTCAACATAAGTGCTTTCCTTTATAGTCAGCACTTGACCACGCATTATCCTGGCATAAGGTGGCCACCACACGATGATGAGGGCCAGCATGATATTGTCCAAGCTCCTCCCTAGAACCGCCGCCACCGCCATCGCCAATATCAGACCAGGTATGGATAGGAAGACGTCAGTTATGCGCATCATTACCTCGTCTATGATGCCTCCGAAGTAACCAGCAAGCGCACCGATCACGACTCCGATGATGATGGCGACTAGCACCACATAAACTGCTGTGTAAATTGAGGTTCGCGCCCCCCAGACGCATCCATAATAGATGTCGAGTCCCATAGAACCAGAGCCGAAGATGAAGATACCATCACCCACCATGTATGCACCCCATGGTGATCCCAGGGGCTTAGGACTCTCAAAATCCTTTGGAATCTGCATGGGGTTCTTCTCAACCCACCCAGGGGGACCTGGCGCCAATACTGGAGCAAATATGGCTATGCACACAAGGACTACCACGATGACCAGCCCGATCATGGCTAGAAGGCTCTTGGACATTAGATATAGCGAGAAGCGCATTTCCCTGAGCCTGGGTTTCAGGGACATCTTGACCTGTTCGAACGTTCCGCCGTTCGAGGACGCCGCCTCCACCTTTTTGGCCTTCGCCATCTTATCACTCCAATCGGACCCTTGGGTCGAGGTAGGCATACATAACGTCAACAATCAGGTTGACGAACACATAGACAAGAGCAGTTATCAGAGTGAATCCCAAGATTGAGGCCCAATCATTGTATACGGTGGCAGCGGCCGCCCATTGACCCATGCCTGGCCAAGCGAAGATCGTCTCGGTTAGGACCGCCCCTCCCAAAAGCCCCCCGAAGGCAAGGCCGATCACCGTGACCGTGGGAATCAATGCATTCCGTCTAGCATGTTTCTTCACCACCACCTTCTCCGGAAGACCTTTGGACCTGGCCGTCTTGATGTAATCCTGGTTGACGACCTCCAGCATGCTCCCTCTCATGATCCTTGTGATGATGGCGATTGAACCAAATGCCAGACAAATTGCAGGAAGGACCAGATGCCAGACAGCGTCATAAAACCTGATCCAATCCAAGCGAAGGATGGTATCGACTAGCAGGAAACCGGTGATGCGATAATCTTGGAAGGAGACATCGTTGTATAACTGGTCATCAAATCTTCCAGTCACCGGGAACCACCCCAACTGATATGCGAAGGTAAATTGGAGTATGAGGGCAAGAATGAAGACTGGCAGACAAACACCAGCCAAAGCCAGAACTCGGGTGCCATGATCGGTGGGAGTATCCCTTCTCACGGCGGAAATCGTACCCAATGCAATTCCGATCACAACTGCGATGATGATACTGGTAAAAGTGAGCTCGAACGTAGCTGGAAAGAATTCTTTTATCGCATCCGTGACAGGAAGTTTGGCCACCTTAGAATAGCCCCAATCCCCATGCAAGATGCCCTGTAACCAATAGATATATTGGACCACCAAAGGCTCGTCAAGATGATACCTAGCCTCTATATCAGCTATCTGATCTGGCGTCATCCTCTCGGTAATATATGCGGCAGCAGGGTTACCAGCGATTCTCGTTAGCATGAAAACGAAAATGGAAACTCCAATCAGAACAGGGATGAGAAGGAGCAGTCTCCTGATGATGAACGTTCTCATTTTCATTGGACCTTGTCACCCACTTTGGGAGAGAGGATTGTTGCTATAAAATGTTTTTTAATGCCAGCATCCTCGTAACTCCCCAGATTTTTCTATTCGCAGCATTGTTCATTGACCTACGCTTCGCTTACTCATGATTAAACATATGCAAAAAGAAAAATATGAAAAAAGGAAAAGGTTTGTGACTTGGCCACTACGGGGTATTGGATTTATACAGCGGGTAGAACACAGTCGGTATGTCTGACCATGTCGGGTTGTATTCGTATCCCTGCACCCAGGTCCTCAGCACACCGAAGTTGGTGGGCTGGCTAGCATAGATATAGTATGCGTTATCGTAGCAGGCCCAGGCGATATCCGAGTACATCTGCGCCCTGACAACCGAGTTCAACTCTATTGCCGCCTTCTCCACCATCGTGGTCAGGCTCTGGTTCTTCAGACCAAGGAATACCGGGAAGCTTCCGTTCTGGTGACAGAATGGGTTGACGAAGTCATCAGGGTCCGGATAGTCAACGTTCCATCCCAAGAAGAAGACTGGCAGCCATCTGTCGGCTCTTGCATCAAGATATGTCGGCCAGTCTAGGGCTTGAACGTTCACCGTGATCTTACCGGAGACGCCCGCAGTTGCATTCTCGCTGAGGCGCTCAAGGTTCGCCTTGAGTATCTCGCAGCCCGTCTGCCTGCCAAGGTTACCAGCGTTGTAGTACAGCCAGATGCTGAAGCCGTTGTCAGCATAGGTGCTGCCTACGGCAGCTCCATCCCTGGTGTCCAATGCCTCGTTCAGGAACTTTCCAGATAAGGCAAGGTCGAAGAGGACTAATGGTACCGTCGGGTCGTAACCGAACATACCATTAGGAACTGGCCCAGTAGGCTGTACCGCGGTGTTCTTAGTGGCTACCTCTAGATACTTATTGTAGTCGAAGGCATGCGTGAAGGCCTGCCTGACGTTGAGGTCCGCGAAGAAAGTCGTTGGAACGTCACCTACTTCCAAGGTCCCTCCATCAACGATATCCTGGTTGAACCCGAAGAACGTCAAGGAGAACGTTGGCAGCATGTCCTCTGTGTACACTCCATCCTTGTTCTCCACATCCGACTTGAACATTACCGGGACATAGATGCCGTCGGCCTGTCCGTTGAACAGGAGCATCTTGCGGGTACCAAGGTCCTGGACCTTCTTTACGACGACAAACTTGAGCTTTGCAGGAACATCCCAATAGTTGTCGAACCTCTGCATCTTCACGTACTGGTTCGGGGCCCACTCCTTCAAGTAGAACGGCCCAGTTCCCATTTCGTGGCGGTTCATCCAATCGTTCTTCTCATTGGGGACTATTCCACCGTGTGCCTCGACATAGTTCTTCGAGACGACAGCTCCGACGGTATAAGCCATGATGAAGAGGAACGCTGGGTAGGGCGTGATCAGGTTGAAGGTTACGGTGTCGGCGTCAACTTTCGTCATAGAGGCGTTGACATCATCCCAGTTGACCTTTGACCCAAGACCGCTGTATCCTGGGAGCATGATCTGAGCCAGCATCCAGGCCGGTCCCTCAGCATCGTTCATGACGAGGACGCGCTCGATGGAGTATATCACGTCGTCGACCGTCATTGCGGATCCATCGTGGAACTTCACGTTGGCCCGTAGGTTGAAGGTGTAGTGCAAACCATTCGAGGAAATGAGCCCGTTCGCCAAGCTCGGCACCTCGGTGGCTAGAACTGGCACCAGAGTGGACGCAGAAGGTCCGTCGTAATAGACCAACATCTCATAGACGTTTTGTAGAATCTGGCCACCTGCGCTCTCGTAGTCCCAAGCGGGATCGAGGCTTTGAGGCTCACCGATGGTGGCGTAAGTGAACGTTTCCGGATTCGTTATGCCTCCGGGGGTTGTGCCGCCCTTGGGCTTGACCGCGATCGTGACCGCATAGGTAGCGGCCGCGCCGTGGGTGCTAACCACTGTGAGCGTGGCGGTGAATATGGTCCCATTTCCTAGGTATGTGTGGGTAACGAAGCCGACATCGTCATATACACCAGCGACGACGGCGCTTCCGTCACCAAAGTTCCAGATCATCGTCTGGATGTTGTCACCGGCTCCAGGTGTCGTAGAATCCGCCGCATATCCGAACGAAGAGTTGCCATCGAAATTGACGGCAGTGTTGGTGCCGATCAAGGTACTGCTCGCGGCAACGAAGACATTTGGCTTCGTGTCGTTAGTGATGGTCGAGGGCACTGGGTTGGCCACAAGAACAGTTGGAACGGCGCTCCAGCTGCTGCCGGTCAATCCCTTGTCATCGACGACCGTTAGTACCGTCATGTACTGGCCAGGCATTCCATACACATAAGATACTGTGTTGGTAACGGTCTCCATTACCTTACCGTCACCAAATGACCATATGTACTTGACGATTGTTCCATCAGAGTCGCTGCTTCCAGAACCATCAAAAGTAATAGTCTGACCGAAGGGTACTTCGTTGTCAGAGACGGTTACGGAAGCGGTGGGGGCTTTATTTTCTGTAGTCTCTCCTCCTCCCATTAGCAAAAGTGCTCCTGCAATGGCTGCTACAACCAATATCACCACGACGATCGCGACGATAAGTTTGGTCGAACCACCCTTTGAGGCGCTCTCTTGGGGAAGGGGCTTTGATCCTTCACCTTCCATTAGCTTTCCTCCTCATCCTCGCTACAAGTGCGAGGAAACTGGAAATGAATAACCATTTGTCGCTATAAAAAACTTGTCTGGGACCAGATACATAGCCAGCATATCATAAATTCCGCCAGGTGCGAATATTAAATCCATTGGCCAATTTTCAGATGGATTGATGCGATAATCGTAAATTTGATAATTTTTTCGGATCAAAAGGGTAAGGACCAATGATTGGCCAAACTATTCAAGCCTCTGAGATGCTTGTTGAACGAATGTTCGCCTCGGTTCTCATTACCGTACCCGATCTCAAGACAGCAGATACCATCGCGTCAGCCTTGATCGAGAAGAGGCTCGCCGCTTGCGCGAACTACTTCCCAACCCGCTCGATCTATCATTGGAAGGGAAGAATCGAGAGGAGCGAGGAGTTCATCATGATCTTGAAAATCTGGTCGGTGGACTTCGAAATGGTGACCAAGGAGATATCCAGGTTACATCCCTATGAACTACCTTGCATAGTGAAATACGACATCTCCGATGGATTCCAGCCATACTTGGATTGGATCAGGGAATCGACAGACAGGTCCCAGGAGGGTTAAGGTCGAAGATCATAGCCCTGGCCCATTCCAGCTTTCTGACCTTGATCGGCCTCTCCTTTCCTACCTTCTGCCTTGGCTCCTTGAAGTCGAACCCGAGCAGCCGGATGCGCTTAGCTCCGAAATGACGGGCAAGCATCACTGCCCGGTCGCCATCAGTGAACCCACCAAAATTGTGCAATGCCCCGAAGGGTCTCGATTGCGTCGTTCCCGCGATTGACCCTTCGAATCGCCGCACGTGTTCCTCAAGCGCGGCAATGTTGTCTCCATGCGCGTGCACCACCACCAGAGAACCACGGCGATTGGCCTCGAGCTGCGCATCGACGTCCCCGTCCAAATCAGTGACGATGATGTCTGGTCGTATTCCTGCGTCCATCAGCTCTTTGGTAGCCCCGTCGGCGGAGATCGTCGTCCCGCTCGATCCGAAGGAGGATAATTGGCGCTCAAGTGTGGTCGCGTCCCCGCAGATCGTCACCTCCTCAGCGATGTGTCGGGAGATGCATCGCTCATCGCACAGATGCTTTCCAAACAGAAGACCGTTTAGGATCCGCGCGGACCTCTCATCCTCCGTGCGCGAGAAACCGAAATCGTCGAGGATCCGGACGTAGATCGGCTCCCATTCCTCGAACCTCATCGACCCGCCTCAGTTGATGCTCTCCTTGCTTTCGGTCACTGCCTCCTCCTTCTGCTCGGAGCGAGAGAGCTGGGTGCGAAGGCTGGAGTTCAGGAGACCACTGAACCCAGCGAGTAGGAATCCAGCGAGGATCTCCAAGCCCAGGAAGAGCTCGTCATAGCTCTGGTAGCCGAGGAAGTACATGGTGGCGTCTATTGCGCCTTGGGTGATGAACCCGATGGCGAAAACGGATAGGATGGTCACGATGTAGGTCCAGTGCACCTTGCCATCCGCCAGGAACAGGTTCACGAACTTGCCCGCTGCATAGCAGAATGCGGCGAACATCCAAAGCCATAGGGTGCCACCCATGAAGAGCAGAGCCTGCAGGGTGAGGTCGTCGGTGGTCGCCGATTCGGCCGCGTTCAATCCAGCGGCAATCCCAGCTATCAGAAAGATCATCGTCAAGACCGTGAATGGGATCATTTGGCTTCCGGATTTTACGGCCTTTGCCGTCCTGGAGAGGGCCGTCATCGTCCGCTCGCCGACGTGGTAGGCATAGAACATCAGGTAGAAGCCCAAGGCGACGCCTAAGAACCCAAGACCCATGCCCGCGATGATGTCGAAGGAGGGCGTCTCCATATACTCGAAAATCTTGGGCAATAGCGAGAAGATGCCGAGGATGGCGAAGACCAGCCCGATGGGGAATAGGAGGCGCTTGCGCACCTTGTCGTCCTTCAACATCTTGACCAATATGTAGTAGGTCCCTTCCACGGTCGGTGCCTGCTTGACGAAAACGCGTTTCACAGAGTCCACCTTCACCCTCGAGGCCACCATGGGGAAGATGTACTCGTCCTCGGCGCCATCGCTCACCAGGACCACCCGGTCAGGCTTCACCATCTCTAGGACGTTCTCGAGCTGGGTGGCCAGGGCTACGTCCGAATCGTAGCCGACCTTCACATCACCGCAGATGGTGGCGACCTCCGCGTCCATGCCCTTCTTGACCATCTCCTCGTAGATGGATATGGCCGCCAGTATGGTGTTGATGTCCGCGTCCTCGGGGTCCTTGAGACCTAGACCTAACGCCGCGTCCAGGTTCTCCTGTCGGCCGATGAATGGGCTGTTCAAGCCCGCCTTGGCGCCGAAATCGTTATCGCGATCGACGCTCAGAACCAGGACCTTCACGCCTTTCACTATCCCAAAACATTCTATTTAAATGTTCTTTATTGAATGCCACTGCCAGGCGTTGATTACTCACCTCATCGGATAGCGTCCGCTTGAACCATGACTTGACCGATTCAGTACATTCCTTGAGGCCCACGGAAGAAATATTATAAACTGGGACGAGAGTTAAGTGAGACTGATGGAGAAGAAGACTGGGTTCAAGGAGTGCCCGAGGTGCGGCCTTCGCAACAAGCCCTCGGCAGCCCAGTGCGACTTCTGTGGCTGGGAGTTCCGGGACGTGTCGGACGAATGGATATCGCACGTCCAAGTCCTCGAGAAGCTGAACAAGGCAACGGAATCCATCATCTTGGATGATGAGGTTTCCCGCAGGATCGAGTCCACCATCGTGCGCAGCCCCAGGGAAGCGCAGCCATCAGCTCAGACATCTGAGACCGTGCCAGCCACGATGCCCCATGAGGAAATCGTCATCGACGCCGAGCCCAAGCCTACGATCGATAAATGGCCCGAAAGGCGCGTGGTCGCCGTCCCACCTCCCATCCCTGAGGAGGAGAGGGAGGTCAAGAATTTCGTGGAGACGATGATCGGGGAGCCGGTGAGCGCACAGGCTGCAGCCGAGGTCAACTTGAGGGCGTCGGACATCATCTTGAGCCAACCTCAACCAATAAGGGAGGAGGTGGTGGAGGTATATGTCCCGCATGGGAGCTTCATCTCTAGATATTGGAAGATGCTCCTGGCAGGGGGGGTCGCGGTCTACCTTGTGACCTTGACCCTATATGCCTTGTCCTATCTGAGCGTAGCATTGGGGTGGGGACTGGCCATCGCTGGTGCCTTGCTCATCACCCTAGGCGTCAGCCATATCTACGATAGTCGGGTGGAGCACAAGAACCCGAGCGAACCGATGATCGGGGACATGAGGCATGCGGGGGACGAGGTGGTAATTTGTCCGCGCTGCCATGAGGAGGTCGGTGAGGGTGATGTGCGCTGCCCGTCCTGCGGGGCGGCGTTCTCGCGTTGAATCGATATCAGGAGGGGTAAAGGGAATGAAAATCGCATGGCATGGCCATGCCTGTTTCGAGGTGCAAGGAAACGAGGGCACGGTCCTGATCGACCCTCATGATGGCAAGTCCTTGGGGCTTCGCCCGCCCACTTGCAGGCCGGACCTGGTGCTAATCAGCCATGATCACTTCGACCATAACTGCGTGCGGGTGCTCAAGGGGCAGTTCACCACGGTCAAAGAGCCTGGCATCAGGGAGGTCAAAGGAATAAAGATAAAGGGCATAGAGGCGGAGCATGACGATGTGGGCGGGGCCAAGCGAGGCCGGGTGATGATGTTCCGTTTGGAGCTGGGCGGAGTTTCTTTCCTCCACTGCGGGGATCTGGGGCAAGCCTTGACGCCCGAACAGCTAAGATCCATCGGAAAAGTGGACATACTCTTCGTCCCCGTGGGGGGCGTTTTCACCTTGGACGGAAGACAGGCGCGCGAGGCCGTGGCGGACATCTCTCCCAAGGTGGCGGTGCCGATGCACTACCGCTATGGTGGCCTTTCCCTTTCCATTCAACCGGTCGATGCGTTCCTCGAGGGCCTCCCCGAGCGCAAAGTGCGGCGCGTGGGCAACTCCATAGACTTCATGAGGGAGGAGCTGCCGCAAGACTCCGAGTTCTGGGTGTTCTCTCCCTGAGCCTCAGATGAGGTCCAGGGCGTCCTCCACCCTTCCCAGCTCGATAGGCGTCGACTTGTTACCCACCACGGCCCCTTTGGTATTAACGACTATGCAAGCTCCGACTAGCGGGGCACCGTAGTTCAGGGTTCCGATGGCGGCGGGGACTTTGAGCGCGTCCTTGAGGAGGACCATCTCCTCCTTGGTGGTGGAGGGATGGCAAAGCACGCCCTTGTTGGTGACGGCGCAGGTCGAACCGACGGTCTTGTGATCGGCAACGCTGGCTTGGACCACCTCCACCTGCAAGGTCTCTTCCACGCTCTTGATCGTCCTCCGGCTCAGGTCGGGGTTGGCCACGCAGCCGTAGTCGTTCACCAGGAGGTTGTTGCCCGAGGCGTTGACCCGGTCCTCGATCTTGAAGACCGGGATGAAGCCGGACAGGTACTCGACCTCTGCGCTTGTTGCCATGTTCGAAACGACGGCCCCATAGGAGTTCATGGACACCAAGGCGCCGATGAGGTTGGTGCAGGAAAGAGTCCCGTGGTGCACCTGGACCTGCAGCGCCTCCGTAATGTCCCGGACCAGAGAATCAGGGGCGTCGCGGGGCACGAACGCTAAGAACTCGTTCGCGGCCGCGTACACTCCGATGTAAGGGTTTCCGTTGTAGTGGCTCAGTCTTATCATGTGACGCCTTGCTCACTCTTCCGGCAGGGATACTTCGACCAGGCCGTCCTCGAACTTGACCGCCTTGACCCTGACCTTGGAGGGGGGCTTCTGTATGCTCCTGCTCCAGATGGCCTCGTTGACCGCCTGGTCCATCCAAATGTCCTCGGGCTTGGCCTTCATGTGCTTGGCCACGTACTCCTTGATCTCGCTGATGGCCTTCTCCGCCCTCTTCGTGCGGGGAGCGGACTTAGTGACCAGCAAAGGTATGGTGTATATCTGCACCTCTTCCGCCATGGCCACATCACTCCTTCAGCTTGTTCTGCCGCCACGATCTCCTATGGGGGTGGCGGACGAAGGTGCGGTTGGTCCGAAGCATGACCCATGCCGGCACGCGGCGGTTCTGCTTCACCTTGCGGTTGAGCCTAGTCTTCATCGCGGGGGGCTTGTTCCTCGTCATGAATGTCACACTCTCTCGATCTTGATCTCCCTCTTCTTCGGCGCTACTCGCCTGAGGATCTCCTTGAGCGTGTTGTCGTCGACCTGCTGCTGGATCCTTCCTGATTGGACCAGCGTGATCAGCTGGTCCTCTACCAGGCGGGCGATGTCCGGGTAGGCCATCCTAAGGTTGGCCAATCGGTCCCTCGCCGGTGGGGTAAGGATCTGGCGCATGATCATCTGACGCTGCTGATCGACCTGGTGCTGTTGCTCCTGCGCCATCACCTGGGCCTCTTGATGCCTCTGCAGCTCCGCCATCTTGCGGCGCCGCAGTTCCTCCAGCTCAGCGTCCTCCATGTTCTCACGCTCACTTGCCGGCCGCGTCCGCGACCTCCTTGGCTGCAGCGTCCAGGAGCTTCTGCCCCTTGGAAGTGACGATGCGCCCCTTGTTCTTGTTCTTGGCCACCAGGCCCGACGCCTCGAGCTGCATGATGCTCTTGCGGGCGATGTTCCTGGAGCCCTTCACCGCCTTGTTGGGCCTAGACCCACGGTCCGCGTACCCGCCGTACTCCTCGGCGAGCCTCGAGGTCCCGATGGGGCCCTTAATGGCGACCTTTCGCAGTATGGAGGCGGACCTGGTGTACCACCAGTCCTTCTGGACCGGGGCCTTCTCCGTGTGCCTCCCTGTTTTCACATAGTCCGCCCACTCTGGCGGCTTGATCGTATCGAGCTCCCGCAGCTTGGCAGCCACCTTGGCGATGAGCTGCTCGGCGGGTACGTCATAGACAGTGACCATTCGAATCTACCTCTGGCGTTGAGCGTAACTCTCTCAACAACCGGACAACTGTGCGCCTAATTGTCTGCCCATATAAAAGTGTTTTGGGACCCAGGGGCATATGGCCATAGCTCCTCGAGCCTGAGCAATTTAAAAATATCGCGAGCGGGATGTGAGATGCCGTGCGATACCTAGTGGCCATCACCGGTTCCTCGGG